>CAZTIB010000080.1:0-33082 GCA_964613615.1 uncultured Chromatiaceae bacterium
CGTGGTGTCGAACAGCGTTGCCGACGACCTGGCAGCGAATACCCGCCTCGAACGCAGCGCCATCCGCACCATCTACAACCCGGTGGTGGACGAGAAATTGCGCGAGATGGCAGCCGAAGCCCTTGATCACCCATGGTTCCAGCCCGGTGCGCCGCCGGTTGTCCTGGGTGTCGGCCGCCTGATTCTGCAAAAAGACTTCGCCACGCTGCTGCGCGCCTTTGCGATCCTGAACGCCAGGCGTCGCGCACGGCTGGTAATCCTGGGTGAGGGCAGGCTCCGGCCGGCGCTGGAATCCCTCGCCCGGGAGCTTGGCGTTGAGGACCATGTCGCCTTGCCGGGATTCGCAGAGAATCCTTATCGATACATGTCCAGGGCGGCCGTCTTCGCCTTGTCGTCTATCTACGAGGGCCTGCCGGGCGTGTTGATCCAGGCGCTGGCCTGCGGGTGCCCGGTGGTCAGCACCGACTGCCCGGGTGGTTCCGCGGAGATACTCCACGGTGGCCAGGTGGGCAGGCTGGTGCCGATGCAGGACGCGGAGGCCCTGGCCGACGCCCTGGATAACACCCTGGCGGAATCGGCGTCGGCGCATGACTTGCGGGAACGCGCGGCCCGTTTCTCGGTGCAGCACATCAGCCGGGAGTACCTGGATTATCTGGATGATATTGTCTCGGCCAAGCAGAATAGTGTCTGAGCTGACCAGGCGGCCTGTACCGGGCCGCTTGCCCCAAGAGATCCACCGTGAAGAATTTTGAGCTGCTCGAATGGACGCCCGAAATGGTGAAAACCTTTTGGGACTACGAGTCACGGGTCCCCGAGCAATTTTTCGCCTTTCGATTCGGTAGAGAGATTATCGAGCAGTTGCTGCCTTTCCTGCCGCAGCAGGGCAGGATCCTCGACTACGGTTGTGGCCCCGGCAACCTGATGGAAAGACTCCTGGAGACGCGGCTCGAGGTGGCCGGCCTCGATTTTTCGCCGGCCACCATAGAGGGTGTAACCCGGCGCTTCCGGGGCCGGGACAACTTCATCGGTGCTTTTGAGCCCGACAAGCTCGACGACAAGGCAGGCACATTTGATGCTGTCGTGATCATCGAAGTCATCGAACATCTCTACGACGAGCAGCTGAATGAGCTCCTGGCTAACGTGAAGAAATTGCTGCGGCCAGGCGGCATCGTCGTCTTCACCACGCCTAATGAAGAGGTGCTGGAGGATAGTTACATTCTGTGCCCGGTTTCCGGCAAGCTTTTTCACCGCTGGCAGCACGTGCGCAGCTGGTCAGCCGATTCCCTGTCGGCTTACCTGGCCGACAAAGGTTTCCAGGTGCAGACAAGTCTGACTACCGACTTTGCATTGACTTTCAACACCAGCCATCGGCCGCATCCGCTGCGAGAGAAGCTGACCACCTTAAAGAAGTCACTGAAGTACAAGCTGAAGCCGAACATGAAACGGCCACACCTGGTGGCGGCTGCCAGCACGGTGGAATAGCCGGGCACTTTCCCCGGCATCGAGAGTGCGGCGATGCCTGCGGCTGTCGCGGCGGGCAGAGTCAGTCTGGAGCGGCCACTTTTTCGAGGGCCGCGTACTTGCTGGCAATGCGCTTCAGCTCTTGCTGCGCGGCCGTTTCCGCAGCGCCGTCCGCCGACGGCATCCAGCCGTAGTCGAAAGCCGAGTAGTAGGCATACAGCGCCCGGTCGATTTCGCCTTCAGCGAGCGATTCCAGGGCCACCCGTCCGGCAATCTCCCGGTAAAAGATGGATGCGGCCAGGCGGTTCGCCGCTTCCGCCCAGTGCCGGTCGTTCTCGAAACGCCAGTCGTCGTATCGATAGTCGGGAATTCTGTCGTCGAACAGGGCGTGCAGATCAATCACCCGTATGTCTGGGGGGATGAGTTCCCTGACCAGGCCGCCATAGCCCGTTGGCAGCAGCACGATGGAAAACTCGGCGCCGTTCGCACTGGCCAGGTCACGCCACTGTTCCAGTAGCACCTCGAACACGGCAAGGGCGCGCGTGACGTCGGTATTTTCCTTGCCTTCCAGTATGTTGGCTTCAATGGACCTGGCCCGATCCGAACGCTTGCGCTTGCGGACATGTTTTTCGGCGGGTCTGTCCTGGAGCACACGCGCGTCGAATCCCTTCCAGGAATTTTTGTGCGGGAAGATTCGATAGAAGCCGTCCCGCACTAAATACGTCAGGTGCAGGCGCGAGACCAGCCTGATCCACCATGGCGTGGCAAGGGCCGGGTTGCGTTGCAGTTCGTCAGCATCGTCCAGAAAGAACAGGTCGTTCTCGTAGATGTTGCGTATGTCATTAATGCAAAACACGTAGAACACGTGGTCGAGCGTGGCGTTCAGCTCCGAGTACCGGTAGGCCAGAAATGATTGATCCGTGCCGTAGCCGCTCTGGCCGAAATTCAGAACGTTGAAGCGTCGGCCGCTCTGATTCAGCAGGTAGTCGAGCGGTTCGGTAAACGAATACGGTCCCGGCATGCCCAGATTTTCCATGTAGGAGTCGCCGAAGAAGCCCACGTTTACGGTCTCTGCCAGTTCACCGGCCGAAAAATCGCGATGCTGGCGCATGCCGTGATTGTTGTAGATGACCAGGTGCGGCCGGCCATTGTCGGGATGGTGCACCGTGTGGCGTGCGTTGGCAGGGCGCGTGGTAATGCGCAGGCTGTCCGGCTGAAACTGGGCCTCCGCTGCGAACTCGTACTTCGGGTACACGACCCGCAGCGCGACCTCCGCAACGACAAGGGTTGTCCCGACAGACAGGACTGTCATCAAGAGGTTCTGAACCCACGTTGTCAGCTTGCTCGAGGCCATGTTTGTCTGCCGCTGCGGCCGGCTGATGAAGCCGCCTGTGCCACCGGGGTCGCAAGTATACTTGCGCGATGAATTCCTCCGGTACCGGCCCGAAGCTTTGCATCGCAACGCCGCTGTTCTTCCCGACCTACGGCGGCGCCCAGCTGCGCTACCTGCGCTATCTGCCGGGCCTGCGTGAGCAAGGGCTCGACGTGAGCGTATTCACAGGTACCGCGACACCGGTGGATTACACCCCCGACGACGTGTTTACCAGCTGGAGTCACTATGCGCAGGGCACCATGTTGCCGGTGGAGATGATCAACGGGACCCCGGTGCACAGGGTTCGGCTGCCGGAACAGAGCGGGGGGCGTCGCCGCCTGATGTTCAATCGGCAGCTGCTCAAGTTCTGTCGAAATCCCCAGCATCGGCCCGACGTGTTGCAGCTGCTGGGAACCATCCGAATTGGCAGCGTTCCCTATATCCGGGCCCTGCGGCGTCTGGGCATCCGGGTGCTTTACTCGGTTACCACGGCTTCGAAGGTCATGCGCAAAAAGTCGGGCTTCGACTCGCGGCTGTTCCGTTTCCGGCTGATCTACAATTCCACCGACGGCATCGTGTGCAACACCGAGCCGTTGCGCCAGGCCTTGCTCGACATGGGCGTTACCCGGCGCATCGACGTGATTCCGAACGGTGTAGACCTCGCTCGGTTCCGGCCCGCGGAGGGCGACAGTGAGGTCCAGGCCCTGCGACATCGCTTCGGTGTAAAGCCGGGCGAGCTGGTCATCATCGCGGTGGGCGGCATCATGGCCCGCAAGGGCAATGACATACTCGTGCAGGCCTTCAGCCGGCTGCACGAGCGGCGCGGTAATACGCACCTGCTGTTTGTCGGCCCGCGCCAGCCTGGCCTCGAAGCGCACCATCTCGAGTTCCAGCGCAAACTGGATGGCCTGGTGGCGTCGTCGGGCGCCCCCGACCGAATTCACTTTGTCGACCTGACGGACGACGTGGCTGACTATATCCGCGCCGCCGACATCTTCGTGCTTGCGTCGACCCGCGAAGGCCTGCCAAATTCGGCCATCGAGGCCATGGCCTGCCGAAAACCGGTGGTGATCACGCCCTTCATCGGCCTGTCCGACGACCTGGGCCAGGCGGGCCGCGAGTACCTGCTGACCGAACGCAACCCGGAAGCCCTGGCCCATACGTTTGAGCAGCTGGTGGATGATGCGAAGCTGCGGGACGAACTCGCCGGCCGCGGCCGGCAATGGATCAAGACCAACATGAGCCTCGAGAAAACCATTGAGACCTATGCGCAGCTCTACAAAGAAATTGCCTCTGGCCGTGGTTCGCATCGCCGGTCCGCTGCCCGGCTGGTGAAATGAACGATGCGCATCACAGCAATGATGCGCCGGTGAGGGTTGACGGCGCCAGGGTTCCGTTCCGGCATAGCCTCGCGGGCCGAATACTGCTGTACGCTGGTTTGCCGTCGGCGGCGATCATGGCCCTCGTGATGACGATCGCGACGACCAGCCTGCTGGGCGATCAGCGCGTGGCGCTGGAAGATTCCCTGCAGTTGCTGGCCACCGAGGTGGGTGCGGAGATCGAACGGGGCAATACCCGGGCCACCATGGCCGTGCGCATCATGGCCTTTGCCCAGCAAAGCGGGATGTTCGGCAACCGCGTCGAGTCTTCGGCTTACGCCCGTCGCGTACTCGAGGCGTTCCCGGAATTCACGGGTGCCTATTTCGGCTACGAGCCTAACGCCGATACCGAAGACGCTGTTTTCCGGAACAGCTACGAGTCTGCGTCCATCGCATCGGCGCTGGATGAAAGCGGGCGGTTCCTGCCGTATTGGTATCGGGACCAGGCAGACAATACCAAGGTATTGCTGGAACCCCTGGTGGACATGGAGACCAGCCTCTACTACCAGGGCGTCAAGGATCTGTATCTGAAGTCCGGACAACCCCAGTGGCTGGTCACAGAGCCCTACGTCTACGAGGGCAAGATGATCGTGGAACAGGTCTATCCCATCGTGGTGGGTGGCCGCTTCGTCGGCATCGCCGGCGTTGATCGGGCGCTCGACGACATCGTCGCCAGTCTGAAGCGCATCGGGCTGCGTGCCGGCGTGGAGCTGTTCCTGATCAGTCGCACCGGCCGGGTGATTGCCGTCAGCGGAGAGGCCATCGACGATCTCAGGACGCTCGCGATTGCCGACACGCCCTATGCCGAAATTCTCGGTGGGCTCTATGCCGAGAGCGACACGCCCCAACTGATCCAGGCCGCAGATCCGTTTACCGGTGAGAACAACTATTTCGCGTCCGTGCCCATACCCACCGGCAACTGGATGGTCGTGGTCTCCCGGCCGAAATCCGACCTGGCTGCGCCGCTTCGCGCGACCCTGGCGCCAATCATTGCCGTGTCTGCCTTTGGCATCCTGGCGATGCTCGGTATCGCGTTCCTGATTGTCAGGCGCGCCGGCAGGCGTATCGGCGAGGCAGTGGAAGCCGCCGATCTGATCGCAGCGGGTTCGTCCACCGTTGGCGTGCTCTGTAACCAGCGCGGTCGCGACGAGGTCAGCTCGCTGAACAAAAGCTTCAATCGCCTGCTCGTCGGCTATCGCGATATGGTCGGCGTGTGCCGCGCCATTGCCGAGGGCGACTATACGCAGAAAGTCGCGCTGCGCTCCGATCAGGACGAACTTGCGATCGTCATCAATGAAATGGCCGACAAGCGCGACGCGGCCGAGCGCGCGCTGAAGGAGAGCGAAGAACGCACCCGGCTGCTGCTGGAGTCAACGACGGAAGGTTTCTTTGGGGTGGACACGAATGGCTTGATCACATTCATCAACGGCGCCGCCGCAGAGACCCTGGGATACGATCGCGCCGAGCTGCTCGGCCAGCCGGCCCACCAACTCATTCACTACGCGCATCCCAACGGTGCGCCCTATCCCGTCGAAGATTGCCCCATGTTCCGGTCCTACACCGCTGGCAAGCGGTGCCAGATTGCTGACGAAGTGTTATGGCGTAAAGACGGCTCTGCTGTGGAGGTGGAGTATTCGAGCGTTCCGATTCAAGAGGGCGGCGAGATTCTTGGTGCCGTCGTGGTTTTTCGGGATACCAGTGAGCAGGCCGAACTGAACCGTAACCTGGTCGCCTTGCTCGAGAATGCCACCGAGTATATCTATGTGATGGACCGCGAGCGCCGTTTCGTGGCGGCTAGCCAGCGGGTGGCAGAGGCAGCCGGCAAGAGTTCCTGGCAAGAGCTCATTGGCAAGACGTGGCGTGACCTGATGGGCGACGAGTTTGCCGATATGGCCGAAGAGGGCGCGCGACCCGTGATGCATGATGGTCGCGTGATTACCGGCCTGGTCGAGCCGGGGCCGGGGCCCGAAGGCGAAGAGCGTTTCGTGCGTTCCAACATGGCGCCCGTGCGCGACCGCCAGGGGCACATCGTGGGCATGGTTGGCATCAGTGCCGACATCACGGAAGAAAAGCGGCTGGCCGACCAACTGGCTGCCGCGCGCGACGACGCGGAGTGCGCGAATCGGGCCAAATCGTCTTTCCTCGCCAACATGAGCCACGAGTTGCGCACGCCGATGAACGCCATCATCGGTTACAGCGAAATGCTGATCGAGGAGATTGAAGAAGAGGACGGTGAAGATTACGTCGATGATCTCAGGAAAATCAGCACCGCTGGCAAGCATCTGCTGGCCCTGATCAACGATATCCTCGACCTGTCGAAAATCGAGTCAGGGCGCATGGACCTGTACCTGGAGCGTTTCGAGCTGAAGACGATGCTGGACGACGCGGCGACTACCATTGCGCCCCTGATGGCGAAGAACAATCTGCGCTTTGATACCGACTACCCGGACGATCTGGGCGTCGTGCGGGCGGATCTCACCAAGCTTCGCCAGGCCTTGTTCAACCTGTTGTCGAATGCTGCCAAGTTCACCCATGACGGGGTAGTCACTTTGCGGACCCGACGCTATAGCGCTGACGGCCAGGAGCGCATAAAAATTTCGGTAATCGATGACGGTATCGGTATTTCAGAGGACAAGCTTACCGGTCTGTTTGACGAGTTCACGCAGGCTGATGTCTCCACCACGCGCAAGTACGGCGGCACTGGCCTTGGGTTGTCGATCAGCCGGCGTTTTTGCCGAATGATGGGCGGCGACATCTCTGTTGCAAGCGAGGTTGGCAAGGGCTCGGTCTTTGCCATCGACATTCCGGCAACAGTCGACGCACTGGAGGCAGCGCGTACAGCTGTGGCAGAGGAGCAGCCGGAGACAGAGCCGGCCGTGGAGGTTCGCGATGCGGTGAGCACCGATGGCAGCCTGGTGCTGGTCATAGAAGACGACGCCGATGCCCGTCGGCTGCTGGGCCGGACCCTGGAAAAAGAAGGTTACCGGGTTGCGATGGCGCCGGATGGTGACACGGGGCTCGAGCTGGCGCGAACGTTGTCACCCGATGTCATCACGCTCGACGTAATGATGCCGGGAACCGACGGCTGGGCGGTATTACGCGCCCTGAAGGCCGACGAGGCATTGCGCCATATCCCGGTTGTGATGGTCACCATCGTGACCGACAAGGGCATGGGCTACGCCCTGGGAGCCGATGATTACCTGACCAAGCCGGTGGACCGGGAACTGCTGCTGCAGGTTCTGAAAAAATATACGGGCACCGGTGCCGGCCGCGTGCTCATTGTCGAAGATGACGCCGACGCCAGGGACTTGCTGCATCGCCTTCTGGAACATGCAGGTATGGCTGTCATCGAAGCCTGCAATGGCCAGGAGGGCCTGGAGCGCGTCGCAGATTCTGCCCCGGACCTGGTCATGCTCGACTTGATGATGCCGGTGATGGATGGTTTCGAGTTTCTGACTCGTTTGCGCAGTGCAGGCAAGAACACCGAATTGCCGGTGATCGTGCTGACTGCGAAAACCTTGACCGACCCCGAACGGCAATTCCTGGAGGGCAGAGCCAGCCAGGTGCTCGCAAAGACGGCTCACTGGCCAGATACCGTGCTCGCTGAAATCCAGGAGCTTCTCTGAGTGTTAAACAAATGAGCCGACGGGACTCGCGGCGTGTTTCCCGTCATTGCCGGCAAGTGCGTGACGTCGTCGGCTAAAGCCACGCGGAAAAACTTCAGTCATCGCCCGTCGACTCAGGCGGCTTCTGCAGCCGGCGCCGGCGTTTCACGATTGCCGACAACTTCTGACTCCGCCACGATCTTGGCAACGCGTTTAGCGAAATAATAGATTCGCTTGAAGTGCTCTATCAGCTGGCTCTCGGCGCGGTAGGCAGATGTTCGGTGCGGTTCCTCGGCGACCAGCCGCTGGACCAGTCGCTCACTCACCCGGTCTGCAAGTTCGTTGACGTCTCTTTTTGCATCAATCACCTTCAACGCCAGCTGCCGGTCGCCCTTATCAACGGCCTCGGTCGTGGTCTCAAGGGCCCAGATCACCTGCTTCGCCAGATTATTCAAGACCTGTTGGGTCTCACGGCTAACCCGCACGTTGTGCGTGAGGCGTTCCCTGCCGACATGGACCAGATCAGTTTCTACCACGTCGCCAATGCTTTCATACAGGGTCGAAATCGCGAGTAGTTCGTTTAGCGTCTCTGCTTCTCCTGGCGTCAGCTCCCCCCGCGACACCTGCCCGAGATACTTGAGGATTGCAGCCTGAAGAATATCCACGTCGTTGTCCCGATTGTGAAGGCGGTCAAGATCCGCATACGAGCCGGATAGCACTGCCGGGCTGGCGTCTCGAACCATCGGCAGTACGTGGCCGGCCAGCCTGACGACCTCCATGCGCGCTGCGTCCAGCGCCAGCGCGGGCGTCTCGATCAGGGCTGCATTGAGAAAGCGAGGTTCAATAACGCCGGGGCCGGCCGGTGGCTTTGCGGGTACGACTTTGCTTGCAAACCAGGCGAATGTACTGGTGAACCAGATGAAGACCAAGGTATTCCCGACGTTAAAAATTGTGTGCGCGTTGGCAATTTGCCGGGGCATATCCGCCGCAGTCTTCTGGGTCCCCGAGAGCTCCTGTGAGGAAGGCGACAGCCACCGGGCCAGCTCCGCCAGTTCGTCGATGAATCCGAACCAGAGCAGCACGCCGGCGACATTGAATGTCAGGTGGATCACGGCCGGGCGTAACGCCTCACGCTGCTTGCCAATGGTGGCCAGCAGGGCCGTGATACAGGTGCCGATATTGGCGCCCAGCACCAGTGAGATACCCTGCTCCAGGGAAATCAGGCCCTGGCTCCCGAGCACGATAATCACGCCTATCGTGGCCGAAGAACTCTGAATGAGTGCCGTGAAGCCGGCGCTCAGCAGGATTGTCAGCACTCGGTTGTCCATCTGCGCTAACAGGTCGATGAAGGGCTGATAGGTGCGCAGCGGCCGGGTCGCATCGCCCATCATGTTCATGCCGTAGAACACCAGGCCCAGGCCCAGGACCATTGTCCCGTAACGCTTCACGCGCTCGTTCTCGAAAAGAAACTGCATGACGAAGCCAGTGATCACGGCTATCAGCGCGTACTTTGTGATCTTGAAGGCGATGATCTGCGCGGTCACCGTGGTGCCAATCTCGGCGCCCATGATCACGCCAATGGATTGCTGTACGGACATCAGGCCCGCCGACACGAAACCGATGACAAGAACCGTGGTTACGGACGATGACTGGATTACGGCCGTAGTGAAGCCGCCGGCGGCAACCGCTTTGAAGCGATTGGTCGTGACTTGGGCAAGCAGGTCGCGCATGCGTGCGCCGGCTGTTGCCTTGAGCATGTCGGTGAGCTGGTCCAGGCCGAACAGGAATATCGCCAGGCCTCCCAGGAGGTTGACGACAATCGTCCAGATATCAATCGTGTTGTTATCCACTGCTATTCCCCGTAAGGCACCAGCGGTGCTGGAAAAATCGTTTTGACGCCGGCAGGGCGCCGCTAGTCGACGAAGCCGGCCGCCAGCAGATCCGTATACATACGTTCCGCAATCAGGCGGTTGCCACGGTCGTTGTAGTGAATCGGGTCGTTGTAGATGCAGTCTGTCACATTCGCGAACAGGCGCCGCAGGTCAATGAAGCGAACCTGTGGCTCCTCCGCATAGGACTGCTCCAGCTCCCGGTAAGCCTCGGCGTAGCCCTGGAAAGCCACCTGCATGATCTCGACGTAACGGGCCTCGTCTATGGTTGGACCAAGCCGCCCAACCATCATCTTGGTATTCGCTGCCCGCTCACAACTGAGGTCCTTGTATTCCCAGGGATGGGGCTGCAGGTAGCCAAGGTACAAACCACCCTGTCGAGCGACCCAGCCGGCGGCAACGTCCAGGTTGGTCTTCAATACCGACTGGAAATGCGGATCGCGCTCTGCAACCCAGTTCGACAAGGCGCGGGCCGGGAGTTCGGCGTATGTCGCTGCCCGTTGCTCGCGCAGTGATGAATCACTGGCTTTACCGAGGGCTGTCGCCACCAGCAGGTAGGCGTAGGTCATGATGGGTGGCGGCGGCCGCAAGTTGCCGCGCAGGACCGCCATGGTGTCGAAGTACTGGTAGCTGAAGTCGGCCCAGTTCATTAGCGGCGCGTCCAGCCCGGCGCGCAGGTGTTCCAGGTTCGAATAGTGGGCGTCGTTGAACCCGTCGAGCATGATTACGGCATCTGCCTGCAGGTAGGCGACCTCGGTAATCAGCTTCGTGAGTTCGCCGTAAGAGTAGTTGCCACCCATACCGAAGTTCAGCACCTGGAAACGCGAGGCGCCGCCCTCGTTCAGCAACAATTCCAACTGTGCGGCAATGGTCTTGTCGTTGCCGCTGGCCGTCGCACCGGCCGCGCTGCTGCCGCCTAGCAGAACCACGCGTTTCAGAGCGCGTGGTTTGTCGGGGAAGAACGCCGGCTCGTTGTCGCCGTTCAGGATGAAGCCGTGGCGGCCGACCTTCAGGTAAGAGAAGCGCGCGTTGGCACGAAACGCGTACTGGGTGGGCGGCAGGAAAAGGTATTCGCTGTCCGTCTTCACCCGGGCAACGCGTCGATCCGCCAGCGGATGCTGGCCGAGCCGCTGGATCACAGCCTGGCCCAGCGTGAGGTCGTCAACTGCGGCCGATCGCCAGACCAGCACGCTGAAAGAGGCGAGCTCAAACAGGACCAGGGTCACGATGAGAATAATTGTGTACTGTCGGATGCTTTTGCCCAGGTCGCTCATGTCATCTGGTTCCGGACGTGCTGGTGCAGGGCGAAAACTGGTGCCGTTCCTGTAGGCACCCGAGGATTCTAGTGCATGGCCCGGCACGGCAAAGGCCGGTCTTTCCGTCGCGGGTTCTTGGCCTTAGACTCCTGCACCCTGTATGAGCGCCATGAATCTCAATCCGCCGCCCCTGTTGCGGTCGCCGCATATGCAGACGCTGCTGTCCAGCCGCCTGATTCGGGGTCTGAACGGCAAAGCCCTGGAACTGCTCGGGCGTGCCAGTACGATTATGGTGCCCTGCCGTGACGGTGTGCGCCTGCAAGCGGCGGTAAATGTCGACCGGCCGGGCGCGCCGCTGGTCATCGTAGTGCACGGCTGGCTGGGGCAGGCCGACTCGCCTTACGTCTGCCGCGCGGCCGATGCGCTGCACAGGGCCGGGTTCAAAGTGGCGCGACTGCTGTTGCGTGATCATGGCGGCACGTCCGGCCTGAATGTCGAACTCTTCAACGCTGCCCGGATCGACGAGGTGGTGGATGCCTGCCGGTATCTCGCGGCGAGCTATGGCGAAGCAGGTACCGGCCTGATGGGATTCTCGCTGGGCGGCAATTTCGCCCTCCGGGTTGCGGCGCACCCGGAGCGCGGCCCGGGGTTCGGGGCCTGTCTGGCCGTTTGTCCCGTTATCAGTCCACGCGCATCAGCTGATGCCATGGACTCGGGTTTGTCGGCCTATCGCCTGTACTTCGTCAGCAAGTGGCGGGACGCCTTTGCCGAAAAGCAGGCTGCATTTCCCGATCGCTATGATTTCACGGATATGCGACAGCTGACTCGCATTGGAGAACTCACCGATAAACTGGTCGAGCGCTACACTCCCTTTGCGGATGCAACGGAATACTATTCGCACTATACGTTGACGCCGGAAATGCTGGGCGCTATCGATATCGACGTCCGCGCGCTGTCCACAGCCGATGATCCGATAATTCCAGTGGGCACGCTCGAGCCCTTGCGCGTTCTGAACGGCGAGGGTTTTGATCTCAGTGCCCGGGGTGGACACTGCGCATTTATCGACAACTACCGTCTGCGCTCGGCGCTGGACGACTACGCGGTTCGCTATTTTGAGCGGCTGCGCTGAAGCTCACGCGGCCAGCGCGTGCTGCATCTGGGCAATGTCGCCCTGCGCGGCAGCCACCAGGTCCAGGAAGCTGTCGCTGCCAAAATTGACGGTGCGCATGCGATCGTCCGCGCCCGGATGCGTGTCGCGCAGCTGTGGTTCGCTGGCCAGGCGGTTGCGGAGTATGGCTGCCGACAACAGCTTCGGCAGCGGCTGCAGCTCGTCCAGCTCGTCGCCGAGCAAATCATTCTGATTGGCCACGGCTTCGCCGATGCGCTGGGGCAGGCCCCACTCGGCCAGGATCGCCGCGCCGATGGGCGCCTGCCAGCTTTGCAGCACCTCCGTGTAATCGGGGTCCTGGCGCAGTTCCGGCTCCGACCGCAGGGTGTGGGTCAGGATGTATAAGCGCCCGATCTGGTGCAGCAGGCCGGCGAGCATGGCTTCATCGGGTTGGCGCCCGAACACGCGTTTCGCGACCACGTAACAGATGGCAGCCACCTCATTGCTGGCGCGCCAGATGCCCTCCAGTTCGTCCCGGATGGGCGCGAGCTCCTGCTGGCGGCTCATCTGATTGATGGCGTAGGCCGCCGCGGTACCACGCACCAGGTTGAAACCGAGCCGCGTCACTGCGCCGTTGATGTTGTTGATTTCCCGCCCGGCCGGGTTCATCGCCGCGGAGTTCGCCATTTTCAGCAGCCGCGCTGTCAGCACCGGTTCGGAGCCGATGATGCTCACGACTTCGCGGACTCCGGCAGCTTCGTCGGCCAGGGTAGCCTGCAAGCGACCGACCGCGTCGGGAAACGCGGGTAGATCAAGATCTCCCTTGCCCAGTGACGCAGCCAGTTGCTGCACAAATTGAAAAGCGGGCCCGTGGCTCACAGTCATGCGAACTTTCCTCGATTTACCGGATCAGGCAGCAGTTGCTGCGGGTGTCTCGCACGCGGGCAATGTCATGACCCGCCAGTCCTTGTCGACGGTTTCCATCGCCTGCAGAAAGCGGTTGCCCATGTCGGACTTCAGGAGGTAGCCGGCGACGTTGAGGTTGCAGGCCTCGATCCTGTCTTGATCATCATTCGACGTGGTGAGAACAAACACGATGGAATCGCGGAGCTCATGGTCTGCCCGCAATTTTTGCAACAACTCGATTCCGGACATCCTCGGCATGTTGATGTCGAGGATAATCACGTATGGCCGGACCAGTGGACTCTCGCCGTTCGATCCATTCAGGATCTCCCACGCCTGCACGCCATCCGTCGCCCGCCTGACGGGGTTGCCGATGCGTTCCGCTTCGAGCCCTCGCATGAACGCCTTGGCATCGATCTGATCGTCTTCAACCAGCAGAATGCTGACGGGCTGTTCAGGCACCTTGCACATCTACAAGTTCCTCACGCTCTTCAGGCAAATCGACGCCCGGTAAGTCGGGCGCCTTGTTCCACACAAATTTGAACACGGTGCCGACACCGTTCGGGCCAGGATGAAACCAGATCCGGCCACCCTGCCAGTCGACGATACGCTTGACGATCGCCAGCCCCATGCCGCTGCCTTCACGATCGTCGCGTGGCTGCAAGGTCTGGAACATTTGAAAGACCTTGTCCGCATAAACCTCCGGAATGCCTGCGCCGTCGTCTTCCACAATGAACAGCACGGAGTCGCCCTGGTCCACCGCATTGACGCGCACAAGGCCCTGCTGGGTCGGATGATGCTTCACGGCGTTGTTGATCAGGTTGCGTAGCACCTGTTCCAGCGGTCCCGCATAGGTGTCGAGTATCGGCAGGCCCGGATCCCCTTCTACACGCAGGGATGCGGGAGGAGCCAGCAGGGTGGTGATGTCCTGCACCAGTTCGCGGGTATTTACCTGGCCCCGGCTGCCAATACGGCGGCCGGCGCGAGAGTATTCCATCAGGTCGTCCAGCAGCCGGCTGAGGCGCCCCGTGCGCTGAGAAAGGAGCCCGAGATTTTCCTGTACCTCGCCGCCGTCATAGTCCTTCAGGTCCTCCTGCAACCATTGCACCAGCACGTCGATGGCGCGCAGCGGCGCTTTCAGATCATGGGACGCAACGTAGGCGAACTGTTCGAGATCATGATTGGAGCGAGTGAGTTCCGCGCTCTTTTGCTGCAAGGCCTGTTCGGCTTCATTACGTTCGGTGATATCCATGGCCAGCGACATCACGCCGCTAATACGACCATGTTCATCCCGGTAGGGCTGATGGGAGACGGCGAAGAACTGCTCGCGGCCGTCCGGCAGGCGCCGGTTGGTATCGTAATGCAGCGTCTCGCCCCTCAGCGCGGCGTCATAGCGAGGTTTGCGTTCCTGGAAATGTTCTTCGCCTACGAGTTCAGCCATGTGCCGCCCCAGTAGCTGTTCATGGGTTTGCCCGAACATGTCCCGATACATGGAACTCATGAACACGACGCGGTAGTCGCAATCTATAAATGAGAACAGCCCCGGGATGCCGTCGGCAAGATACTGCATGCGCGACTGGGTGTTGCGCAGGCTCTGCTCCAGCTGGCGCTGGTTGGTGATGTCGATGCAGACGCCGCGCAGCTGTATGCCGGTTCCATCGGCGGTGCCTGCCGTCCTGGCGCGGCCGCTGATGAAGCGCACTGTACCGTCCTTGCGAACGATCCGGTAGCTAACACTCAGTTGGCCAGTACGCATGCATTCCTGCACCGCCTGCCAGTAGTGGTCTACATCTTCCGGGTGTATGCGCCGGCGCATGTTGTCCATATCCAGCGTGTCCGTCGCATCCAGGTCGAACATTTCGCGGCAGACCTGGTCCAGCGTGAGCACATTGGTGGCACTGTCGTACGCCCACGTGCCGACGCCGGTGGCTTCCAGCAGCATCTGCAGGTCGGCCGCGGCGCAGGCATCTGAGGTGGAGTCTCCGGGGTGCGCGCTGCAAGCTTCGGGCATTGGGTACTGCCTCAGGCTCGCCGTTTGGCCACCGGCAGGCGCGCCGTGGAGAAGCCGGGCGAGTCTTCGATCAGGTCTTCCAGGAAGGGCATGACTTCCCTGGCCACCAGGGGCTGGCCGAACAGGAAACCCTGGGCCACGGTGCAGCCGCGCTCCACCAGGAAGTTCAACTGGCCGCGGGTTTCCACGCCCTCGGCCACGGTGTTCAGGCGCAGGCTTCGGGCCAGGGAAATAATGGCTTCGACGATAATCTGGCTGTCTTCGCAATGATCGATGTCGCTGATGAACGACCGGTCGATCTTGAGTACATCAATGGGGAAGCGGCGCAGGTAGTTGAGGCACGAATGACCGGTGCCAAAGTCGTCGATGGACACCCGCACACCGGTGGTCTTGAGCTGCTGGAGAGCATCCTGGGCGGAATCCGTGTCTTCCATCAGCAGGCCTTCGGTCAGTTCCAGTTCTACCCACCCTGCATTCACCGCATGGTGCTTCAGCACGTTGGCCACGCGGCGGTGAAAGTCGGGTTGCTGAAACTGGCGTGCGGATACGTTGACCGAGACGGGCACCAGGGGCAGGTTGGCGGCCTGCCAACGATTCAGCGTGCGGCAGACTTCTTCCAGCACCCATTGTCCCAGTGGAACGATATGCCCGCTCTGTTCGGCCACCGGGATGAACTCGCTGGGCGGGATCATGCCTCGCTCCCGGTGCTCCCAGCGCAGCAGCGCCTCCAGGCCCTCCAGCTTCCTCGTGACCAGGTTGACCTTGGGCTGAAAGACCAGGCTGAACGCTTCGCCGCTGATCGCGTCGCGAATTTCCTGCTCCAGCCGATGATATTCCAACAGCTCGGCGTGCATGCGCTCGGTGAAGAACTTGAAGTTGTTGCGGCCCTGTTCCTTGGCCTGGTACATGGCGATGTCTGCGTTCTTCAGCAGGGTCGTGACGTTGCTGTTGTCGTTCGGGTAGATGGTGATTCCGATGCTGGTCGTGACATTGATTTCGCGCCCGTCCACGGAGAAGGGTTCGGCAATCACCTCGAGGATGCTCGTCGCAACAGTTTCCGCCTCCAGCGCCCCGTCCAGACCCTCGAGCAGGATTGCGAATTCGTCGCCTCCCAGTCGTGCGAGCACGTCGCCGGCACGTATCGACCGGCGCAGCCGCAGAGCCATTTCCCGCAGGAGGTTGTCGCCGGCATCGTGACCCAGTGTGTCGTTGACTACCTTGAACTGGTCCAGGTCGAGAAAGAACAGCGCCACCTTGCGGCCTTCGCGCCGCGCGCGCGCGGTGGCCCGTTCGAGCTGTTCCTGGAAATGCTGGCGGTTCGGAATCTCGGTCAGCGAATCGTACTGGGCCAGGTAGTTCAGCCGCAGCTCGCTGCGCTTGCGTTCTGCCGCATAGCGGATGGCGCGCAGGATGGCCCGGGTCTCGCCTTCCCACTTCACGAGATAGTCCTGCACGCCTTTGTTGAGAATGCTCAGCGCGAATTCTTCGTCGTCCTGGCCGCTGAGCACGACGATGGGCACGGTGCTTTCCGTAGCCTGAATGGCATCAACGCATTCCATGCCCGAGCCGTCGGGCAGGTGCAGGTCGAGCAGCACCACATCGAAGCGTTGCAGGCGCAACTGATGCACCGCGTCCCGCAGCGACGTGACGTGGCTCAGTTCGATGTCGCTGACGTTATGGCGGCGCAGTGACGCGGCCAGAAAATCTGCGTCTTCGAGATTGTCTTCGACCAGCAACAGCTTCATGAGTATGCGGTCGCACCCCTCCGTCGCCGGCTGAAAAACCGGTGCGAATATCGCCCAGGAACACCCAACGCGAAGCGTAGGTGATTGTTCCGACTGGCATTGAGACCGCTTTCACATTTGACTTTATGCATCAGGCGAAACCGGTCACGGAGCTGGGATAAACGGGCCAAAAAGCCGGTATTGGCCGCTGGGCCGGCGCGGCCGGTGCGGCTCAAATGGAGCCATGGGCCATCCATTCCTCCCGAGGGCCTGGCGACGGGGCTGGGCGTTTCTGCTAACGGCCAGGCCGCCGGGGCATCGGCTGCCCTGGCCGACCCGATGGCGCATGAGGGTCTTTGCGCTAAACGACCTGCCCAGGCTCGTTTCGTTCCGAATCGGCGTACTGCTGCTGCTGGCCAGCATTGCCGGCGCGCGCTCGCTGGTTTGGCGCTACGACATCGGGGGCGCTCTGCGCGATGCCGTGCTGGTGCTACCGTTCGTCCTGTATGCCCCATCGGCGGCCCGGCTGTACCGTTGGTGCCTGGTGGGGCGGTTGCGTGCCCGCCGACAGAAGCTGGCCGGCGACTCGCGCCAGTGCTCTAATACCGGCAATGAAGACTTTGCTGAAACTGACCATCGGCGCGCTGGGCGTTGCCGTGATCCTGCTAGTGGCCGTGATCATCGCGGTGCTGCTGTTCGTCGACCCGAATGACTATCGCGACGAGATCGGTGCCGCGGTGGAACGGCAAACCGGCCGCACGCTCGCGATCGAGGGCGACCTCGGGCTGGCCCTGCTGCCGTGCTGCGGGATCCGGCTGGACGAGACCTCGCTGAGCAACCCGCCGGGCTTTGACACGCCGCAATTCGCCCGCGTCGAGCGGGTGCGGCTCGGGCTGGAGATCTGGCCGCTGCTGATGGACAAGTCGCTGGTTATCGGCGAGGTCGACCTGCAGGGCCTGGACATCGAGCTGGTGCGCCGGGCCGACGGTCGCGACAACTGGACGTTCACCAGCGCAGACGACGCGCCCGCCGAAACGCCGGCCCCGGACGATGACACCGGGGCCGCGGCGACGTCGCTATCGATTGCCGGCATCAATATCGGCGAGGCCCGGCTGGTTTACCGCGACGCGATCGAGAATGCCGATTACCGCATCGACCAGCTGAACCTGCAAACGGGTCCGGTGGCCCCGGGCGAACCCTTCGACCTCGCGGCCAGTTTCCGTTTCCAGGACGCGGCCACCAACACTCGCGCAGAGATCGATTTGAATACAACCGCCCAGGTCGACCTGGAGGCCGAGCGCGCCGGGCTGAGCGACACGCAGCTGGAACTGGAGCTGGCCGGAGAATCGCTGCCCGCCGAGAACATAAAGACGAAACTCGACCTGAACACCGTCGACTACGACCTGGCAGGCGGTATGGCAAAACTGTCCGGCATCGCCGGCAAGCTGGCGCTGCGCGGTGAGTCGCTGCCGGCCGACACAGTGGATCTGAAATTGCAGCTGGCTGGCGTCGACTACGCGGTAGATGCCGGTGCCGCGACCTTGCGGGCACTGGACGCGCAGGTGACGGCAAGCGGCGGCGATGTGCCCGCCGGCGGACTGGACGCGTCGGTGCAGCTGGCGAAACTCGACTACAACCTGAATTCAGGGGCCGGCGCATTGCAGGAACTGGCTGTCGTGGCGAAGACGGCGGGAGCCGAGCTGCAGCTGAACGGTGGCGGCGCCCTGAAAGATGGTGGCGCCGATTTGCGGGGCCGGTTCGAGTTGCCAGCCGGTTCGCCGCGTGACTGGCTGGCGGCCCTTGGTGAGGCGGCGCCGGAAACCGCGGATCCGGCCGTGCTGTCAAGGTTCGCAGCCAGCGGCGGCTGGGCGCTCGCGGCTGATTCGCTGGCCCTGGACGGACTGCAGGTGCAGCTCGACGACACCGCGGTCACCGGTGACCTCGCCGTGAGCAAGTTCGATGCGCCCCGCGTGCGCATAGCCCTGGCCGTGGACGCCGTGGATCTTGATCGCTATCTCGCGCCGTCGGCCGACGATGAGTCTGGCGGCGGTGAGGAGGCGGGCGCGACTGAGCTGCCACGCGACGAGCTGCGCGAGTTGTACCTGGACGGCACGCTGCGTGTCGGTGAACTCAAAGTGAATGATTTGCGCCTGCAGCAGGTCGCGGCCACCGCCCGGGCGCGCGACGGCGTGCTGACTTTGGAGCCGCTCACCGCATCGCTTTACGGTGGCCGATACGACGGCCGCATTCGGGTCGACGCGACCGGCGCGCAGACCCGCCTGGACATGCGCCAGTCGCTGGATGCCGTGCAGGTGGCCCAATTGCTGACCGACCTTGCCGACGTCGAGCAGCTCGAAGGACTGGTGGTCGCAAAGCTCGACCTGACGGGCACGGGCAAAACCGACGCCGACCTGCGCAACACGCTGGGCGGTACCGTGTCTTTCCAACTCGCCGACGGCGTCTATAAGGGTCTCGATATCTGGCACGAGATCCGCAAAGCCAGGGCCACGTTCCGGGGCGAGGCACGGCCGGAACGCACCGGGCCCGCGCAAACGGAGATCACCGCGCTGGATTTCGCCGGCCAGCTGGTCGACGGCACCCTGAATACCGAGCGCATGGTCGCGCAGCTGCCGTTTCTGCGGGTGACCGGCGACGGCGCGCTGAATCTCGCCGACGAAAGCCTGAACTACAGCTTCAATGCGCGTGTGCTGCAGATCCCGGAGTTTCCGGACGGTGAACGGCTGAAGGACCTGGAAGGCTGGAGTATTCCGTTGCTGCTGACCGGGACGCTTGAGAACCCGAAGCTCGGCGTGGATCTTGCCGAGTTCGCGAAGACCCGCGCCGCCCAGGAGATAACCGACAAGTTGTTCGACAAGCTTGGGTTGCAGAAAAAGCCAGCGCCCGCTCCGCAGCCGGAAGCTGCGCCGGCCACCGACGCTGCGGGTGAGGCAGCCGACTTGCCTGCCAACGGCGGCCAGGCTGTGCCGGAGGAAGAACCGCCGCAGCAACCGGAGGAACCCAAGCCGCAAAAGCCGGAAGACATTCTGAAGCGCGGCCTGGAGGACCTTTTCGGCCGGTGACGAACCGGCCCGAACCCAATGGCCTGGCGCCCGCCCTGCTTGCATGGTGGGAGCAACACGGCCGCAAAGACCTGCCGTGGCAGCGCGACCCGACTCCGTACCGCGTGTGGGTCTCCGAGATCATGCAGCAGCAAACGCAGGTGACCACGGTGATGCGCTACTACGACCGGTTCATGACCCGGTATCCCGATGTGCGTGCGCTGGCCGCAGCACCCCTCGACCGCGTGCTGCACCTCTGGTCCGGCCTGGGCTACTATGCGCGGGCGCGAAACCTGCACCGTGCCGCACGAGTGGTGGGCGAACGCCACGGCGGTGAGTTACCCGAAGAATTCGATGAACTGCTGGCATTGCCGGGTATCGGCCCGTCGACGGCGGGCGCCATTCTCGCGTTGTCGCGCAACCGGCGACATTCCATCCTGGATGGCAACGCCCAACGCGTGATCGCGCGGTACTTCGGTGTGAGCGGTTGGCCCGGGAAGTCGGCGGTGAGCCGACAGCTCTGGCAATTGGCCGATGCCAGTACCCCTGACGAATCCGTCGCACGTTACACCCAGGCCATCATGGATCTGGGCGCTACGGTCTGCGGGCGGGGCCGGCCTGAGTGCGGGCGTTGTCCGCTGGCAGCCAGCTGCGTGGCGCAGCAAACGGGCCGTGTCGGCGAGATTCCGGCGGCCAAGCCCAGGCGCGAGCGGCCCCGACGCGATACGGTGGCCTTGATGGTGACGCGGGCCGACGGGGCGGTGCTGCTGGAGCGCCGGCCGGCCGAAGGTATATGGGGCGGCCTTTGGGGCCTGCCTGAAGCGGATCACGCCGATGAAGCTGCTGGCTGGTGCGAGCGCCGGCTGGGCTGTGCGCCCCGCAGTATCGAACGCCGGCCTCTACTGGTACACGCCTTCACTCACTTCGAACTGGGCATACACCCGGTGCTGGTGCGTATCGCCGACGGCGCGGTCATGGAGGGCGACGGCTGGCTTTGGTATAACCGGCGCGATCCTGCCGAAGTGGGGCTGGCGGCGCCGGTGGCCAAACTGCTGACTACGATTGGAGATCAGGCATGACCCGTACGGTTCAATGTGCACTGCTGGGCGTGGAAGCCGAAGGCCTCGACTATCCGCCATACCCGGGCGATATCGGGCAGCGGATTTTCGAGTCCGTGTCCAAACAGGCTTGGCAACAGTGGCTTGCCCACCAGACCATGCTGATTAATGAGTACCGGCTGACGCCCATCGAACCGAAGGCGCGGCAGTTCCTGGAGGCGGAGATGGAGAAGTACTTCTTTGGTGGCGGGTCAGAAGCGCCGCAGGAGTTCGTGCCGGAGTAGCCGCTAGGCTGCCTGCAGATACTGCACGCTGAACAGTGCATCGTCGTCGGTCCACACTGACCGAACGTCGAAGCCAGCCCGGGCAGCCAGCTCGGCGAACTGTTCCACGCCAAACTTGTGCGAATGCTCGGTCACGATGTGCTCGCCCGCTTCGAAGGCGAACTCCTCGTCGCCCACGTTCACCGTGTGCTCTGTCAGCGCGATCAGCCGCATCTCGATGCGGTTTTGGTCCTCGTCGTACACGGCTTCGTGACGAAATTTGTCGAGCTCGAAGTCGGCGTCGTGCTCCCGGTTCAGCCGGCGCAGCAGGTTGAGATTGAAGTCGGCCGTGACGCCCGCGACGTCGTTGTAAGCCGGTTCCAGGATCTCCCGCGATTTGATCAGGTCCACGCCGATTAGCAAGCCGCCGTCATCCCCCGCTTCACTGCGCATGACTTTCAGCAGGTTCAAGGCGTCGTCCATATTGAAATTGCCAATCGTCGAGCCCGGGAAATAGACGACGTTACGCGCGGCCGCGCGGTTCAGCGCCGGCAGGGCGAAGGGCTTGGTGAAGTCCGTGCAGACAGGCAGCACCTCGACGTCCGGATACTCGGCTGCCAGCCGTTCCGCCGCGCTCGCCAGGTGCTCCTTCGAGATGTCGACAGGCACATAGGCCGTGGGCTCCTGCAATCGGTCCAGCAGCAGCCGCGTCTTGGTGCTCGACCCGGAGCCGTACTCGATCAGTGACACCGCCGGCCCGAGCAGGCCGGCAATCTCATCGAGGTTGTCCTCCATGATGTCGAGTTCAGTACGCGTGGGGTAGTACTCCGGCTGTTCGCAGATCTCGTCGAACAGCTGCGAGCCAAGTTCATCGTAGAAGAACTTTGGCGAAACCTGCTTTGGCTGGCCGCGCAGACCGTCGAGTATTTCCTGGCGTTCGTCTGTGACCGGCTGCGGCACCTCGGTCATGCGTACGGCGTTCTGCATCTTGTTCATCCGTCCTTGGTGGCATCTTTGGCGAGGCGGATTCCGAAGAATTGCCAACGCTCGTGGGGATAGAAGAAATTCCGGTAGGAGGCACGCAGGTGGTTGGCCGGCGTTACGCAGGAACCACCGCGGCAAACCATCTGGTTGGCCATGAACTTGCCGTTGTACTCGCCCAGCGAACCGGCCAGGGGCCGGAAGCCCGGGTAGGGCAGATAGGGGGTGCCTGTCCATTCCCAGACGTCGCCGTAGAGCTGGGAAATGTCGCCAGCCGGAGTTGCCAGCGCGCGCGGCTGCAAGAGGCCAGTGTCGACCGTATTGCCCTCGATCGCGTGTTGAGCCGCAACGGTCTCCCATTCGGCTTCGCTGGGCAGCCGCGCGCCCGCCCAGCGGGCGAAGGCGTCGGCTTCGTAATGATTCACGTGGCAGACCGGTGCATTCGGGTCTATGTCGCGCGGTCCCCCGAGGGTGAACTCGGATTCGAGGTCTTCACTCCAGTACAGGGGTGTGCGAATACCAGTGTCCTGTAACCAGGCCCAGCCGTCAGCGAGCCAGTGGCGGCTGTCCGTATAACCCCCGGCAGCCATGAATTCCCGATACTCGCTATTGGTGACCAGGCGATCGGCCAGCCGGAAGGGTTCCAGCAGCACGCGATGGCGCGGCGTTTCATTGTCGAAGCAGAAATCCGGGCTGTCGGCGCCGATCTGCCCGATGCCACCGCGGAATTCGACGAAATTCAAAGCAGCCGGTGCCTGGCTGATCGGCGGCACTGGCAGGTCTGAGTAAGCGGGCTGCAACGGGTTCACCGACAGTACGTGCTTGATGTCCGTCAGGATCAGCTCCTGGTGCTGCTGTTCGTGGTGCAGCCCAAGCTCCACCAGGAACCCCAGTTCAGCCGAAGCATCCGAGTCGATCAGGTTACGCATGGCTGCATCGACATAGGCGCGGTAGTCGAGAATTTCCCGGACCGTGGGTCGTGACAGCAGGCCGCGCTCGCCGCGCGCGTGCATCTGGCCCTTGGTGTAGTAATAAGAGTTAAACAGGTACTCGTAGCGCGGGTGAAAAACCTGGTAGCCCGCTGCCCGTGGCACGAGGATGAACTGCTCGAAGAACCAGCTCGTGTGCGCGAGGTGCCACTTGGTCGGGCTCACGCTTGGCATGGTCTGCACCACGCAGTCTTCCGGGGCCAGCGTGCGGCACAGTGCCACGCTCTGGTCGCGGACTGCGAGATACCGGTCTTCCAGCGCAGCGACGGCGCCGGCAGATGGGTTTGTGGAGCTGAGGGTCATGATGGCGATACGGTCGGCGGCGCGATACCAGGGTGCTGCCAACCGTTCCCCCTGTCTGGATGCGTGCGGTCAAAGGGTAGGCGGCGGGGCAGGTAGTGTCAAAAGCAAGGCCTGGCGTGACCATTGGGGCGAAATCCGGCGCATCTTGACGTCACCGGGTACCACCGGCTCTAATAGCGGCCCTTTCGCGGCCGTCAGGCCGGTATCCAGCGTCGGCCAGGTAGCTCAGTTGGTAGAGCAGCGGACTGAAAATCCGGGTGTCGGTGGTTCGATTCCGCCCCTGGCCACCATACAAAGAAGGGCCCCGTCAGGGGCCCTTCTTTGTATGGATGATGAGATGGAATCGTTACCCGAAGGGTTCGATTCATTGTGCAGGATGCGCAGGTGCCGCGAAGCACAGGGATGTGCGGGAGCGGCCCGCCCCTGGCCACCATCTTCGTCTCAGTTCACGTGTGGCAGTGTTTCATCCGGGCAGCCAGAAGGGGAGAAACGTCGTGTCTCCCAAGGGCGCGTCCTGTTGGAAGCAGGAAGATTAGTGAACTGTCCCCGGAACTCCCGGTCAGGCAAGCGGGGTCACACCCGTCTACTCCGCCTGTTCAGCAGGGTTATGGTCACTGTCCCCAAACGACGCGGTCAATGCCAGGCGCCCAGTATGGCGCCCATGGCAGCAAGGCAGACGACAAAGTACGCGCCGTTGATGAACACCATCTGGACGGGTCGAGCACCAAACATAGCTGCTATGGAATGTGCTGGAAAAACGAGGAACAGGCCAAGCGCGAGTCCGTAAAAGATGCCCTCCTCAATGCTGGCATTTGGACCCAGAAGTCCGGCCAAGAACGATGCAGCAAGCCACAATAGCGCGAAAGCGGCTGTGAATATTGCAGCGACGTAGTGTGAGGCCCCAACAGGTGACTCTCCACCGGGCGACTCCGTACCGGCCATAAGGTTCGGGATGAATCTTCCGAACAGAAGCGGCGAGTACCAACAGCCGCCAATCAAAAACCCCACGGTCGTGGCAGCCAACGCCGCCCACCAGTTTATATTCGCGAGCTCAATACCCATATTCATGGCGCCGAGTTCCCTCTCTCAGTTGCCAAGCGACAAGCAAATTATACTTATCAGTACAACGTATCCGGCGCCGGAAACTACTTATAGGCGGAGACCAATAAAGTGCGAACGGTTCCTTGCGTTAATTGGGGGACAGTGACCCTAACTCCTTGGGTGAGGCCCGGTCTTCCGCTTCCGCAGTGTCCGGCCCGAGATGCGCTCGAGCGCGGTAATAAATTCCTTGCTGCCTGCTGGACGCCCGGTGTTGCTGTGTGAGCGCAGCGTTTCGATCGTCTCCGGATGCTCACTGAGGGCAAGGTACTCTCGCCAGTCGGTCACCCGTTCGAGCATGGGCCGAACGTTGACAATCCCGTTGGACTCGCCGCGCAGGTAGGCCCCCACGCTGGACCAGTGCCAGTCCTCAGCCCGCGTGCACAAACGGGCGCGAACAGGGTTCAGCTCGATGTACCGGACTGCCGCCAGCAGGTGCGATTCATCCATCACATATGAGTGGAAGCGTTCCTGCCACAGATGTCCGCGCCATCCGTGAGTCGCATTCACTCGCCGAGCATAGCGATGGTGGGCCATGCGGAGCATTTTGGCTAAGCCGTCGACCTCCTTCGGTACAGCAACCAAATGGACGTGGTTTGGCATCAGGCAGTACGCCCAAATGTCGACACCGCTGGCAGCCTTTGCTTCCTTGATCAGGTCGAGGTAGGCCCGATAGTCATCATCGGTAAAAAATGTCTGCTGGCGCCGAGCGCCACGCTGAGTAACATGGTGGGGATAGTCCGGGACGACAAGTCGCGCCATTCTTGGCATGGATTTCCTGGCCGGCCAGTGTGGTGAGTCAGACGATATTCTGCTGGCCAGGCACGCTGGGCCGCGCCTGCTTATTCGGCCTGTATGGCAGAGTTACGGTCACTGTCCCCAAGGGACAAGCTTGCATGTCGATACTGGTGATGTGGAACTCGACGACGCTTTGACGGGCTATATCGATGTCATCGTGGGACAGGGTTATCGCAAAGTAATGCCGGTGCGATGACTCGCATGAAATTCCGGAACGCTGCGATCCCTTCGGGTTTTTCGATAGATGCGTTGTTTATCGAACCACACTAATAGCCCTTCGGCTCCTTCCGGCAGTTTCTCGTGAACACCGATCACGAGTGCCGCACCGTCATGCATTCTGCCGATGATACGCTTTAGTACCTCGCGCTGAAGGGCGTCTTCAAAGTAGGTAAACGCCAGGTTACGGCAAAGCACGAGGTCAAAAGGTCCCTCGGGCTGTTCGTAACGAAGATCCTGCTCAAGGAATTCGACATTCTGCTTATAGTCGGGCTTGAGGCGATAGGCATTGCCTGTTCGTGCGAAGGCCTGATCGCGCCAGCTCTCGGGCAGATCTTTCAAGCTGCCAAATTCGTAGCAGGCATCATGAGCGCGCCGATTCATGTTCGGATCGGCATCGGTGGCCACAATTTCTATGGTCAACTTGGGGAAATGGGTTTGCAGTTCCAGGTCCCACAGGATTGCAAACGTATAGGGCTCTTCACCGGAACCGCAACCAGCACTCCAGATACGTAAGGTAGTATCGCCACGGTCGCTCATTCTACGCGCCAGTGATGGCAGCACCTCCTCCCGCAAGGCAGTGAATACGCCCTTGTCTCGATAAAACCGTGAGATCGTGATGCGGCAAAGGGAATCGAGTTGTGCCCATTCATCGGGATGCTGTTCCAGATATGCCCGATATTCCTCCACACCTTTCAGGCCGAGTTCCTGCAGTCGCCGGTCGATGCGCTTGCAGACTTGATTGCGCACCTTTCGATAGCCGGGCCACCGCATGTTCAGTTGTGGCAACGCCCACTGTAGCAATCGCATGCACTGCTCGTTCTTCATGAAGGCTCTCGTCTGCGTCGCATTCGCACCCGTATACAATAGATGGTAGACGGGCAATTAAATCCCTGTATAGAAGGCGCCATGCGAACGATCGCTTCGCTGATCGTAATAGCCGCAGCTTGTTATGTGCTGCTCGGTGTGGTGCTGTACTTCATGCAGGAGCGGATGGTGTTCCTTGCCAGGCTGCCGGGTCGTGCGCTCGAGGTAACCCCACGGCACGCAGGCTTTGAATATGTCGATGTCAATCTTGAGACTACCGATGGTCTCTCACTTCACGGCTGGTACGTCTATGCTCCCGACTCGCTTGGGACAGTCCTTTTCCTGCATGGCAACGCGGGCAACATATCGCATCGTTTGGATAGCATAGCCGTCTTCCACGACCTCGGGCTCGATACGTTCATCATCGATTATCGTGGATACGGCCAGAGCGAAGGGAAGCCTAGCGAGGCGGGAACTTACCGGGATGCCGAAGCTGCCTGGCAGTATCTGGTCACGCAACGCGGCGAAGATCCCGCAAGGATAATAATGTTCGGGCGCTCGATCGGTGGTGGCGTTGCAGCCTGGCTTGCGACCAGGCATAAAGCGGCTGCGCTGATCGTAGAATCGAGTTTCACTTCGGCCGTGGAGATGGCGGCGCACTTCTACCCGTACATGCCTGTACGGCTGATTTCGCGACTGCAATACCCTGTTGCCGATTACGTGGCCAGGGTCGAGTGTCCGGTTCTCATTATTCATAGCCGTGACGATGAGATCATTCCATTTGCCATGGGCAAGGCGCTGTATGAGGCTGCGCCAGCACCCAAGGCGTTTCTCGAGCTCGTAGGCGATCACAACAACGGATTTCTTTTGTCCGGGGAGCGCTATCGCGACAAACTTGCGCAGTTCATCACAGATCACTTGGAAGACGCTACGGAATCGTACTGATCCCCAATCAGTGCGATCAGGAAATGGGCATTAGCACGATGTCTGACCCGTACAGCAGAGCATGGTTCATCAAGATCTGGCGCTGGTATTGTCAGGTCCTCGTACGTGTGTTCTACCGCAACGTCGAAATCACAGGATCCGGCGCGGTGCCCAACAGCGGTGGACTCATCTTATGCGCCAATCATGTCAACGCACTCGTCGATGGTTTATTGCTGCAGGCTTCAACCACGCGCAATATTCGCCCCCTGGCCCGTAGCGGCCTGTTTCAGAACCCGTTGCTCAGACCTCTGCTCAGGCTGGTCGGCGCCGTACCGATCTCTCGCCGCAACGACGAGACAGCAGACCCGACGCGTAACGATGAATCATTTGCGCGGTGTTCGGAATTGCTCGCCGAAGACGAAGCTATTGCGGTCTTTCCGGAGGGTCAGAGTCACTCCGACCCGCATATTCACAAACTAAAGACCGGGGCGGCCCGCATCGTGATTGCGGCCCAGGCTCGCAACGGTACAGCGCCGGTCATTCTGCCGGTGGGGCTGACGTTCACTCGCAAGGGGAAATTCCGGGGCGACGTGCTGGTGCAGTTCGGGCAACCGGTCGACGCCACTCTGCCGGAAGACATCGAGCCGTTTGCCGCCGTTGAACTGCTCACCGAACGGATCACCGAGGGCCTCGCAGCCGTGACCCTCAACGCAAACACCTGGGCCGACATCTACCTGGTCCATCGGCTCGAAAAGTTCTTCGCCTTGCGACATGGTCAGTACCGCAGGGGCGAACTGCGACAGCGCTTTCGCGCACTGCAGCGCCTGATCGATGCACATCGCGCACTGCGCCTGTACGAGCCGGACAAGGTTCGAGCCATTACCATTCAACTCAAGGCGTTCGAACGGCTATGCAGGATATGCGGAATTCGGGACTACCATCTGACAGTCGATATTCGCCCCGTGCTCGTCCTGCTGTACTTCAGTCGAGTCATCGTGATGGTGCTGGTCGCGCTACCGGTCGCGATCTGGGGCACGATTAACAGCTTCGTTCCGTTCGAGTTGACCCGCCATCTGTCACGTCGTATCGCGCAGGGGGTGGACCAGTACGACACGACCAAGGTGTTTCTGGGTTCCTTTTTGTTCACGTTGTTCTGGTCGGTCCAGACGGCACTCGTCTATCGTTTCCTCGGTACCTGGTGGTCGGTCGGCTACCTCGCGAGCGTGCTGATCGCCGCCCCGTTGGCGGTGAGAATGCGCAAGGAATACAAGATTATTCTCAATAACCTGCAAGTCCTTTTTTTGTTCCTGCGAAAAAGACAGCTGCGAGAGTTTCTCATTAACAAACGGTGCGAGATCGAAGTCGAACTCGCCAGGCTGGTTCGGATCGTCAAACGCCTGCCGGGCGTATTCGATCCAGTATCGACACAGAAGGCTACAGGCGGCCAGAATGATGACTAACAGGCTTTTCAACCACCTGCCTGACCACTCCGATCTTGAACTCTTCCGGGTATCGTTTGCTGTTCATTTGTACCTGTCCTATTGGCATTTTCTGTGACAGTTCACTTGTCTCCTGAGCACCGCAGAGCGGTATATTTGTGAGTTGCCGGGGATAAGTGAACTGTCCCCGCAATTGCTGGCGCTTGCCTCGGGCGCGGGCTATATTGACCCGATAGGCAGCCCAAAAAACGCACGCGCCTGCGGGAGACATTCGAGAAAAGGGGGGGTAAGAAGCGGCGGCGGCAGACGCCATCGATGGGCCAACCACGATCAAGCAGTGACAGCAGATGAGCAATCGCGACTCAGTTGAGCGTCTCCCCACCGAAGTCCTGACCACCGCACTCGCCTGGCTCGAGTCGGGGCAGCAGGTGGCACTGGCCACCGTAGTCGAAACCTGCGGTTCGTCCCCACGGCCCGTCGGCAGCAATTTGGTGGTTGCGGGAGATGGCACCTTCGAGGGATCGGTGTCCGGTGGCTGTGTGGAGAGCGCCGTCGTCAGCGCCGCGCAGGAGGTCCTCGCGACCGGGCGGTCCAGGCTGCTTGAATTCGGCTACAGCGATGAAGAAGCCTGGGAAGTCGGTCTCGCGTGTGGCGGTTCCATAGAGGTTTTCGTGGAGCGCATAGAGTGAAGCGCGACTTGCTAGCCGCGCTGGTCGCGGCGCGACGAAGCAACGAGCCTGCGGTACTTGTGCGCGGCCTGGCCACCGGCAGCGAGTGCATGATTACACCGCGGGGCTCCCGCGGCGATATCGACACCATCGATCCGACGGTGCGTGATGCTGCACGCGCCGCGCTGGATTTCGAAGGTGCGCGCACTGTCGAGGCGGCGGGCGAGCGCTATCTCGTTCAAACGCTCGCGGCCCAGCCAAGGATCGTCATCATCGGCGCGGTACACATCGCACAGGCCTTGATTCCGATGGCCGCGCGAGCCGGCTACGATATCTACCTGATCGATCCGCGCACGGCCTTTGCCAACCCGGAACGATTTCCGGACATCGAAGTCGACAACCGTTGGCCGGATGAAGCCATCGGGGATCTGCAACTGGATGTTCGCACGGCGGTGGTGACCCTGAGTCATGACCCGAAGATTGACGAACCGGCATTGCAGGCGGCTATGGATTCGGATGCGTTCTACATCGGCGCTCTCGGCAGCAAAGGCAACCATGCCAAGAGACTCGAGCGTCTTGCTTCGCTGGGCTACACACAAGAGCAATTGGACCGAATCCATGGACCGATCGGCTTGCCACTGGGAGGGCGATCACCGGCCGAGATTTCGGTAGCCACTCTGGCGCAGATCATCCAGGCGCGTCATCAGGTGCTCAAGGGATAGAAGTCCTTAATAAGCCATTCGCTCGGCTGCACGGCGAATATGCCGATTGCGTATTCCGGGGGTAGCTCACTTGTCTATGGCCGGGAGATCCGGGGGTTGCATGAGCGTCAGATTCCTGCTTGCGTACGCCTGGCTTTCCGATCAGGATGTTTGCTTGAGCTAACAACAGACAACCAACGCTCAGCATCAGGCTTTCTGTAAGAAAATCAAGAATCTGCGGCAACGATACGCCCCGTAGAGGCCGTATCCGACCGTGGCGGCGGGGCCACAATGGAATTCGAAAACGTCTCCCAGATCGAACGGGCGACACACGTCAGCCGGGCAGAATTGTTCCGCTTGGGAACTGCGCTGTTGTTCGTGGTTGGGGTCATGCTCTATTCCGGCGTGTCTGTAGGGAAGGTTCCCAACAGCTACATGCTGATCATTGCCGCGATGATCGGTGGCTACATGGCCATAAATATCGGGGCGAACGATGTCGCCAACAATGTGGGCCCGGCCGTCGGGTCAAAGGCGATAACGCTCACCGGCGCCATCATCATGGCGGCGATTTTCGAGGCCGCCGGGGCGCTGGTCGCCGGTGGCGATGTGGTGAGTACGATCAAAAAGGGGATCATCGATCCCGCCATGATCAACGATACAGACAGTTTCGTCTGGCTGATGATGGCCGCGCTGTTGGCCGGCGCAATCTGGTTGAATATCGCCACCGCTATTGGTGCGCCTGTATCCACTACGCATGCCATTGTCGGCGGCGTGTTGGGCGCAGGGATCGCAGCTGGCGGATTCGATATCGCCAACTGGGGGAGGATGGGTCAGATAGCCGCCAGCTGGGTGATTTCGCCGGTAATGGGCGGCGCAATCGCCGCCGGGTTTTTGTACTTGATCAAACGCACGGTTACCTACAAGGGTCCCGGGATGGCCGCAGCCGCGGCGAAGATAGTGCCATTCCTGATCGCCGTCATGGCCTGGGCTTTCTCGACCTATCTGATCCTGAAAGGCATGAAGAAAGTCTGGGCTGCGGAATTTCAGACGGCGCTCATCGCTGGAGCGGTGATCGGGATCATCATCTACGTGCTGGTCAGTCCGTGGATCGAGAAGAGTGCGCGGCTCATCACCAATGACAAACAAGGCGTGAACCGGCTGTTCATCGCGCCGCTGATCTGCGCCGCGGCTCTGCTCAGTTTTGCTCATGGCGCGAATGACGTTGCGAACGCAATAGGTCCACTCGCAGCAATCAACGATGCCATCCTTCAGGGCGCAATCAGCAGCGAGGCGTCCATACCACTCTGGGTGATGCTGGTTGGCGCGTTCGGCATCGCCGTCGGGCTGGCGCTCTACGGACCCAAGTTGATTCGTACCGTGGGCACGGAAATCACCGAACTCGACCAGATGCGGGCATTCTGCATAGCGCTGGCGGCCGCGATTACAGTGATCATCGCAACGCATCTCGGGCTGCCGGTCAGCTCCACGCATGTCGCGGTGGGTGGCGTATTCGGCGTGGGTTTCCTCCGCGAGTACCTGAAGACTACGTATTCGAAGATGGTCCTGGATATTCAACACCACCATCAGGGACAGGATGAGGCCGATGTAGAGAAATTCCTCGAGGAATTCAAGCTCGCCAGCATCGCCGAGAAATCGCGCATGCTGACACAACTCAAGACCAGGAACGGGCATGCCCAATTGACCAAGAAAGAACGCAAACAACTGAAGCGCGTGTATCGACACGAGCTCGTGAAGCGAACCCACCTCATGAAGATCGTGGCAGCGTGGCTGATCACTGTGCCGGTCTCAGGCTTCATGGCCGCGATACTGTTTTTTACGATCCGCGGTATGATGTTGCCCTGACAAGCCTGATTTCGGGGACAGGTCACTTATTTCTATCGGTTTCGGGTTTCGGTTTCGGGGTCGGACCACGCTAAGTGCTGGAGAATCCGCGGCATTGTCGCCGATAGACGGACGCAGGCCCCCTTAGAACATGTTTTTCAGGCAGGAAAAGGCCTGTCTAAGGATCAGGCGGTTCGAGATTCTCCCTCAACGGCCCCGCCAGACCATGCCTCAGTAGGCAATTGCTCCAACCCCTCCAACGGGTGGCGTTAATCGAGTGTTTTGACCCGATAACTCAAAGGCTTATTCTTCACTGAAAATCCGCGTGTCGGTGATTAGATTGACTCGGGCCATCCCTGGCCCTCGCCCTCGCTGACGCTCGGGTAGCTTCGCATCGAAAATCGGCATCCTGCCGATTTGTCCGCCCCTGGCCACCAAAAAAGAAAGGGTCCCTTCAGGGACACTTTTTGTTTGGTTGATGAGTTGGAATCTCACGGCACCACACGGCGGCCGTAGTAGAAGTGGCCACACTCGACTCCGCCGAAATCTGCCACGTTGGGCATATGGCCCCATTTCTGGAAGCCGAATTTCTCCAGGATATGGGCGCTATCCGAGTTGATATCGAGAAGAATCGCGAAAAGTGTCTTAATTCCTGGTCGCGAGCATTGCTCGATCGCGTGCTCGATAAGGCGTGAGCCGACACCCAGGCCTCGATAATCCTCGTGAATGTAATAGCTGATCTCCGCCGTGTAGCGCAGCGCCATGCGCCCGGGGCGGTAGGGGCTCAGGCTGGAATAGCCCATCACGGTGTCTTGGTCTTCCGCAACGAATACAGGGTACTTGTCAGCACTATGCTCAGCTAGCCAGGTTCGTCGACTATCTTCCGACACTGGTGAAATGCCGGCAGTTGCCGACTTCAGAGCTATGGCCTGATTGTATATTTCCGTTATTGTCGGAACGTCTTCGACAGCCGCAAGGCGAATTTGAAAGTCCATCCAGCCCTCTCCGCTCCAAACGCCAAATTTGCCCCAAAAGTTTACGATTTGTCGCCGCCAATTCTTCAGATTTCTTCGGCGTTCTCAATTTCCGCTTTCGATCAACAGCGGCCACGCGCTGGGCACAGTTTCTGGCGACGTTTCAAAGGCCCTGCCGTGCTTGGGTATTCGCACGGAATCGTCAAGAAATTCAGCTAGATATGCTTGGATATGACCCGGCGCTGCGAGCTGAA
>CAZTIB010000081.1:0-17110 GCA_964613615.1 uncultured Chromatiaceae bacterium
GCGATCGTGGCGGCCCCACGGCCCGCCGTTGCCTGCGCCCACGTAGAGCAGTTCGAGCTCCGGGTCATAGACCATGGAATCCCAGACCGTGCCGCCGCCACCGGTCGTATCCCAGTCCGTGCCGGACCACGTCCGGGCCGCCATTGCCAGCTCCGGATGCTCGAATGGCTCGTCGGGATTACCTGGCACAGTGTAGAAGCGCCACCGCTGTTCGCCGGTCTGCGCGTCGTACGCCGTCACGTAGCCGCGCACGTTGAATTCTGCGCCGCCATTGCCGATCACGATCATGTCTTTCACCACCCGCGGCGCGCCGGTGATGGTGTAAGGCAGGCCTGGATCGACGGTCAGCACGTCCCACACGACCTCGCCATTGGACCGGTCGAGAGCAACCAGGCGCCCGTCCAGGGTGCCCACGAATACCCGGTCGCGCCAGACCGCCACGCCGCGATTGACCACGTCGCAACATGCATCCCGGGCCCGCTGACCGGGCACCTCGGGGTCGTAGGCCCACAGCCGCCGGCCCGTGCGCGCATCGAAGGCGAAGACCCGGCTCCAGGTGCTGGTCGCGTAGAGAACGCCATCCTTCATGATGGGCGTCGCCTCCAGCCCGCGGACGGAGTCCATGGCCGCCTCCCAGGCGAGTCCCAGCCGCTGCACGTTGGTGGCATTGATCTGATCCAGCGGTGAATGCCGCGCTTCATCCCACGAACCGCCGTGCAGGCTCCACTCCACCGCGGCCGTGTCGATTTCGGCGGCCGGCGATGGCGCAGGGTCCGATTGCCGGGCACAGCCCGATACCGCCAGCGAGATCAGGGCCGCAGTCGCGAGCAGCCGGGCGGCCTGTCGTCCGTGTCTAGTCATTCCACTTGAGCTGGCTTTCGAGCAGCCAGGCGGACGGCTCCGTATTGGCCAGGCGTTTCGCACTCGCATATTCCTTCGCACCAATCGTTTCCGGATACGTGTCTTCGTTACCCACCAGCATCCGCACGCGGATGTCATCGGCTGTCACGTTGAATACCAGGCCGTCGCGTGCCAGCACCAGCGGCCCGGCATAGGTCTGCCGGACGGCGTCATAGGTTTCCTGGTAACTCGAGGTGTCGTTGTAAAAATGGTAGCCCACGGCAAGGCGCGGCTTGGTCAGGCTGAAGACTTTGCCTGCAGCGGCGGGCTGGGTGTGGATCAGGCCGCCGACGATTTCAGCCGTCTGTCGATCCCAGCCCCAGATTCGCATCATCCGGCCTACCGTGTCGATAGACTCGTGTACGAGCAGGTCGGCATCGCTGCCGTGCTCCAGCATAAAGCGCGTGGGTGTCGTGTCGCCGGAAAACACGAATGTCAGGTCGCGCCACTCCAGCCGGTAGCTCACTGCGCCGTCGATGCCGTGCAGGGCGGGGAAGCTGGTGATTCGAACGCCGTTCGCCGCGTAAACGACCTGGGCTTTTGCGTAGTCGAACTCGTTGACTTCGATTTCCCCTCCGGCCGCCGGCAGTTTGCCGTGGCGCATGGTGGTATCCCAGGTCCAGGCGGCTTTCTGCATGTCGACGAAATGCCGGGTGCCCAGTTGCGGTGTTTGGCCGGACGGGCCCCAGACGCGGAGCGGGCGGTCGTAGCGACCCGCGACCCAGCCGCCGATCCAGAGTTCCGGCAGGTCCCCCGCGTGGTCGGTGTGCAGGTGCGACAGGAAGACTTTGTCCGCGTCGCGGTACGAAACCCGCAGCATCGGGAAGTTCATCTGCGACCCGGTGCCGACGTCGAAGAAGAACTTGTCGCCGTTGCCGAGTTCCACGAACCAGCTGGCCGCCGCCTGTGATTTGCGCGGCTCGGGATTGCCGGTGCCCAGTGCGATGACCCGCATTTCGTCGGCGGCCAGGGCCTCGGTGCCCGGAAAATACTCGGTGCGGAAATACGGCGCCGCATCCGGGTCCAGGGCAGCGGCGGCCGCAACCCGGCTGTCCGGGTGCAGTGCCGCTGCCGCCAGCAGCGAGACACCAACAGCGCCTGCCGCGACAATGACAGGGCCGTACCCCCGCGATGTTTGCGTCCCCATCGAACCGCCTCCGCGCTTGTGACCGTCGCAGTCTATGCTGTGGCCGAATGCGCTTCGAGCCGCCGCTGAGACCCTCGCGGGCCTGCCGCGGACCTGAATGTTGTGTGTGAGCGACACTTCCTGCGCACTGGATGACACCGTTGGGCATTGCGGCCGCGGCCGTTGTTGTGTAGAAGTTGACTACGGCCAGGGCCCGGACAATACTTTACTTGGCTTGGTCGCTTGACTAAACGGCCGACACAAAACAGACAGGGGGATTTGTCATGAGGGGCAATCAGGCACGAGGGTTCTTGATGGGGGTGGCCGCGCTCGTCGCCATCACCGGCAGCGAAGTCTACGCGCAGGTCTTGGAAGACATCGTCGTTACGGCGTCCAAGCGTGAGCAAAATCTGCAGGATGTCGGCATTTCCGTGTCCGCGTTTACGGGTGACCAGCTCAGCCAGCTCGGTGTCGTGAACACCATCGGCATCGTCCAACAGGTGCCTGCCCTGCAGGTCACCCAGTTCTCGCCGAATCTCACCACCTTCAACATTCGCGGCGTGTCCCAGAACAATTTCACCGACAACCTCGAGGCGCCGGTGGCCGTGTACATCGACGATGCCTACGTGGCGAGCATGAACGGCATCGACGCGCAGCTGTTCGACATGGAGCGGGTGGAGGTGCTGCGAGGCCCCCAGGGCACCCTGTTCGGACGCAATGCGACGGGCGGCGTCGTGCAGTACATCACGCGCGGTGCCGACGACACGGAGCTGAACGGCTACGTGGATGTCGGTTATGGTGACTATGACATGTGGACGGTCGAGGGCGCCCTGGGCGGCTCGTTCACCGAGGCCGTGCGCTACCGGGTCGCCGGGCGCTACGAGAACAGCGACGGCTATATCGAGTCGAAAAATTATCCGGGGGGCAACCCGCTGCCGGCCAGCGGCAATGATATCGGCGGCCGCGACGGCTACGCGCTGCGCGGCGCGCTGGAGTTCGACATCTCGGATGATGTCAAGCTGGACGTGCGCTATCGCTACACGAAAGACGACGACGTGCCGACCGGCGGCTATAACTTCCTGCCGTATACACCGAACACCGATCCAAGCGTCTATATTCCGCCGGAATTCGTCGACTTTACGGTCAACGTGATCGGCGCGCCGCCCGAGGCTACGGCCGACATATTCTTCTGCCAGGACCAGCTGACTTGCTTCGCGACGGTGGACCAGGCCGGTCGCACCCTGTACGACGGCGACCATCCCGAGCCCTTCGAGAACTACTCCGACTACGACGGGTCCATGGACCGCGAAACCAACAGCCTTACCGCCCGGCTGGACTGGGAGCTGCCCAACGGCATGGAGCTGGTCTCGATCTCCAACTACGCCGATCTCGACAAGTCCTACACGGAAGACGGCGACGGCATTCCCGTGCCCATCATCGAGTTCACGACGGAGGCCGATTTCGACCAGTGGTCGCAGGAGCTGCGGCTGGCGGGAGACCTGGAAAAGATCCGCTGGCAGGTGGGCCTGTATTACCTGGATATGCAGACGAACGGCGACGTCGCCACCGTGGGCGCGCCCACGGCCAGCGTAGCGGTGGATCTTGGCTTTGACCCCACCACGTTGACGAACCCGGCGGTGACCCAGGACTACAAGCTGGAGTCTTCCAACTGGTCCGTCTTCGGCGAGGGCGAGTGGGACTTCGCCGACCGATGGACGGTCATCGCTGGCCTGCGTTACTCGGACGACGACAAAGATTTCGATTTTGCGACCAACTTCGTATCGCCGGCCGACGGGATCTTTGTGCCCAACGTATTCAACCTGCAGGAGGCCATCGCCGCTGCCGGAGGTGGTGACCAGGACAAGGTGGACTACGATGACTGGGCGGGCCGTTTCGCCCTGAACTTCCAGGCCACCGACGAGATACTGCTGTACGTGTCCGCTAACCGCGGCATCAAGGGCGGCAACTTCGCGCCGTCGGCCAATGTGGGCCTGTCGAGTATCAAGCACGATGAAGAGGTCCTGAAGGCCTACGAAATCGGTATCAAGAGCGACTTCTGGGGCGGCAGGGCCCGGCTGAATGCCACGGCCTTCTACTACGACTACGACGACTACCAGGCCTTCACCTTCTCCGACGGCACGCCAAGCATTTCGAATGCCGACGCAGAGAACTACGGGGCCGAAATCGAGCTTTCCCTGGTGCCGACCGACAATTGGGACATTGCCCTTGGCCTCGCGTTGCAGGACTCTGATGTGGACGGGGTGGAGACACCGCAGCAACAGGTGACACCGGTGGGCTTCAGCGTCGACTGGCCCATCGACTTCCTGGACAACATGGAGCTGCCGAATTCGCCGAACTGGGCCTTTAACTACCTGGTGCGGTACAACTTCGACGCGCTGGCCGGCAACCTTGCCCTGCAGCTGGACGGGGCTGTCTATGACGACCAGTACCTGGAAGTGACCAACGGCGGCGCTGCCAACCAGGACTCTTATAGTGTCGCCAACGCGCGTATCACCTGGATGGACCAGGAAGAGCGTTTCCAGCTGACAGGGGCCGTGGAGAATCTCTCGGACGAGGAGTACAAGATTTACGGTCTGGACCTCGGCATCCTGGGCGGTACCACGGTCTACGCGCCGCCGCGCTGGTGGAAGCTGCACGCGTCCTTCCACTTCTAGGCCAGGCTTCCTCATGCCCGCCGGCGAACCTCGCCGACAGTGCGATAACCGCCGGCGGGTGAGGCGCGGCGCCCTGGTGGCGGTGCTAGTGGCGCTGGCATTGCCTGGTTGCGGCGGCCGCGACGAGCAAGCCCCGGCCGGGCAGCAAGGCCCGGCCGGGCAGCAAGCCAATGTGCTGCTGATCGTGCTGGACGACCTTGGCCACGCTGACCTCGGTGCATACGGTTCCGAGATCCCGACGCCGAACATCGACCAGTTGGCCGGTGCCGGGGTGCTGCTGACGAGTTTCTACGTTGCCCCCACCTGCTCACCGACGCGTGCAATGCTGCTGTCGGGCGTCGACCATCATCGTGCCGGGCTCGGCCATATGTTTGAGGACCTGGCCCCTAACCAGGTCGGGCAGCCCGGCTACGAAGGCCACCTGAATTTCGACGTGGCGGCTCTGCCGGAACTCCTCCGCGGGGCGGGCTACTGGACGGTCATGACCGGCAAGTGGCACCTGGGCCTGGAAGCCGAAACCAGCCCGGCGGCGCGGGGCTTCGAGCGTTCTTTCGCCCAGCTGCAGGGGGGTGCCGGCCATTTCGATGACCTGGGCCTGGTGGGTCCGCGGCGGGCGCTGTACCGGGAGGACGGCGTCAGCACCGGTTACCCGGCCGGGCAGTATTCGACCCGGTTCTATACCTCGCGTCTGATCGAGTACCTGGAGGACGACGAGAGGGGGTCCAGGCCGTTTTTCGCCTACCTTGCGTTTACCGCGCCCCACTGGCCGCTGCAGGCGCCGGCGGACACGGTGGCGCGGTATCGGGGGCGCTACGACGCCGGCTACGACGAGTTAGCCATGGCAAGAATGGAGCGCCTGCGCGAACTCGGCCTGGTGTCACCCGCAGACGTCGAACCCCGCAGTTTCCCCGGTCACCGCCCGTGGACGTCGCTGAGCGATGACGAACGTCGCAGCGAAGCCCGCAAGATGGAGGTCTATGCCGCCATGGTTGAGGAAGTGGACAGCGCCATCGGGCGGCTGGTCGCTTACCTCGAGACCACCGGGCAGTTGGACAACACCTTTATTTTCCTGATGTCGGATAACGGGCCGGAGGCCCACGACCTGGATGTCGGCTTTCCGGAAGCCGCGGCGTGGGTGCGCGAGTGTTGCGACAATTCATTGGCAAACATCGGTGCGGCAGACTCCTACGTCTGGCAGGGCCTGGGCTGGGGCCGGGCCAGCGCGGTGCCCTACCGGATGTACAAGGGCTATCCGTCTGAAGGCGGTATCCGCGCGCCGGCCATCGCGTACGCGCCTGGCTTGATTCGCCGTGGCGAACGCAGCGATACGATGGCAACGGTGATGGACGTCGCGCCCACGATTCTCGAGGTGACGGGGGTGAATCACCCGGGGACTCGGTACCGGGACCGACCGGTCCATGCCATGCAGGGCCGTTCGCTGCTGCCGCACCTGCAGGACGCCGCCGCGCGACCCCACGACGCCAATGCCGTATTTGGCTGGGAGCTCTACGGCAAGCGCGCGATCCGCCAGGGTGACTGGAAAATCCTCTGGGAGCCCGTCCCGGCAGGTGTCGGCAGCTGGCAACTCTACAACCTGGCCGAGGACCCGGTGGAAGCCGACGATCGGGCCGACGCCGAGCCGGAGCGGGCAGCCGGACTAGCGAAAAAGTGGGACGACTACGTGCGGGACAACGGCGTCATTCTGCCCAGCCAGGTGCCGCCGTACTGATCCAGGCGCGGGCACGCCACTCGCCTTCCATGTATCGTCCGACCGTGGCAGGTGTGGCGCCGGGCAGGCGGCGCGAGGACAGGAGTTGGCGGAAGAATGGCCGGGATTTGCGCAGGCGCTACACCTCGATGGTGTGCTGCGAGCGTTGTGCGATGACGACGTAAGGAGGCAGCTGGCGACTTTTGAACAGTTGTACGAGGCTGGCCGCACGGCCTCCGATCTCGATGCGCCGACCATTCCACGTGTCATCCACCAGATCTGGCTGGGCAGCCCGTTGCCGCGGCAGCTGCGCAAGTATTCCGACTCCTGGCGCGCGCTCCACCCGGACTGGGAGATCAAGCTCTGGACCGACCGCGAGGTCGATGCGCTGGAGTTTGGCGCCCGCGATCTGTACGACGACTCCACCTGCTGGGGCCAGAAGTCCGACATTCTTCGGGCAGAATTGATTCACCGTCATGGCGGTGTCTACGTGGACCTGGACTACGAGTGTTTCCGGCCCATCGACGAACTCGTGGCGCGCTTCCGTTTCTTTGGCACCCTGAAAAATATCTTCACTGCCCACCTCGGCTGGCCGGCGGTGTGGCGCACGCCGGTGGTGGTCTGCAATTCCCTGTTCGGGGCCGGGCCGGGACACCCGATCATGACGGCTTATCTCGCGCGAGTGCGATCCGGCTGGAACCGGGTCGAAGACTACGAGCTGCAGCAGGGCGAGTTGCCGCGCATGGCGGTCGCCGCGATGGGCGGCTTCCAGAAGGCGGCCCAGATCAAGGACACCGGCGTGAGAACCTTTATTCCCTTTGGCGACGTGGTGACGGAACACCTCGCGGCGATGCCAGAACGGGAAATTCTGCTGCCGCCCGTATTTTTCAATCCTGTCACGCCGGGTGCCCTGACGGTCTATTTCATGCCGGAATTCTGGGAGCGCTGCCGGGCAGCGGGTATACGCTGGCCGGACGTGCGGCCATACACACGACGCGCGCCCTGTACCTTTGCCAGCCACCTGTCGCAAAACAGCTGGGTGTAGTGCCGCTGTGTAGAATCGTTCCCTGAATGGACCAGGGCACCGGGAAATATCGAACCACCTGCCGCGCCTGTGGCCACGGTGGCTGTGGCGTGTTTGTGACGGTTACGGATGGCCGGGTGGTGGACGTTGCGGGCGACCGGGAACACCCGGTCAGCAAGGGTTACTGCTGCAAGAAGGGCCACGCGGCGGTCGAGATGCAGTATCACCCGGACCGACTGAAGTATCCGCTGCGGCGGGTCGGGGCGCGCGGTGAGGGCAAATGGGAGCGCCTGTCCTGGGACGAAGCGCTGAGCTACGTGGCCGAGCGCCTGAACGCGATCAAGGCCGAGTCCGGCGCCGAGTCGGTGGTGTTCGGGCACGGTACGGGCCGCGATTTTCACCGCTTTGTCTACCGGGTATCGAACCTGTTCGGCACGCCGAACGTGCTGACACCCGGCCACATGTGCTACCTGCCGCGCGTGGCCATCTCCAAGGTGCTGGGCATGGACATCCCGATGGTGGATTACGACAGCCGGCCCCGGTGCGTGTTGAACTGGGGCAGCAACCACCTGGTTTCGAATCCCGACGAAAACAAGGGCATCAACCTGGCCCAGACCCTGCGCGACGGCGCGAAATTGATCGTGGTTGACCCGCGGCGCACGCGGCTCGGCAAGCGCGCGGACCATTTCCTGCAGTTGCGCCCCGCCACCGACGTTGCGCTGGCGATGGGCATGATGCGGGTGATCGTGAAGGAAGATCTCTACGACCACGAGTTCGTCGACAACTACACGACGGGCTTCGAGCAGTTCGTCCAGCGGCTGGAGAAATTCACGCCCGAACGGGTAGAGGAGATCACCTGGGTCCCGAAGCAGCAGATGATCGCAGCGGCGCGTTTATACGCGACCACCAAGCCCGCGGCGCTGCAGTGGGGCGTTGGCGTCGAGCAGAACGTGAACTGCGTGGATGCGGACCGTGCCCTGATCTACCTGGTGGCCCTGACCGGCAACCTGGACGTGCCCGGCGGCAACGTGATCTTCGGTCTGCCGCCGGGCCTGCCGCGGGCGAAGTTCTCGCTGTTCGACCGTTTGCCGGACGAGCAGCGCGCGAAGATGCTCGGTGGCGACCGCTACAAGCTCGGCGCGCTGATCAATCGCATTACGCCGCACGTGATCTGGGATGCCATCGAGACCGGCGAACCGTATCCCGTGCGCAGCCTCGTCGTATTCGCCAGCAATACGCTGACAGCGCGCGAAAACGCGGGGCGGGTCTACAAGGCGCTGCAAAAGCTCGACTTTTTCGTGACCGCAGACATCTTCCCCACGCCGACCACGGAACTGGCCGACGTGGTGTTGCCGGCCGCCACCTGGTTTGAACACGACAACATTGCGGACTACTGGAAGGTGCACGGTTTCGTTTTCCCGCGCGTGCAGGTCGTGGAACCGGAAGGGGAGGCAAGGGCCGATCACATCATCCTGAATGACCTGGGTCGCAAGCTCGGCTTTGAAGAAGAGTTCTGGGAAGACTACGAGGATTCCCTCGATTACATCCTGGAAGAGACGGGCCTCACCTGGCAGCAGTTCAAGGCCACGCCGTATCTGCGCACGCCGCCGGAGTTCCGTAAATACGAGCGCGACGGCTTCAATACAAAGTCCGGGAAACTGGATTTCTACATCCCGCAGTACGAGGAGTGGGGCTACGATCCGCTGCCGGACTTCGTCGAGCCGCCGGAAAGCCCGGCCCGCGAGCAGGCCTTTGTCGACCAGTATCCGCTGATCCTGATTACCGGTCACCGGATTTTCAATTTCTTCGGTTCGGAGCATCGCCAGGCGGGGGCGCTACGGCGTACGCACCCGGACCCGCTCATCCAGATCCACCCGGAGACCGCCCGGCAATACGGGATCGAAGATCGGCAATGGGTCTATGTGGCCACACCCAGGGGGCGGGTAAAACTGCGTGCGGAAATCACCGACGTCGTAGACCCACGGGTGGTCAGCGCCGAGTTCGGCTGGTGGTTTCCCGAACGCCACACGCCCGACTTTGGCTGGGAAGAATCGAACATCAACATGATTACCGAAGACGGCCCGCCCCTCGACCCGGGCATGGGCGCCACCAACCTCAAGGGCCTGATGTGCAGCATCGAAGGCGTCCCGGCCTGACCCGGGCCAGCCTCAGGGGTGGCCAGCCTGGCTCCGGTTGGTGCTGCCGTCGCGATGGTCGAATCCTTTCTGATACTGTGACAACAGAGAAGAAGAGGTGAACGATTTGTTCCACGATCCCGCTACCCTGCTGGTTTTGCGCCTTGCCCTGGCCCTGCTGTTTGCCACGGCCTGCGTGCACAAATTGCGGCAGTTCGGCGAGTTCCGGGACACAGTCGCCGACTACGAGCTGGTGCCGCCCGCACTGGTGACACCCGCGGCGCTGCTGGTGATCGCCATTGAACTGTTTGTCGTGGCGGCGCTGCTGGTCAGTGCCTGGGTGCCGACAGGCAGTATTGTCGCGGCCGCCGTGCTCAGCGTGTACGCTGCGGCCATCGGTATCAACCTCGCTCGCGGCCGCGACAGCATCGACTGCGGCTGCAGCGGTGCGGCGCTGCGTCAGCCCATCAGCGGGTGGCTGGTCCTGCGCAATCTGCTGCTGGCCGGTGTGGCCTGGTGGGCAGGAGCAGCGGTGGCGGAGCGGGCGCTCGGCCCATGGGATTACGCGCTGACACTGGTCGCGCTGTGTGCACTGCTAAGCTTGTACCTGGCCACGGAGCAACTCCTGGCCAACGCGCCGCGCTCGAGACGGCTCAGTTCTGCCTATGATTGAAACCCTCGTCGCATCGAATGTCTTGCTGTGGCTGGTGGTCGTCGTCCTGTGCGTCGTCGTGCTCGCCCTGGTGCGCCAGATTGGCGTGCTGCACGAGCGCCTCGGGCCGGTGGGTGCGCTGTCGCTGAGCCAGGGTCCCAAGGTGGGTGACGAAGTGCCGCGTTTCGACCTCACGGCCATCGACGGCCGGTACGTGAAGGTCGGGGGTGATAATGAGCAGGGTCGCAGCACGCTGCTGTTTTTTCTGAGTCCCACCTGCCCGGTGTGCAAGACGTTGCTGCCGGTGCTCAAGAGCAGTCGCCGCACGGAACGCAGCTGGCTGGACGTGGTGCTGGTCAGTGACGGCGACCTGGACGAGCAGAAAGTCTTTGTCGCGGCCAACGACCTCTCGGAACTCACTTATATAGTGTCCGCCGACCTCGGCATCAGCCTGCGTATCGGCCGTTTACCGTACGTCGTGCTGCTGGATGAACACGGCGTCATCGGCGCACAGGGGCTGGTGAACTCACGGGAGCACCTGGAAAGCGTGTTCGAAGCGAAGGAGCGCGGTGTGGCCTCGATTCAGCAGTACCTGGAGCAGCAGGGAGACAAAGTGGCATGAAATGTCACGGCCTGGGCCTCGCCTGCCTGCTGTGGATCGGTACCGCTGTTGCCAACGACCCGGCGCGTGAGGACTACATGCTGAACTGCCAGGGTTGTCACCTTGCCGATGCAACGGGCCGCGAGCCCTATGTCCCCAACATGGTGGACCAGCTGGGTCGCCTGGCCGCGGTGCCCGGCGGCCGGGCCTATCTCGTGCAGGTGCCGGGCACGTCGCATGCGCCGCTGTCCGATGCCGAAATTGCCGCGCTGCTGAACTGGATGGTGCACGAGTTCAGCGCCGCCACGCTGCCGGCGGATTTCCGTCCGTATACGGAAGTCGAGGTGGCGGAATACCGTGCCACCCGACCCGTGGACATCACGGCGCGACGGCGCAGCCTTGCCGTCGCCATTGCTGAACGGGGGACCTGAGCCAGGCTCAGTGCTCGTCCAGCCAGTCCGACAGAAGATCCAGGCCCCGCAACGTCGGCTGACAATACCCGCGCAGGAATTCATCATCCGGCACGGTTCCGATTGAAAATTCCGCCATGGCTGACAGCGCTGCTTCACCATCGAAATGCACGGCTGCAAGGCGCAACGAGAGTTCTTCCGGCGGCCGCCCGAAGTCGCTGCCCGGCAACGAAGCAACACCAGTCTGCTCGAGGAGTTCGCGACACAGCTGGCCCGACGTTGCTGGTCGTGCGGAACCTGACAGGCGAGCGCTGGCATCGCTGAATCGTGGAAACAGGTAAAACCCGCCCTGCGGCTCGGCTACCGTCGCCCCGGTAGCGCGCAACCGCCGCGCCGCGTAGCCCATCAGTGACTCCAGCAGACATCGGCTGCGATCGAGATATAGCTCCAGGCCGTCTCCGCCTTCGAATGCCGGCACCGCCGCATGTTGAATCGGGGCACTGACGGCGGTGAAAGTTTCGCTGGCCACCGTTGCCATCGCCTGGGCCAGCCAGTCGAGTTCCTCGGGGAAGGCGAAGGCGCCGATGCGCCAACCGCCCGCGCCGCACCACTTGCTCAGCCCGTTGCTGATGATTGTGCCTTCAGGGTAGTAGCGCGCGATGGACTGGTGGTGGCCACCGAAATCCAGGCCGCTGTAGATTTCGTCCGACAGCACTACCACGCCGAAGCGCCGCGCGACCTCGGCGATGCCCTGCAGCTGCTCGGCAGAATAGGTCACACCCGTAGGGTTGCAGGGATAGTTCAGTATCAGCAATCCGGGTCGACCGGGATTATTTTCACAATGCGCTTCGAGTACTGCGGCTGTCAGGCGCAAACCCTGGCTGAACCGGGTGTCCAGCCAGTGCACGCGCCGACCCGCGATCGCCGCCTGCGGTGCGTAAGACACCCAGCTGGGTGACGGGACCAGCAGGTCGCCGGCGTGCACGAGTTGCAGCAGGAAAATCAGCTCCTTGGTACCAGGACCCACCAGCACCAGGCCCGGGTCGTAGCTGAGGCCTTCCGTCCGTTGCAAGTAGCCGGCAAAGGCGTTGCGCAGCGCCGGCAGGCCGCGTACCGGCAAATACGCCTTCTCGTGCGCATGGCGCTGCAGCGCTGCGACGACAGGTGCGGGCACCGGGAACGGGGACTGGCCGAGCCCCAGGCGGATAACATCGCGCCCCGCGGCAATGAGATCCGCCGACAACTCATTGATCGCCAGTGTCGCCGACGGTGACAGACCGGCAATCAGCGGATCCAGCCGGGACTGCCCCAGCCGGGTTCCCTGCGTGGCGCCTGACGCTTGCCGGGCGCGGTCAGGCACTACAACCCGTGGGCGAAGCTCATGCTCAGGCTCGCGTAGTAGAAGCCGCCGTTGAAGCCGAACGGCGTGGTCCGGCGGTTATACGGGAAGATGCCGGAATTGCTGCCGAACTCGGTCTTGTCCGGTTTTTCGTCGAAGATGTTATTCGCACCGACAGCCAGCCTGATGTCGTCCGTAATACGGTAGTTCAACACCACGTCAACCAGCCACTTGTCGTCGAAATCCTGGTCGGCGCAGTTACCGGCGGCCACGCAGGATGAACTGGACGACTCGGTCGACTTCACCTCACCAAACATGTTGGCGGTGACGGCAATGGTCAGGTCATTGAATGTGTAGTTGGATGACAGCACGTAATGATCTTCCGGTTGGCCGTCTTCCAGCCAGAGGATTTCCTGCCGGCTGTAGAGCGTGTCAGCTGCAGCCTGCTGGCCGATCGCATTCGACAAGGACGAAGGCACATCGACGTCGCCATCCAGCGACGTGTCGTTATAGTTCATTGCCGCCGACACGTTCAGGACGCCGCCGTGACTAAACTCCGTCGCCCAGCTAGCGAAGAAGTCGACACCCCAGGTCTCGGTATCAATAGCGTTGCTAAAGAATTGTGCCGAGCTGACACCGGGGAATGGGGCCAGGATGTCCCGAATCGGGCAGTAGCCGGGATCGCCGGGCAAAGCACCGGGTACGCAGGGATTGCCCCCGCTATCCGCGCTTTCCGCCTGGAAGCGGCCCGACAGCACAATGCGATCATTGATTGAGATGTAGTAGAAGTCGGTCGTGACCGTGATGTTGTCGCGTGGGGTCCATGCGAAACCAGCACTGACATTGACGGACTCTTCTTCATCCAGGTCCCCCACATTAAACCCGCCCGGTCCGAGCACGGGACTATTCGTATTGAACGTCGCCACCTCAACAGGCATTGTCGGTACGCCCACAAACTGGGTGCTTACGTTGTTGAAGTACTGCTGCTGCATTGACGGCGCCCGGAAACCGGTGCTCACGGCGCCGCGCAGGTTGAGCTCATCCGTGACGCGATAGCGGCTTGCCAGCTTCCCTGTCACGCTGGTGCCAAAATCGTCGTAGTCTTCATAGCGAATGGCGGCGCCTGCGAGCCAGCGGTCTGTGAACTCCTTCTCGAGGTCGACGTAAAACGCAAAGGAATCACGATCTTCATCCACCGAATTGGACGGCCGGAAGCCCGGGAACACCTGGATACCGGCTGCGCCTGTGCCACCGTACTGGTTACAGGCCGGCGTGTTGGTCACGAACGTGGATAGATCGGTATCGGGTGACACGCAGGGGTCTGGCACAGTCGCCGGATTATCGTCGTCGTTCACACCGTTGGCCCAGGACGCGTAGTCGCCGGCGTTAATCTCGTATGTGTCCCGCAGCCATTGGAAGCCCGCCGCGACGTTGGTCGCCTCGAGGCCAAACAAATCCATCTGGCGAACGAAATCCAGGTTGAAAACGGTTTGCTCGATCTGCAGGCCCCCCGCATCGGCCTTGGTCGGCGACGTATCACCCAGGGAGACGTTGTTCGAATTCTTGATGGTGAAATCAAACTCGTTCTTGCCGTAGGTCAGGCTGGTATCGTAGTTCCACTCGCCGATCTGGCCCTGCAGCCCTGCCACCACCGAATCGTCGTCCACATCTGTGCTTATCAACGGCAGAAAGCCGTCCGGATGAATGGATAGATTCGTGCGGGCATTCGATGCGCGGCGATAAAAACCGCCAGACTCACCATCACGGCGTGCAATGCCACCGAAGGTATAAAACTCGGAGTCGGTAAACAGTGGTACCGGTATCCCGGCATTCCATGAGAAGTAGTAATTCTCCGAGTCGGGATCGCCGTAGCGGTGGTTGATACGTTTGGCCGTCAGTTCCCGCGAATCGAGCGCGCACTCTGGTGCAATACCGCTGCCCGGTGCGGTGCAGACGAAGCCTGGGTCTCCCGGTAGCAGGGAATCGTCAATTTGTGGCTGCTGGGCCACCTGTTGGGTGTAGTTGTAAAGCTGATTCGGATCGACCCCGGCGCGATTGGTCGCGTCCCGATCCCGGTATTCGCCGGTCAGGTTAATGAACCCGCCGAAAACGGGGAAGCCGGCATTCATGCTGACATTCTTTTGCTCGCCATCGTCGTCAAAGGTCTGACCAATGTAGAAATTGGGATCAATGGTCTCATCCTGGTCCTTCATCACGATGTTGAGCACACCGGCGATCGCGTCGGAACCATACAGCGCTGACGCGCCATCGCGCAGTACCTCGATGCGCTTAATCGCAGCGGCAGGGATTGCGTTCAGGTCTACACCCGCTGCGCCGCGGCCGATGGAACCGTTGACATGCATCAAGGCGGCGGTATGGCGCCGTTTGCCATTCACCAGCACAAGAGTCTGGTCCGGGTTCAGGCCTCGCAGCGTAGCCGGACGCAGGATGTCCGTGCCGTCGCTGATAGTCGACGTGGAAAAATTGAACGATGGCGACACGAACTGCAGCATGCGGCTCGTCTCAATCTGTCCAGTATCCCGCAACGACTCCGCGTTGAAGGCGTCTACGGGCACCATCGAGTCCGTCGCCGCGCGCTCTGTCAACGACCGGCTGCCAACGGCAATAACCTCCTCCATCACCCCGGTTGGGATCATCTGCTGCTGTTGGGCATAGGCGGTGCCTGAGAAGGCCATAGCCAGGACAACAGGAAACACGAACTGATGAGGGCGGCACGCAGATGTGGCGGTGCCGCAAAGAACTTGCTGCGTAAACATGGTCTACCCCCGTGTTGCGGTAACGCAACGATTAGACAATCCGACCGGCAACGTCCCTGTTTACGCCGTTCAGTATAGGCCTACTGTCTCAAAACTGCGACTTTTGAAGCCGCGGCAGTGCGAAGCTGGCGGGAAGACCGGAGTCGTGAGGACACGCAGTGCTGTTAGTGAGGTGCCGCGCAAGCACTGCTCGCGGAACTCGAACCTTATACTTGTGGGCATGCCGGCGATTGTCAGGCGTTTTTGCCCAGCCACGGCATGGTGCCCGCGCCGACTGGCTGCGATGCAGGTGAACAGACGGCAGGACCAGGCCATCCAACCCACGCAAGAGTATGAGTCATGAGTATCCCGTTAAATGATGTGGATCTGCTGCGAACGCAGGCCTATATAGGCGGCAGCTGGGTCGATGCCGACGACGGCTCGACACTGGCGGTGACGAATCCCGCGAGCGGTGCAGTCATCGCGGAAGTCGCAAAATGCGGCCAGGCAGAAACCCGCCGTGCGATCGAGGCCGCGAGGGCCGCGCAGGTGGAGTGGCGCCAGAAAACCGCGAAGGAACGCGCCGCGCTATTGCGCGCGTGGTTTAACCTGATGGTGGCGAGCCAGGAAGACCTGGCGCAGATCCTGACGGCTGAGCAGGGCAAACCCTTGGCGGAAGCCCGGGGCGAAGTCGCCTACGGCGCGAACTACATCGAGTGGTTCGCCGAAGAGGCCAAGCGCATCTACGGCGACACGATTCCGCAGCCGGCCAACGACAAGCGGCTGGTGGTCATCAAGCAGCCGGTGGGCGTGGTGGCCTGCATCACGCCGTGGAATTTCCCGAACGCGATGCTCACCCGCAAGATCGCCCCGGCCCTGGCGGCCGGGTGCACGGTGGTCTGCAAGCCCGCCAACGCGACACCGCTGTCGGCCTATGCTTTTGCAGAACTTGCTGACCGTGCCGGTATTCCCCCCGGCGTGATCAACATTGTGACCGGCAAGACGCGCGAGATTGGTGCAGAACTCACGTCCAATCCCACCGTGCGCAAACTGACCTTCACCGGTTCCACCGAGGTGGGCAAGCAGCTGATGGCCGAGTGTGCCGGTACGGTGAAGCGCACCTCGATGGAACTTGGCGGCAACGCGCCGTTCATCGTCTTCGACGATGCGGACCTGGATGCCGCCGTGACGGGGGCGATGGTTTCGAAGTTTCGCAATGCCGGGCAGACCTGCGTGTGCGCCAATCGCATCCTGGTACAGGAGGGCGTGCACGAGGCCTTCACGGCGAAGTTGATGGCGGCGGTAGCCGGGCTGAAAATCGGTGACGGTGCGGAAGAAGGCGTGACCATCGGTCCGCTGATCGACGAGGGAGCGGCGAACGACGTGCTGGCTTTTGTCGAGGATGCGGTCTCGCAGGGGGCGCGCGTGGCCTGCGGCGGCGGCCGTGCGGACCTCGGTGCCACTTTCGTGCAGCCGACCGTGCTGACCGGCGCGCAATCGAGCATGCGGGTTTTCCGCGAAGAGATCTTCGGGCCGATTGCGCCGCTGTTCAGTTTCACCACGGAAGCAGAGGCCATTGCGATGGCCAACGATACCAACGTCGGGCTCGCGGCCTACTTTTACGCGCGCGATATCGGCCGCATCTGGCGGGTCAGCGAGGCGCTGGAATATGGCATCGTCGGTATCAACGAGGGCCTCGTGTCTAACGAAATGGCGCCCTTCGGCGGCGTGAAAGAGTCCGGCCAGGGTCGCGAGGGCTCGAAGTACGGCCTGGACGATTATCT
>CAZTIB010000082.1:0-14248 GCA_964613615.1 uncultured Chromatiaceae bacterium
ACCACGTCGTCCGTCGCAAAGCCTTCCGACGCCCACCAGGTCTGCGGCGTCGGCTTGCCGCCGCTCTGGTCCAGCACGTCGCGCCAGATCTGGTAGCCGTAGCCTGCCCAGGTGGCGGCCGGCTGCACCATCTCCCGCGCCCAGCCGGGCGGCAGAATCTGCCGGTCGCCCAGGCGGCCGTCGTTCAGGATCAGCATACCCAGCCTGGTCCAGTCCACCGGCCGGGACAGGATGCAGCAGGACTTCATTACGCTGCCGCCGGGTTCTTCCAGGTACATGAAGGCCGGCCCGAGATCCGCCGGCTGCCAGATGCGTTCACCGACGAAATCCTGGTAGTTCTGCCCGGTGGCGCGCTCGAGCACCAGCCCAAGCAGGTTATTCTCGTTGTTGTTGTAGTCGAACTTCGTGCCCGGCGGGTCTACCAGCGGCAGCTCCAAAATAGGCCCGTCGAAGTCGGTGCCGAAGTGCTGGCGCACGCCGCCGGACCACGGCACCGGCGAGTAGTCGGGCGCAATCTGGGCGAGGCCACCCGACATGTTGAGCAGGTTGCGCACCGTGATCGCGCCGCGCGCATCGTCGCGCCACTCGTCCAGGTAATCGCCGATGGGATCGTCGACAGATTCGATGGCGCCGTCGGCAATGGCGATGCCCACCGCCATGCCGAGCACGGTCTTCGACATGGACTGCGGGTTGAAGATCGTGTCGCGGTCGTAGCCCGGCCAGTAGCGCTCCAGCTCGATCTTGCCGTGCCGGACGACGATCAGCGCCATTGAATCCTGCGCATCGGCGTATTGCTCGATTTCCTCCAGCAACGCCGGCGGAATAGTCGTTTTGGCGGCAACCGGCAGCACCGAACCGGCACCGTGCGCGAGCTCATACCTTGGCTCGAACCACTCCACCGGTGCCGTGTGCGCGTCATAGCCGTTAACCACGAAGCTGGTGTAGCGTTTCACGAACCACCACTCGCTGGCGGTCCACCCGCCCAAGGCGATCGCGAGTGCAACCAATATCCAGCGTACCGTCATAGGGATAGTCTACGTTTTGCTTTTTTCCGGGAACAGTTTACCTATTTCGAAGCGCGGCAAATTGTCGTTAACGATGACGCCATGGGCGTGCGGGGGACATTCTGAATGCAGAATGTCCCCAAGAAAAAGGGCGCGACCGCCAACGCGGTCGCGCCCCGGATTAGCTCAGCCTGGGGCTAGGTGCCGCCGCCGAAGCCCTTCTTGAAGCGAACCAGCCAGGTACGGGGCGCCTGCAGGTATTGAAAATTCGCCAACGTTGAAACCACCATCTTGCGGTCCGTGCAATTGCGGCACTCGGCCACCAGTTCCCAATCGCTATCCGTATTGTTCAGGGCCACCGATGCGTTGATGTTGGTATAACCACTAACAAGCGACGGGTCCGTACCGCTCGTGCCCACACTGTGCTCGTCCACCGTGTAGGTGTATGCCGAAGGAATCAACTCATACCCGCCGCCGAGATCCCAGAGATAGTTGAAACCAACGTTGAGGGTCCAGTCCGGAGAACGCACCGGGTCTGCAATGCTGCAGGATGGGGTCACGATGCCCTGGCCCCCGCCGCCCAGGCCGGCGCGGCAGTCCGCCTGCTGCTGCTTGATGGACGAATCTACATTCTTGTACTCGTTATCCTGGATACCGACGTTCATGAACAAGGTCAGCTCCTCCACCGGCACGAGAATGAACTCCATCTCGATACCCTTGTTCTCCAGGTCCGAGAAGTTCTGGGTAATGAACACAATCGTTCCTGTTGGCGACGTGAAAGCTGACGGCAACTGGAAATCCTCGATGTCCGCATAGAACGCGGTCACATTGGCACGCAGCCGGTTGTCCAGCCAGTCAGACTTCATACCAATTTCGTAGGACCAGACGGTCTCCTTGCTGAAGTCGAGCAATTGATCGGCCACGGTGCCTCGTGCGTTCCAGCCCCCGGACTTGAAGCCGCGCGTCGCGGACGCATAGAAGGCCAACTCGTCGCGGGGCTGGTATTCGGCCGCAAAGCGGGGCGTCCAGACGTCCTCGTCCTGCGAGGTCGGAATCCCGTTCAACGGCAGGTTAAAGGTCCAGAGATCCAAGTCGTCGACCCCGTTGCCGTCTACATCAACCACCGGCGGAACAGTTGGATTGAAGTCGCGGAACTGGATCTGTTTCTCTTCATCCGTGTACCGCACGCCAGCCGTGATAGTCCACTGATCGGTGACGGCATAGTCAGCCTGCACGTAAGCCGCCGTGGTTTCCGTCGTGTTCTTCAGCACGCGATCCGCCAGAACCAGAGGGAAACCGATGTCAAAGATATCGCCGAAGTCGGTGTTGTTGTCTTCGTCCAAGTAGAAAAGCCCGGCAACGTAATTGATGCTGTCACCCAGACTCGACACCCACTTGATCTCCTGGCTCAGCTGCTTGTGCTTGCTGTCATTGGTAATCGTGAATGAGCCCCATGGAGCAGCGCTACCGGGTGTACGCGGCGGGTCGTCCTTGGTCGGTGCGCCACCGCTGACACTACCCGCGCAACCCGGACTGTTGTCGCAGAAATCCAGGTTGAAGTTTTGGTTCAGATCGCGCCAGCCGGTGATGAACGACAAAGTACCAGCGTCGTTTATCTGCCAGTCAAACACTGAAGTGACGTTGATCGAATCCGTGAAGTTACCGAGCTTCGTACCTGACTTCTTCCCGGTAACGATACCAATCAGGTTACTTTCGGTCGGGCTCAGGCCGGTGTTGGAGTAACGGTTGCCGTCCTGCTTCCAGTTCAGCAGGTTGGCGCGGTCATCGTCGATATAGTCCACGGCTATATGCCACTGCAGACTATCGAAGATGTCGACGAGCGCTGCGGCACGCAGGCCGAAACTCTTCTGCTGGTTGATGTCCTTGTTGTCTTTGATGAACCCGGGGCGGGTGATGCTGCCCACGTTCCGGTTCTTGACGTAGCCGTCGTCCTGCTTGTAGTAGGCGGAAAACTTGGTCTTGATCCGGTCGCTTATTGGTATGTCGACGCTGCCTCGACCCTGGTAACGGCTGAATTCGCCGGCACCCGCTTCCACATAGCCACCGAACTCTTCGGCCGGCTTCTTCAGGATCAGACGCACCGCGCCGCCGGTCGTATTCCGGCCGAACAGCGTGCCTTGCGGGCCACGCAGTACCTCGATGCGATCCACGTCGAACAGCGCCAGGTTGTTCTGGTTCTGTCGCGTGATGTAAATGTCGTCAACGTACGCGCCAACCGGCGGATCAAAGGTGGCAATGGACTCGGTGTTATTGAGACCGCGCAGGGAGTAGACGTTCGACGTGCCCGGGCCCGTATTGTTGTGGGAGATCATGTTCGGCACCAGCCTGCCGATATCCAGGGTCTCTGTCACCTGCAGCCGTTCCAGCTGTTCTGCGCTGTAGGCCGTAACCGCCAACGGAATTTCCTGCACCTGCTGTTCGCGGCGCTGGGCGGTAACCACGATGTCGTCCATCAGCACGTTCTGGGCAAGCACTGCATCAGAGTAAACGCCCGAGCCGGACGCAATGACCAGCGCTACCACGCCGTGCAACAGGCGTTGGCTTGAAATCGACATATCGACAAACCCCCTCAATTCAATTGTTGTCGGCGCGCCCGGCAGCTTCCTCGAAATGGACGCGCAGCGCGAAAGATACGTATGTTTGTTTCGGAAATCCAACGCTTGTGGATTGGCCGCCTGCCAGCCATTCAGGCCCAAAGCCCAATTTGTCGCCTTGGCGCGACAAATTGGGTCAGGCTGCCGGCACGCAACGCCCGTCGGCCCAGCTTCGCAACGCAGCAACCCGCTCGGCCATCACCACGGACAGCGGCCGGGTGCGCAGGAACTCGGCCTGCAGGTGGCCGCTGCCCAGGGCCGTGCCGCCGGCATGGGCCGTGTACCAGGCGGCCACGACCCCCTGCTCCAGCTCGGCGCCGGAAAAGCCCTCTGTAGTCTGGGCCAATCTTGGCAGATCGAAGCTGTTCGGCTCCAGTTCCCGCTTTTTCAGGTGTATTTCCAGGATTTCTCGCCTGGTGTCGGCATCCGGGAGGTCGATGAAGAACAGTTCGTCGAAGCGCCCCTTGCGCACCAGCTCGGGCGGCAGCCGCTGCACCTCGTTGGCGGTAGCCACCACGAACACGCCGCCGCGCTGCTCTGCGAGCCAGGTCAGGAAGGTGCCCAGCACCCGGCGGGAGGTGCCGCTGTCGCCGTCGCCGGTGGCAAGCCCCTTCTCGATCTCATCGATCCACAGCACGCAGGGCGCCATCAGGTCGGCCTGCCGGAGGCATTCCCGCAGCCGCCGTTCCGTCTCGCCGTGGTACTTGTCGTAGAGGGCGGCGAAGTCGAGCCGCAGCAGCGGCCGCCCGAGGACACCCGCCGTGGCGCGGGCCGCGAGGCTCTTGCCGCAACCCTGCACGCCGGCCAGCAACAGGCCCCGCGGCGGGTCGAGGCCGGGTGGCGGATTGCTCAGCACGCGCCGGCGGTCCGCAAGCCATTGTTTCAGCTCGCTCAGCCCGCCCACGTCGGCAAAGCGCGCAAGGTCATATTCGAAACTCAGCAAGCCGCGTTGGTTCAGTAATTCGTACTTCGCTTTCGCCACCTCGGGCAGATCGCTGGTCGTGATGGCCCCGTCATCGTGAATGGCCGCGCGGGCCAGCCGCTCGATGCCGTCGTGGTCCACGCCGGACAGGTTTTGCACGAGCAGCCTCATGGCTTCGGCATCAGCCTTCACGCGGCCCGGATTCTGCGCCGCCCAGTCGCGCGCGACCTGCCGGATAATGTCTTCGCGCTCCGTCTCGTCGGGCAGGGACAGCTCGAAGCGCGCCGCCAGCGGCTGCAGTTCCGGCGGCAATTCCATGCCGTGGCTCACGAACACCAGCGTGCGCCGACGCTCGCGCGGCGCCACCGCAATGTCTTTCACCAGTCGCACGTTCACCGGGTCACCGAGGTACGGGTGGAAGTCCAGCAGCACGTAGATGCCCGGATCTTGCACACTGCGCACGTGCCGCAGCACCTGGTCGGGCGGGGCATTGTGGAGCTGGGGCGCTAGGTCGATGTCCAGGCGCTGCAAACCGTTAGTCACGGTCCAGCGGAACAGCGGGCGATAGTCGGTAGGCCGGCCGCGGACCACCAGCCCGGTAATCAGGTCCAGGAATCGCGTTTCGTCGTGGGTTTCTACGACCACGATCGGCACGCGGGAAGCAAGTATGACGGCGAGGTCCTGGCGACTTTCCACCACGATTCCGGCTCGGCTGTTCCGCCGCGGACGCTATCACAGGTCCGGCGAAATGGGTGTCAGACATCCAATATGCCGCCGAGGCCCTCGCCCAAAGCGCGGTCCTCGACGCCTGGCCGAAGTGCTGACGACCGATATTCAACCCATCGGTTGACTGTCCATCAATCAATCGATAATTTCCTCCAGAATCAGTTCGATACGCTCGCGACCCGGCTCGATGGCCTGCACCACGACCAACAAGAACCCTCGCAAGGAGAATGACCGTGCCTTACGCCGAGCAACGACAACAAGCCAACCAATTGCGGCAACAGATCAGCGAGCTGCGCGCGCAGCTGCGAGAACTGCAAGCGGGGGTCGAACCCGAGCGCATCGCCGACTACGAATTCACCGACGGCGACGGCCCTGTGCATCTCAGCCAGCTGTTCGGCGATCACGACACGCTGTTCGTCGTGCACAACATGGGCAAGGGCTGCGTGTACTGCACCTTGTGGGCCGACGGCCTGAATGGCGTAATCGATCACCTGCAGAACCGCGCGGCGTTCGCCCTGTCGTCCCCGGACTCGCCTGAGACACAGGCCACCTTTGCAAAGGAGCGCGGCTGGCGTTTCCACATGGTCAGCCACGCCGACTCCAGCTTTGCGGAGGACATGGGTTACACCAGCGAACATGGCTTCGAGCCCGGTGTGTCCGTCTTCCGTCGCACTGACGACGGCATTGTGCGCGTGGCCGACACCCGCTTCGGCCCGGGTGATGACTTCTGCGTCGTCTGGCCCCTGTTCGACCTGATCCCTGACGGCCCGGCCGGCTGGCAACCGCGCTACCAATATTCCTAGCCACCAAGCCGAGGATCTATGGAAGCCGTTTACTTCACCCTGGTCGCGATCCTGCTGTACTTCGTCGCGGACTTCATTCTCGACCGCGCGGAGCGGATGGCGGGGCGGCGCTTCGACAATCGCAGCCTGATCTTCTTCGGGATCCTGCTGGTTTTGGCGCTGGGCAGTTTCTCGGCCATCCGCATCTATACGGGTTAATGCTGATGGACATGCGGTTATTTGGATCGCTTAATCGAATTGGGGTATCGTGGCACTAAGAAACAACAAAGTGACACGAGACAAAAGGAGCGGCACAGGCGTCTGGGGAGGTGCGTGATGACCGAAGCCGAACAAACTCGTTCCGGGCAATCCGGCGACGAGGAACCGATTCCGCTGATGCAGCGGGTTCTCGATAACCCATTTCTGCTGCTGTTCCTGGGCGTTGCAATGCCCGCTGTTCTCTATTTGATCTGGGGGATCATTGAGATCGTTCAGATTCCCGTCGCTCCATAGGAGGCAGCGCCATGGCTCTCACCCCTCCGAGTGAACGTATCTGGTGGAACGAGCCGATCGCGAAGATCGAGCTGACCTGGATCGCGATCGCGTTCTGCTGGGGACTCATCATGTTCTTCATGATGATCTACTGGCACGGTGCCGGCGAACAGAACCTGTCCAACGAAGCCTACCGGATCAAACCCGAAGTATTCGCCGAGAAGGCACAAGCCATGATCGACGAGTACACGGTCCGGGAAGAAGAAGGCTTTCCGGTCGTGCATCCGCCGCCCGGCAGCGATGTCTACCTGATCGCCCGCTTGTGGATGTGGTGGCCGGTACTGGAACTGGAAAAAGACCAGAGCTACCGGCTGCACCTGTCTTCGATGGACTGGCAGCACGGCTTCTCGCTGCAGCCGGTGAACATCAACATCCAGGTCCACCCGGGTTACGACCTGGTCATGACGATAAAACCTGATGTGGCGGGCGAATACGGCGTCGTCTGCAACGAATTTTGCGGCATTGGCCACCATCAGATGGTGAGCAAGCTGTACGTCGTCGAATAGGGGGGATGGGTAGCATGGCATCGGCAACAGAGTTTCGAACCTGCCCTAACACCGGCCTGCGAGTCGACCTGTCGGCGGAACGCCTGATCAAGGCCAACGCCGTCGCGGCCATCGTGTTCCTGGCGATCGGCGGACTATTCGGCGTCCTGGTGGCCCTCACGCGCTGGCCGGCAGTCCACCTGCTGCCGGCTGACTGGTTTTACCTTGCGCTGACGGGGCACGGTCTGGACGTGCTGCTGGTATGGATCATCTTCTTTGAAATTGCGCTGATGTATTTTGCGTCGGCAATCCTGCTGAGCTCCCGGCTGGCTGCACCCAAGTTCGCATGGGCCGGGTTTGGCCTGATGCTGGTCGGGGCGCTGATCACGAACGTGGCAGTGTTGCAGGGCGATTCCAGCGTGATGTTCACGTCTTACGTCCCCATGCGCGCGTCGCCCAATTTCTACCTGGGACTGATCCTCTTTGCCGTGGGGGCGCTGATCGGCTGCTTCGTGTTTTTCGGCACGCTGGTGGTGGCCAAGTCCGAGAAGACCTATCAAGGATCCATACCGCTGGTCACCTTTGGCGCGATGACTGCGGCCATCATCGCGGTATTTACTATCGTCTCCGGCGCGATCATCCTGATTCCCACCTGGCTCTGGTCCTACGGTCTGATCGCCAACATCGACCCGATTGTCTACAAGCTGGTCTGGTGGGGCATGGGGCATTCGTCGCAGCAGATTAACGTGTCGGCGCACGTGGCGGTCTGGTATGCCATTGCAGCCCTGGTGTTCGGCGCCAAACCGCTGTCGGAGAAGGTCAGCCGCATGGCCTTTCTCATGTACATCCTGTTCCTGCAACTGGCCTCCGCGCACCACATGCTGGTGGAGCCCGGGCTGAGTTCGGAGTGGAAGATCTTCAACACCAGCTACGCGATGTACCTGGCCGTGCTCGGCAGCATGGTGCACGGCATGACCGTGCCGGGGTCCATTGAGGCAGCCCAGCGCAAGCATGGTTTCGACAAGGGTCTGTTTGAGTGGCTGCGCAAGGCACCCTGGGGGAATCCGGCGTTTTCCGGCATGTTCCTGTCGCTGGTCATGTTCGGATTCATCGGTGGCATCTCCGGCGTGGTGATGGGCGTCGAACAGATCAACCTGATCATGCACAACACGATATACGTGCCCGGCCATTTCCACGGCACAGTAGTCGCCGGCACCACCCTGGCCTTCATGGCGATGACCTATGTGCTCGTGCCGCTGATTTTCCGGCGCGAGCTCATATTGAAGTCGTGGGCCCGGGCGCAGCCCTACGTGTTCGGCATCGGGGTGGCTGGCAATTCGCTGTTCATGATGGGCGCCGGCACCCTGGGCGTAGCGCGACGGCACTGGGACATCACCTTCGCCGACGCGCCACTGCCCTTCGACTATCCCGGGGCGGCCTTCCTGATGATGGGGCTCAATGGTATGAGCGCAATTCTGGCCATGCTTGGCGGCCTGATTTTCGTCGTCGTGATCGTCGGCTCGGTCCTGTTCGGCCGTAAGCTGGGCCAGGATGAAAAGGTATCCCTCGGCGAGGTCGCCGGCACCGGTCGGGCGGTGGCGGACTATGGCAGTTCGGAGAGCATCAAAATCCCCGGTACGGCGGTGCTGGTGGCAATCTTTTTCATTGCTTTCGTCCTGTACTACTTCGTCAACTGGAAATATCTCTCCGAAGTCTGGCCAATGAGTTAGACCAGCCCGCCTGGACCAGCGTCACGCCGGTCCAGGCGCCTGTCCCCTGACGGCAAAAACCCATGGGCGCAACGCTACGACTCATCTATCAGACGGCCAAGGTAAGGCTCGGCTTTCTGATCATGGCCTGTGCCCTGGCGGGCATCGCGGTGAGTCCGGGGGATGGCCTGAGCCCCTGGCAGGTCCTGGTGCTGGGGCTGGCGGTACTCGTGGCCTCGTCCGCGGCCGGCGCGTTCAACCAGCTCTACGAACGCGATCTCGACGCCCGGATGAAACGCACTCGCAATCGCGCCTTCGTGACCGGCAAGCTCCACGCACACTGGTACTGGTCGGGCGCGCTGGTGCTGATCACCCTGCTCGCCCTGGCCGCGGCGGCAGTGGCAACGAATGTCGCAGCGGCCTTCTATATCTTCCTCGGGGCATTTACCTACGGCGTGGTCTACACCGTCTGGTTGAAGCGGCGCACCTGGCTGAACATCGTGATCGGCGGTTTGTCCGGTAGTTTCGCCGTGATGGCTGGCGCGGCCGCCGTCGGCGAAACCTTTGCGCCGGCGCCGGCGATCCTGGCGCTGGTGCTGTTCCTGTGGACCCCGCCGCATTTCTGGGCGCTGGCCTTTGCCTGCAAGGAAGACTACGCGCGTGCCGGCGTGCCCATGCTGCCGGTGGTGGTCGCCGAACCCGTGGCGACCTGGAGCATCTTCGGCCACGCGCTGGTCCTGGTGCTGCTGTCGTTGCTGCCGGGTTATTACGGCATGGGCTGGCTCTACATGCTCGCCGCGGCAGCCGGCGGGCTGTATTTCCTGTGGGCAAGCCTCGGCCTCGTCTTGCAGCCCAGCGTCGGGCAGGCGTGGCGGACCTTCGCGGCGTCTATCGTGCAGCTGGGCCTGCTGCTGACCGGCGCGATCCTCGACAATTTGCTTGTTGGTTGACGGATCCAGCGGATGCGGTTGCGATGGAGATGGTTGCCGCTGGGCCTGAGCCTTGCATTTGCCGCCACCGCCGGCACCGGTGAAGACCGCCACGACCCTGACGACACCCTGGCCTTCAGCCAGGCCGCCGTGGGCCGCCAGATTGGCACTTACGAATTTCTCGACCGCGAGGGCCGCACATTCAGCCTGGACAGCCTCCGCGGCCAACCCGTCGTCGTCAGCATGATCTACACCAGTTGCTATCACATCTGCCCGATGCTGACCCAGCACGTGGACCGGGTGACGGACATCGCGCGGGATGCGCTGGGTAACGACAGCTTCGCGGTGGTCACGATCGGGTTTGACACGGCCGTGGACCGCCCCGACCGCATGCGCCAGTACGCGGCCACGCGCAATATCGACGCGGCAAACTGGTATTTTCTCAGCGGCGACGAGACCACTGTGGCAGCGCTCGCGGCGGAGATCGGCTTCGTCTATTTCGCGTCGCCCAAGGGTTTCGACCACAGCGCGCAGACGACCGTTCTCGACGCTGACGGGCGGGTGTACCGGCAGGTCTACGGGCAGAGCTTCAAAACCCAGGCGCTGGTGGAACCACTGAAAGAACTCGTCTTCGACACGCCCGTGGATGCCTCGTTTCTTGCAGACTGGCTGGACAACGTGCGTCTGTTCTGTACGGTTTATGATCCTAGCAGTGGACGCTATCGATTTGACTATTCGATCTTCGTGGCCGCCTTCGTCGGCATCCTGTGTCTCGGTGCTGTGGGCACATTCATCGTGCGCTCCTGGAAGGATGCGGTTTGATTGACCAACGCACAGCCGGCAGCCGACCCGCGTGAATTTACTCAAGGATATCTTTCGGCGCCTGTTCGAGCGCGTCGAAGGCGGTTTCGACCTCGCTTTCCCGGCCGAGTGGAATCCGTTCCGCCAGCTCGGGGCGCTGGGCTGGTTTTTCTACTGGATTGTCGCGGCCAGCGGCATCTACCTGTACATCTTTTTCGACACCGGGCTGACGCGCGCGTACGAGTCCATCGAATGGATCATGAACAGCCAGTGGTATGTCGGTCAGGTGATGCGCAGCCTGCACCGCTACGCGTCCGATGCCCTGGTCGTGGTGGTCGTGCTGCACCTGTCGCGGGAGTTTTCCCTGGACCGGATGCGTGGCACGCGCTGGTTCGCGTGGTTCACCGGCATCCCGTTGCTCTGGTTCCTGTATGCCTGCGGGATCAGCGGTTACTGGCTGGTCTGGGATGTGCTGGCCCAGTACATTGCCATCGCCACGACCGAATGGCTCGATACACTGCCGATCTTTGGCGAACCCACTGCGGCTAATTTCGTCAACAGCACCGCGCTGTCGGGACGATTTTTCAGCCTGATGGTGTTCATTCACATCGCGGTGCCGCTGATCATGCTGTTTCTGATGTGGGTGCACATCCAGCGTTACGCGCGGCCGCGCATGAACCCACCCCGGGGTCTCGCCGCCGGCACCCTCGCGGCGCTGGTGGTGTTGTCCCTGGTATTTCCGGCGGTGAGTCAGGCCCCGGCAGACCTGGATACCGTGCCCGCCGTGATCGGTTTCGACTGGTTCTACCTGGCCATTTACCCGCTGCTCGACGTGGTACCAGGCGGGCAGCTCTGGCTCGGCCTCGCGATCGGCACACTCGTCCTGGCGCTGCTGCCGTGGGCGCCACCGCTGCGGAAACCGGCACCAGCCGCAGTGGATCTCGACAATTGCAACGGCTGCGGTCGCTGTGCCGATGACTGCCCCTTTGACGCCATCACCATGAGCCCGCGCACGGATGGCGCCGCCTACGACACGGAAGCCGTCGTCAACACCGACACCTGCGTCAGCTGCGGCATCTGTGCCGGAGCCTGCCCCACGGCGACACCTCACCGCCGCGCCACGGACCTGATGCCCGGCATCCAGCTGCCCGGCTACCCGATCGCCGAGCTGCGCGACCGGACCCGGACGACCGGCCAGGCACTGAGCGGCAACGACCGGGTCATGGTCTTCGGCTGTGACCAGAGCCGCGATCTCGCTGAGTTGTCAGCACCAGGTGTCGGTGTCGTGTTACTGCCGTGCGTCGGCATGCTGCCACCATCGTTCATCGACTGGGTATTGGCGCGGGATCTGGCCGACGGCGTGTTGATCAGTGGCTGTGCGAGCGGCGACTGCTATCAACGCCTGGGTGATAACTGGACCCGGCAGCGGGTGGCACGGCAACGTGACCCCTATATGCGGGCCCGTGTACCCGACGAACGGGTCGGCCTGTGCTGGACCCGGTCCGGGGAAACCACGCGCCGGCGGCGAATCCTCGACGCGTTGCGCGGCCAGCTGACCACGGCCCCGAAGCTCAAACGTCGGGCCGAACGCGCGCGCGCCGCGGAGGCTGCCCGTGGCTAAGTGGAAATACCTGCTGCAAGCCTTGCTCTACGCGGCCTTTATCGCGTTGATCGGCTATTTTTCTGTGGCGCCCGCGTACCGGCACGTGGATCCGGAACTGGCCATGATCAAGCTCGTTTTCAGTCACGCCGCTGAACGGCGGGAGCCCTGCCGTAAACTGACGCCGGTAGAGCTCACGCAGCTGGCGCCGAACATGCGGCGGCCCATGGAATGTGAGCGTGAACGGTTGCCGTTGCTGGTGGAGCTGGAAATAGACGGCGCACTGGTTTTCCAGGCCGAGGAGGCGCCGACAGGCCTGTGGAAAGATGGCGCGTCGACCGTGTATCAGAAATTCCTGGTACAACCCGGCAGCCACGAACTGGTTGCGCGCCTGCGCGACGGCCGCGACGCCATCGACTTCAACTACGAGCAGGCAGCCAGGGTAGAACTCGCGCCGGGGCAGAACTTTGTCATTGGGTTCCGCGCCTCGGCAGGTGGTTTCAAATTTCAATGAGCAAACGGACGCCGCATTGAGTTACCTGGAATGGAAACCGGATTTTTCCGTCGGTGTCCCGGCCGTGGATTTCGAGCACCAGGAACTGATCGCGCTGATCAACCAATTGCACGACAGCCTGCACGCGGGTGACTCCGCTGACCGGTTGCAGCAATTCGTCGGCGAGCTCAGCGCACGGATTTCGGCCCACTTCGCGCTCGAAGAGAAACTGATGCGCGAGGCCAGGTATGACCAATACGCCGAGCACAAGCAGGATCACGAAGCCCTGCTGGACGAGATTGCGGATATCGGCGATGCCGTGGGCGATGACAGCGCGCAACGCAGCGATGAGCTGGCGGCTCAGCTCGATGCGTGGTTCTCCGTCCATTTCGCTACCCACGATGCGAGGCTGCATAAGAATCTCGGTTAGCCGGGAGGATCCCGCTGCCAAGAGCCGAACGCCCCTGCCAGCCATCCGCGGAATGCGCGCCGGCAGATACCGAGATAGCGGGGAAACCCGCGTAGCTTTATAAACCCGGTTAACCAACGAGGGCCTGCCCATGAGCAATACGCGAATCCGCCTGCGACCGATCTCGGGGTCACTGGGCGCCATTATCGAAGGCGTGGACCTGCGTGAACCGCTGGACGACGCCACCTACGCCGATATCAAGCAGGCCCTGCTCGACAACCTGGTGTTCTTCTTCCGCGATCAGGACATCACCCCAGACCAGCAAGTGGACTTCGGCAAGCGCTTCGGCGAACTGCACATTCACCCGTTTATCCCCAACCTGGACGGTTACCCGGAGGTCATCCGGCTCTATGCGGAAACGGGAACCAAAGAAATGCTCCGCCTCGCCAATTCCTGGCACGAAGACCTGAGCTACACCTACGACCCGCCCCTGGCCGCGATCCTGCGCGGCGTGCAAATCCCGTCGCGCGGTGGCGACACCATGTGGGTCAATCTCTACAAGGCCTACGACACGCTGTCAGACAAAATGAAAGCCATCGTCGAAGACCTGTCAGCGTGGCACGACGTGACCAAGACCTACCGTCGCCAGGAACTGCAGCGCGAAGGCGGCCCGGAACAATACGCAGGCACCTTCAAGAAAAGTCCCCCGGCACTGCACCCCATCGTCGGCACCCACCCGGAGACCGGCAAGAAACTCCTGTACATCAGCGAGCTCACCACCACCCACATCGACGGCCTGCACGAGCATGAAAGCGACGCGTTACTGCAGATGCTGTTCCGGCACCTGGACTGGAAAGAACTCCACTGCCGCTTCTACTGGGAACCGAACTCTATTGCCATGTGGGACAACCGCTGCACCGCCCACTACGCAGTGCGCGACTACACCGAAGCCCGCGAAATGCACCGCGTCACAGTGCTAGGCAAAATCTTGCGGTAGGAGCGGCTTGAGCCGCGACTCGGCCCCCTTAGCCGTTCCGTAGCAGGAATCGCGGCTCAAGCCGCTCCTACCGAGAGGTTGCCCTCCACCCCAGCGGGTGGGCCGGGGCTGGGGCGCGCAACGTAAAACCGGCTCCGGACAAAGTGTCGCGGCAATCGGTGGCACGACACTCCCACACCCAGTCACCCAATCCAGACCCGCAAGCCGGTGTGAAGCGCCGCTGC
>CAZTIB010000083.1:0-5497 GCA_964613615.1 uncultured Chromatiaceae bacterium
CCGCCGAAGCGCAGTTCCTGATCTCCGCCTACCTGTTCGGACTGGGTGCGGCCCAGCCCTTCAGCGGCCTGCTGTGCGACCGTCTGGGTCGCCGGCCCGTTCTGCTGGGCGGCTTCCTGCTATTCGTCCTGGCGAGCCTGGGCTGCGCAGTCGTCGGTGACATCCAATGGCTGGTTGCGCTCCGCTTTCTGCAGGCTGCCGGCGTCAGCGTAGGGACGGTAGCGAGCCGGGCCGTTGTTCGCGACACCCACGATGAGGCCGGTACGGCCGCTGCGCTCGCTACCATCGCGGCTGCGATGGGTATCGCGCCGGTCATCGCGCCCGTGGCTGGCGGTCTGCTCAGCGGCACTGCCGGGCCGCAATCGGTATTCGTAGCCAGCGCGCTGCTGGGCGTTATCGTGTTGTTCGCCGTCTGGTGGCGCCTGCCCGAAACCTGGCGGCCCGGACTGACGCCACAGGTCAACCTGCAGAGCACCCTGCGCGACTACCGGCAATTACTGAGCTCGCGCGTCTTCATGGGCTACACGCTGATGTTTGGTTTTGTGCAGGGAGGCTTCTTCACCTTCCTGGCCGTGGGTGCTGCCGTATTCGAACAGGATCTCGGGCTGGGGCCGAAGGCCTTCGGCCTGGTCTGGGGCGCAATGGCTTTCGCCTACATTCTCGGTGCCACCCTGGCCGGCCGGCTGACGCGGCTCATGGGCATGAACCGCACCATTTACGTCGGGATGTTTTTCACGTGCATCGCGGGCTGGGGACTGCTGGTCCTGGCGCTGACCGTCGGGGTCAGCCTCGTGCCGCTGATGAGCCTGCTGGCCCTGTTGACGGGCGCGAGTGGGCTGGTGATTCCGGGGTCCATGGCAGGTGCCGTGAGTTACCGACCGGAAATCGCCGGCACGAGTTCCGGCCTGTCGAGTGCGCTGGGCCTGGTGCTGGCCGGTGCATTTTCTATTCTGTCAGGCGTGATCTACGCCGGCGATTTTGCGCCCATTGCATTACTGATGGCTGCAGGCACGACGCTCACGGCCGTCACCGGCTGGATGGTGAGGCGCTCCCGAGCTTTAGAAGCCGGTGAAGGGTGACGCCGCGCCCAGCACCTCGCTGACCGGCACTTTGTTACCGGGCTTCGCGACGCCCAGCCAGCACTCCAGGAACAGGCCTGCCCAGATTGCCAGTACGAAGGGGCGGCATTGGCCCAGGCTCTTCGCCATGGTGGCGTTCATCTCATCGCTCAGCGTCGACTGATCGATATCTTTGCGCAGCGCCATGATTCCCTGGATGTACCCCGGGATGTAAACGCGAATCATCAGGCCGCAGAACACCATGCCGGCAAAAACCAGCAGCTTGGTGCCGACCCAGGGCGCGTTCGCCAGCTTGTCGGTAAACATGAAGGAGTAACCCACCGACCACAGCAGGTAACCTACGATGAACCAGCGGAACCAGAAGTCGAGCTTCGTGACGATTTTCGACAAGGGTGTCCCGTGCGCAAAATGCAGGTAGAGCACCATTGATAACCAGCCGGGACCCAGCAGTATGAAGCCGATGGTCTGCCATTGCGGATGCTCGACGCCGTTGTAGGAACTCAGCAGACCCCCGATCGTCAACATCAGCGTCATGCAGATTCTCGGTACGAAGTCGAGATCGATCATGATCTTCGCGGCCGTAACCCGCGCCGAATTCGACAACTTCGGATCGACGACCATGCTGCTGGAGTAGAACACACCCATGTCTCCACCCAGCCAGTAGACAAACAGCAACAGGTGAAAAATGATCAGCCAGTCATACAGAGACATCGGCCCCTCCGGTAATTTCTGTCGTGGTGTTGAGGTGGCCGACGATTAGAGTGCAGCGAGCACGGCTTCTGCAGAACTGACTTTGAATTCTCCGGGACCTTCTACGTGGACCTGGGTCGCGACGCCGTCTTCAACGACCAGCGCGAAACGCTGGCTGCGCGTGCCCATACCAAAACCGCTGGCATCCAGCGGCAGGCCGAGGGCCTCGGTGTACGCCGCATTACCGTCGGCGAGCATCAGCACGTTGTCATTCACGCCCTGATCGTTGCCCCACGCATCCATCACGAACACGTCGTTCACGCTCATGCAGGCGATGGTATCGACGCCCTTCTCTGTCAACGCCGCAGCGTGCTGGACGAAGCCTGGCAGGTGGCTCTGGGAGCAAGTGGGCGTGAAGGCCCCCGGGACTGCAAACAGCACGACTTTCTTGCCCGCAAAGAGTTCATCCGTGGACACGCTACCCGGCCCGTCTGCGGTCATCGTAGCGAAGCTGCCCTCGGGCATGCGTTGTCCGGCCTGAATACTCATCGCGATCTCCTTGTTATTCGAAGTCAGTGGTCGGTTCGGCCGGTGCGCCGAACGCGCGGTATTGTACATGCTGTATCCCGATCGGGTCAGCGCAGGAGTGCCAGCGACAGTCCCGGCCACAGGCTGACCGTCACGAGCCCGACCAGCATCAGCAGCAGGAAGGGCAACACCGCGCGACAGATAGTCCAGAAGCTCTCGCCGAACGCAGTCATCGCTACGATCAGGTTCAGGCCCAGGGGTGGTGTCAGGTAGCCGATCTCGAGATTCACCACCATGATGATGCCGAAGTGCACCGGGTCGATACCCTGCGCGGCCGCCAGGGGTTGCAGAATCGGCGCGAGGATCAGGATCGCCGAGCCAATGTCCATCACGCAGCCCAGGACCAGCAAGAACAGGTTGATGCCGAGCAGGAAGGCCACAGGGTTGTCCAGGCGCCCGCTGAGCGCCGAGACCAGCAGTTCCGGTACCTGCTGATAGGTCAGGAAAACATTCAGGCTGAGCGCAATCATCAGCACCGGGAACAGGGAACCCAGCAGCTTGGTGGTCTGGCCCACAACCGCGTAAAGCTCGCGCAGGCCCATCTCGCGGTAGACGACGGTTTCGACGAACAGCGCATAGACCACGGCCACCGCCGCCGACTCGGTGGCGGTGAAGTAGCCGCTGTAGATACCGCCGAGTATCAGCAGCGGCATGAACAATGCCCAGACCCCTTCACGGAATGCCTGCCAGGCCTCCCGCCCCTTGAACGCGCCCGCGCGGAACTTGCGGTTAGCAATCACCGCGTAGGTGACCATCAACCCGGTGAGCAACAGCGCCGGACCCACGCCGGCGAGAAACAGGTCGGCCACGGAGGTCTGGGTCATCACGCCGTAGAGGATCAGGGGGATGCTGGGCGGCACGATGATGCCGAGCGTCCCGGCCGCACACAGCGCGCCGAGAGAGAAGTTGCGGCTGTAGCCGGCGTCCAGCAGCGCCGGGTACATCACGGTGCCAACGGCCAGCAGCGTCACGGTGCCGGACCCGGATACGGCGGCAAAAATCGCACACGACAGCACCGTGGCGATGGCCATGCCGCCAGGCACCGGCGCACTCACTGCTCGCATCAGGCGGATCAGGCGTGGCGCCATGCCCCCGCGCGACATGATGTTGCCGGCCAGGATATATAGCGGTATCGACAGCAGGACTTCGCGATTGGCTGCGTCCCACGCGTCGACGACGATGTTGCCCAGCATCCCGTCGCCGAAGACCACGTAGGCATAGCCCGTGACCACCCCGAGCACCACCAGCAGGTTCTGGCGCAGTGCCAGCAATACCAGGACCGTGGCCACCAGGCCGAGGGCGGCAAGGATGTTCAGCTGCCCTGCTCCACTGTCTTGCCGGCATCGGCCGGCCGCAGCGCGGGGTAGCAGCCAAACAGCGCGTGCCGCACCGCTGCCAGCCCGAAGGCCAGCGGGATCACCGCCTGGACCGGCCAGACCACCAGGCGCAGCACTGCAGAGCGCTCGCCCATCGTATAGCTGTCGGCGACCACGCCCGCCGCCACGCCGGCAAAGGCCAGGCAGAACAGCGCCATCAGCCATTCGCGAATGCGATTCAACCACGGGTCCCAGGCCGCCGGGAGCCAGCCGTCGGCAAAGCGCGGCCGCAGGTGCGCGCCGTCGGCGGACGCCAGCCCGATGCCGAACATCACCACTACCAGGTTCGCGTAGACCCCGGCCTGGCGTGCCCAGTGCAGCCCGGTGCCGCTGAGCTCCCGTGATGCAACGTCGGCAAAGACTACGGCCACCATGAGCATAAAGGCGACGAAGGTCACCAGGCGCTCGAAGCGGCCGCAGGCCTGCAGCCAGCCCTGCACCCAGCGGGGTCCGGGAAGTGTGACTGGCTTACTCATAAATTAGTTCATTAATAATCTTTAAGCCTTTATTTTAATTAGCTTTAACAAGCATCTCGATGCGTGGAACCAGCACGCTGACAAACACGGCCGACAACAGCTGGGTGGCGCCGACCGCGACAAAGACCGGTCCGAAGCCTGCCACGTCTGTCACCCATCCGGCAGCCCCGTTGAAGGCCATGCCCCCGAATGCGCCCACCGCGCCGAACAGGCCCCAGGTGGTGCCGACTTCCCGCGGCGGGAACAGGTCGGCCGGCAGCGCGAACAGGTTCGCGGCCTTGCCCTGGATCGCGAACATGGCCAGCGCAATCAGCGCCAGCGCCAGGTAGGGGGAGTCCACCTGCACCGCCGGCAAAGTGATCAGCACCAGCAGGGCCCCGCCCCAGATCAGCAGTTTCCTGGAACGGTCCAGGCTCATGCCGCCGTTGATCAGCCGCGTGCCCAGCCAGCCGCCGGCGAGGCTGCCGAGATCGGCGGCCAGGAAGGGAATCCACGCAAAAATCGCGATCTGCTTCAGGTCAAAGCCGCGGGCCTGCGACAGGTAGAGCGGCAACCACGAGATATAAAAGTAGAACGCGCCGTCGTTGACGAAGCGGCTCAACATCAGGCCCCACATCTCGCGCTGCTGGAGCAATTCCCTGATCGTGCGGCGCGGCCCGTCGTCGCTGGCCTGGCTTGCGTCCTGGCCGGCGCGTATTAGCGCTCTCTCGTCGTCGCGCAGCCGCGGGTGATCTGCGGGCCGGTGGTAGTACCGCTGCCAGATCCACAACCACAGGAAGCCCGCGGCACCCGGCACGATGAATGCCCACTGCCAGCCAAAGCTGATAATCAGGAAGCCCAGCAAAGGCGGCGAGATCAGCGCGCCCAGCCCCGGCCCCAGGGCCACGATGCCGGTGGCGAGACTGCGTTCCCGCGCCGGGAACCATTCGGCAACGGATTTCAATGCCGCCGGAAAGTTGGCCGCTTCCGCCGCACCGAGCAGTGCGCGCAAGCCGAGGAAACTCCAGAAGCCGCGGCCGGCGGCGCATAACATTCCGGCGACACTCCAGGCGACGACCGCGATGCTGAAGGCTCGCTTGGTCCCGAGGCGGTCGATGACCGGACCGGCAAACAGGTGGCCGATGGCATATGCGAACAAAAAGCCGGACACGATGAAGCCGAATTGCGTGTTGTCGATCGCAAACTCGGCGGTAATGACCGGCGCCGCTACCGCGAATGCCTGCCGGTCCACATAGTTCACCGTGGTGATCAGGCACAGCAGAATGGCGATTTGCCAGCGGATCGCGGG
>CAZTIB010000084.1:0-11960 GCA_964613615.1 uncultured Chromatiaceae bacterium
GGCACCAGCTCGCCGCTGCGGGCGCGCGCAATGGCGTTGTCCAGGCGACCGACTTCTGCGTCGAAGGCGCCCAGCGCTGCCAGGTAGGCGTCGACCGCCGAGCCGTGCGCGTCGAGACTGCCGTAAGCAAAGGGCACCGCCAGCAGCGACTCCTGCACCGCGCTGTCGAGCAGGTCGCGGTCGCGCAGCTCCAGCCACGGCACCAGCGCGCGGCGGTACTCTGCCTGCAGCGCGTCCGCCCAACCCACGCCGAGCAGCGCCTTGTTCGAAAACGGCCCGAGCACCCGCACGCGTTCCAGGGCCTCGCGAGCGGCCGCCGGGTCACCGGCCTGCAGCCACGCGTAACCGAGGGCGAGGTTGGCCTTGTCGCGCAGGCTCTCGAGTTCGGGTGTCGGCGCGGACATCTTGCCAACGCGAGTCAAGGCGCGGGAGCCGGCCTCGAGATCTTCGCTACGCACCTGCGCCACACCGAGATTGAAGCGGGCGTAGGCGGTCCAGTCGTCCGGCCCTTTCCAGCCGTCGAGCACTTCGGCCGCCTCGTCGTAGCGGCCCTGGCCCATCAGGCTTTGCGCGAGCATCAACGGGTATTCGTCGGCCAGGTTGGGGGGCAGCTTGCCGCCCACCTGGCGCAGGGCTGCTTCGGCCTCGGCAAAATGCGCGCGCTGGTAGCGAACCTTGCCAAGATAGAACCACGCCCGGTCGCGGATGGAACGCTCGTCCACCTGCTGCAGCAGCTCGTTGAATATCCGGCCGGCGTCGCGGTGCTGGCCGTATTCCAGGTACAGGCCGCCCAGCAGCAACTCGGCGTCTACTTCGTGATTGCTGACCCGGCCCTGGGCCTGGGCCGCCATCAGGTGAGTCAGGGCCGTGAATGCGTCGCGCTGATAGAAGTGAAACAGGACCTCGCCATAGTACGGGTCGCTCACTTCCAGGCCATCAGGCTTCCGTGCCCAGCCCGGTGCCGCCAAGAGCAGCAGGGCCGCGGCTAAAACAGCCGCGGCCCGCGCTCGCCGGTCACCCCTCGGAAGTCGCATTCGCTACTCCCACTCCCTCACGAAAAACTCTGGCTGCTGCTTGATCTCCCGGTCGGTGATCTGCAGTTCTACAAACTTCGCGCCAATATCCTTGTTGAAACTCATCGACGCGCCGCGCTTGTACTGACGTCCCTGGGGACCGAGCCCGGTAAATACCGCCACCAGCTCGTGTTCGCCGGTCTTCACGTTGCCGAGGAACAGCTGGTGCACGCCGCCGCGATGCAGGGCCTCCACCTCGCGCTTCGTGTACAGGTAGTTGCCGACTTTCTTGCCGTCGAGCTTCAGCTGCACCGAGTCCAGGTCGAAAAACTCGCCGATGTCCATGGACACGAACACCGCCACCTGCGTGTTGGCCGGAAACAGCAGCTCTTCCTCCAGCAGGAACAGCTCGCGGTTCAGGTTCAGCACTTCGGCTTTCAGGTCCTGCACTTCCTCGTCGAGAACCGGTGCGGCGTCGTCCGGCGCGGGTGCGATCGTTTCTGCGCCCAGGGGCAGCGCGAGCATTAGCAGCGCGGCGCACCAGCCGGCGATGCGATAGTGAGTCGAGGGTTGCTTCTTGCACATGGTCATCAGCCTTGATCAGTGAGCGGGCCGAAGTCGGCCAGTAGTGATTCCAGTTCAGCGGTGTAAATCTGCATGTCCTTGCCGCGATAACCCTCGTGCACATGCCGCACCTGGCCGGCCGGGTCGATGAGCACGGTCAGCGGCATCTTGCCGGGGTCGTAGAGCTTCGCGACGCGCTTCTTCACGTCCACCAGCACGGGGAAATCCAGCTGCATGTCCCGCGCCATCTCTTCTACGCGGTGCCGGTGCTTGTCGATGCTGACGCTGAGCACCTTCAGTCCCTGGGGTCCGTACTGCTGCTGGATCGCATCGAGCTGCACCAACTGGTCACGGCAATCGCCGCACCGCAGGGCCCAGAACGTGAGAATCACCACGCTGCCCTGGTATTCGCTGAGACGCTGGTTGCTGCCGTCGAGACTCTTCAGGACGAAATCGGGGGCCGCCTCGCCTTCCAGGCTGCGACCGGCGGCTGCGGGCCACGCAAGGAACAGGCACAACAGCAGGGCCGCGAATGCCCCGCCATGCACAACACGATTTGTCGCCTGGCTGCCGTCAATCATTCTAGGCCTGCTCCTGGAATGCGCACCGGTCCGCACGCCGGCCGCGCGGGCTGTGGAAAAGGCGTATCCATGGAGCAGGAACACGATGCTGTGCCGGGAGTCAGCCTGCATCGGCAACCCCGCTGTCGTCGACTGCAAAAAACAGCCTGTAGACCGGTAGCTTTGCGTCCCCGCCTTTCGATGGGTTTGCCCTTTCCAGGCGGGCCCGAGGCCCACCTTCGAAGGCAATCTTCGCAGTCTGGTTACCGTTTTCCTGTGATCGCAGTCACGGATCATCCGGCCCTTAAGTCAACTGAATCGCGAGTTTAGGAAACGGGTTCGGGGCTTATGTTTAACGGTGTTTCGGGACGTTTTTTTGGGGCGTTTTGGGCGTTGAATGTGGGTGGTTTTTTGTGCGGTTCGAAGATGGGAGAAGAGCCTTTGACGTTGGTGGACTGCCGCCGCCGTGGGCCGGTATCTCTTCCGGGCTAAACCTCACTCGCACATCCCTGTGCTCCCTCGGATCGGCCCTCCGTCGCTCCCGCCATCCATGGCTCCGCTCCTCCGGGACGACGCCCGGAAGAGAGACCGGCCCACCGCGGCGGCGTGAATCGACAGTAGGGCGTTTAACGCCCTGCACGTAACCATCACGGTTTCTAGAAAGCCACCAGGCGCACTGGCCACGGAAGATTTCACCACCAATGTTAGCGGGCGGGCCGGCCAGTCTTGCTTGTGACAGTCAGCCGGCGTGACGGGCACAGACACCGGCGCGCATGCGGTGGGGAGAGGAAAGATTTGAATCGCGGCTAAAGCCGCTCCTACAAAGGTCAGGTGAGCAGCGCAGCTACAGTCGGTCTTATTGGGGAGCGAGGCCGGTGGAGAAACGTACGCCGCGGTCGCTGTCCACCACAATGGCTTCGTAACCGTCCAGCGTTTCGATCAGTGCAAGGCCCTCCTCCGGGCCCAGCACGAAGACGCTGGTGGACAGGCCGTCGGTCATCGTCGCATCGGGACCGACTACCGTCGCGCTGCGGACGCCGCCGACTGAGCGGCCGGTGCCCGGGTCCAGGATGTGGTGGTAACGCACGCCGTCTTCGATGAAGAAGCGTTCGTAATCGCCGGAGGTGGAAACTGCTTCATCAACGAGCCCGAGGCGCGTCACCAGGCCAGTCTCATCGTCGGGATCCCGTATGCCGACAATCCACGGTTTGCCCTGCCGGTCGCCGAGCAGTCGCGTGTCGCCGCCGGCGCTGGCCATCGCGGACTCCACACCCGACTCGCGCAACAGCGTGATCACCGATTCCACCGCGTAACCTTTCGCGATGCCGCCGAGATTCATGCGCACGCCGTTTTGCCTGAAACTAATGCTCTGGTCTTCTGCGTTGAGGGTTACGAAACGATAGTCGATGGCCTCCAGGCGAGCATCGATTTCCTCGGCGGCGGGCCGCTGCCGCTCGCGGTAGTCGTAGAGCTGGCCGACGCTGTCGTAGGTAATGTCGAAGGCACCGCCCGTGGCTGCCGACAGGTTCAGCGACAGCTCGGTCAGGGCGTACAACTCCGCCGTGACCGGCACTGCCCGCGCCGCCGCATCCCGGTTCACCAGGGAGATCTCCGAACTCTCCCGGTAGGTACTCATCGAGGCTTCTATCCGGTCGAACTCCGCCATGGCCTCGCCCAGCAGCTCCGCCGCCACGGCTTCGTTGTCGTGCCAGAGCTGCACTTCCACCCGGGTGCCCATCTTGTCCTGCACGTCACTGTGCCAGGCCGCTTGCGCGACCGGCATCCAGGCGAGGGACAACAGCAAGATTCTAGAGATCATAGTTCATGGTCTGCCTTCGGCAGAACGGTTATGCTCGGGGCCGATTGTCGCACGCTATCGGAGAGATTCGCATGGGCACAGGCACCGTTCTGCTGATTATCGTCGCCGTACTCATTTTCGTCGTCATCGGGATCTACAACAGGCTGGTCTCGATGCGTAACCGGGTAAAAAACGGCTTCGCGCAAATCAACGTGCAGTTGCAGCGGCGCCACGACCTCATCCCCAACCTCGTGGAGTCGGTGAAGGGCTACATGAAGCACGAACGTGAGACCCTGGAGGCCGTAGTCCAGGCCCGCAATGCGGCGGTGACCGGCCTGCAGGCGGCGGCTGCCGACCCGTCGAATGCCGAGGCGATCAAGACGCTGGGCGCCGCGGAAGCCACCCTGGGCGGCACGCTTGGCCGGCTGTTCGCGCTGGCGGAGAACTATCCGGACCTGAAGGCCAGCGAAAACATGCTGCGCTTCCAGGAAGAACTCGCGACCACCGAGAACAAAGTGTCTTTTGCCCGCCAGGCGTTCAACGATTCGGTGCTGGGCTACAACAACACCGTCCAGACTTTTCCAAATAACCTGATCGCCGGCCGGTTCAACTTCCTCCCGGGCGAGTTCCTGGAAATCGAAAGCGAAGAGAGCCGCGCCGCGCCGTCGGTCAGCTTCTAGTCCGGAGCTGCCGTGGACTTCTTCGAGGCGCAGGAGCGCTCGCGGCGACGTACGCGCACACTGATCGCGGTCTATATCGTCGCCACGCTGGCCGTCGCGCTGGCGGTTACCGCGGTCTTCGGTGCCGTGCTGCTGTGGACAGAGGCATCGCCCGTGCGGGCCGACCCCGAATGGCTCGCGCTGCGGGCACCGGCGCTGTTGAGTATCGCCGCCGGCACACTGGTGGCCATCGCGATCGCGAGCCTGTACCGGATTCTGACGCTGCGCGAAGGCGGCGCCCGCATTGCCCGCGAACTCGGCGGCACCCCGGTGCCACCGGACACCCAGGATCCGCTGCGGCGGCGCTTGCGCAACGTGGTGGAAGAAATGGCCATTGCGAGCGGCGTGCCGGTCCCGGAGGTCTACGTGCTGGAACAGGAGGGGGGCATCAACGCCTTCGCTGCCGGCTACCGGCCGGAAGACGCAGCGGTGGCCGTCACGCGCGGCACGCTCGACCAGTTGAGCCGGGACGAACTGCAGGGCGTCATCGGCCACGAGTTCAGCCACATTCTGAACGGCGACATGCGGCTGAATATCAGGCTGATGGGCCCGCTGTTCGGCATCATGGTGATCGGCCTGGTCGGTCGCAGCATTCTGCGCAATGTCCGCTTCGGCGGCCGACGGGGGAAAGGCAACGGCGTGGCGATCGCAGGCGCCGTGGCCCTGGGCCTCACGATTATCGGTTACGTCGGTGTGATGTTCGCGCGGCTGATCAAGGCGGCCCTGTCGCGACAACGGGAATTCCTGGCCGACGCGTCAGCGGTGCAGTTCACACGGCAGCCCGGCGGCATCGCGGGCGCGCTGAAAAAGATTCTCGGGCTGAGCGATCACTCTTACCTGCAGCGCACCGAGGCGGAAGAAGTCAGCCACATGCTGTTCGCACCGGGCGAGCGACTGGCAGCGCTGTTTGCCACGCATCCGCCGCTGAACGAGCGCATACAGCGGCTGGACAAATCCTGGCAGGCACAGCGTGCCGAGGCTGCCAGCGCCGCCCCGGCGGGTTCAACCCGCGCGATGCCCCCGGAAAGCATCGGCAGCTTTGAACTGGCGCCGGCCGCGCTGGCCCAGCTGGCGGGCAACCCGGGCCCGCCGCAGCTGGCAGCGGCCCACGCACTGCACCGGCACGTGCCGCCGCGACTCTACGAATCAGCCCATTCCAATGAATCTGCGTTCCTGCTGGTGCTGGCCCTGGTTCTGCACCAGGACGCATTGCCTCGGCGCGATCAGCTGGCCTACCTGCAGAGTCAGCTGGGCGCTAACCGCACCGGCGCCGTGGAACAGCTTTACGAAGAGGTGGCCCGATCAGGCTCCGCCTATCGTTTGCCGTTGCTCGACCTGGCCTTTCCCGCACTGCGCAATCGACCGGACGGGCAACTGCAATACCTGCGCACGCTGGTTCAGCACCTGGCCCACCTGGACGGCCGCATTGAACTGTTCGAGTACGCCCTCGCCCGGGTGCTCGGCGAGGCCATCGAGCGTACCCGGCGGCCGGGCAGCGCAGTCAGTCGGGGCCGACGCAAACTGCACGCCGACAAACAGCGCGAGGCTCTGCGCGTGCTGTTTGCCGCGTTGGCCGTGTACGGCCACGACAGCGCAGCCCAGGCCCGCGCGGCGTGGGCCGCGGGGCTCGCCCGGTTGACCCCGGCGCTGGCGGCTGACCTGCCGGAAGAATTGCCCGTTCGCCCGGGCGAAGGCGGCTGGCAGGAGCGTGTTGACCAGGCACTGGATCAACTGCTGCCACTCCGGCCGCTGGACCGGCGCCGCATTGTCGAAGCCCTGGGTGTGACGGCCATGCACGATGGCTGGCTCAGCGTCGCGGAGAGTGAACTGCTGCGCACCGTCTGTGCGGTGCTCGACTGCCCGCTGCCGCCGCTCTACGCGCAGGCAGTGGAACCGGTCACGGAGTCGACGGAGGCCCTTCGCTCCCTGTCACCGTGACACCCTGCCGGGCCAGCTCATCCACCACGCGCTGCGCGTTGGGGTTGCCTGCCTCTGCCAGGTCGGCCGTGCCCTGGGTCAGCGCCCGCAGCTGGTCACGGACACGCTGCGATTCTTCCACCGCGGTTTCCTGGTTCCCGCGCAGCGTTTCCAGGTTCGCCTGCTGCTGGAACAGCTGCCAGGTCTGGAAGCCCGCCATCGCCAGCACGCTCAGTGCCAGCAGCAACAACGGAAAAAATGGCGATCGCCTGGCAGTGCCGGAGTCTGCGCTCATTGCCCGGACTCCGGACCCGGCTCGGGCTCATCTTGCGCCGTGAAGGTAATCCCGTTGGCGGCCAGCAGGTCGCGGATGGCTGCATCACCCGTCTGCGCCGACAGGGTCGCCAGCGCTTCGGCAATCTGGTTGTTCAGCCGGCTCACCTGCACGCCCTGGTTGATGTACTGCTGGCGCGTGTTGACCTCTTCCTGGGCCACCCGGTTGTTCAGCGACATGCCGACGTTGGCCACCACCAGCAGCAGCGCCAGTGCGCCGCAAACGGTCAGCAGGGAAAACTGCAGGGAACTGAGCCCTGCGGGAGCGTCGGTCATCGGTTTAGCGCCCAGTGAAACGCGGGCGCGGAGTATAGCATCGGGAATTCGAGGGACAGGTCAACTGTCCCCGTAACTAGAACCAGAACGACACGAAGAGCTGCAGAATGTCCGCCTCGAACTCGTAGGTCGGCTCCTCGCCGGGGATCACGCCGGTGGTGTCGCGCAGGTCCCTGAAGTCTTCGTACGTGAACCAGACATGGTCGTAGAACACGTTGAGCGAGCCCTTCTCCAGGAAGGACCAGCCGCCCTCGATGAAGTCGTAGCTAACACCGATTTTCGCCGTATGACTGTCGAAGCTGCTGAGCTCTTTGTCCCGGGCGAGGAAGTTCTGGGCGTCCACGTACGGGAACAGGTCGCTATAGAAGTCCGCAGACGACTGCGTGTAGTAGCGATAACCGATTTCAAAGTTAAATGCACCGACGGGATGGGTATAGCCGACATCGCCGGTATGCGCATCGATACCCCAGTCGTCCGTGAAGAATCGGTAACCCCCGGACAGCGCCGCACGATAAGGCAGGAAATACCGGCTGCGCACGCCCACGGCGTTACTCGTGCGGGTATTCGGATAGCGCTCCGGCTGATAGCTGAAACCACCGCCGCCGGCATCCAGGTAGCGCACGGAGCGATAGGGGTTATTCAGGAAACCTTCGTCCGTGACGACTTCGTAGTTCACACTGGCCAGCATGTTGCGCGTAATCACCTGTGACACGCCGAGGCGGTAGGCCTGCCGGTCCATGTCTTCTTCAAAGTCCGGGTCGGCATTACTCATCACGGTGTCATTGCCCTTGCCATAGCCGAGGCTTACCGTGGTCATGCCGCCGAAGATGTCCTGGGCAATGCCGATGTTGAAGGTTTCAGCTTGATAGTCGTCTTCGTCGCTGTTGCCGTAGGCAAAGCTCATGGTGGTATCGCCACGCAGGTAGTCGACGCCCAGGGAATACTCGGTGCGGCTTTCCTCGTACGGGCTCGCGGTGGTCACCACGTCGATGGACGCACTGGTGATAGCGTCTTCATAGTAGTTGCCAAAGAACGAGAAGCTCTGGCCCACGGACTTGCGCATCAGCAGCGACGGGCCATCGATCTGCACGTCACCACCGTCATAGTAGTGGTACAGCGCATCGGCACGGTCTTCGGGCAACACGCCGGCAAAGGCCGTTGCTCCTGCGAAGAGCAGGCACCATCCGGCAAGGCCGGCGCGCAACCTGTGCCTAGTTGCAGCCACAGCCACCTCCGGCACTGCCGGACGCACCCCGGGCACCCTCACGCGCTTCGTGCACGTGGTTGATGTAGGCGCTGGACACCGGGTCGCGATTCAGGTTCATGATCGGATCGGCCAGGCGGTCACGCTCGTATGGTTTAACCCACGGCTCTATACCGCAAGCCGACAACATCACCAGGACCGCCAACCCAAAGACCAGCCGCAATGCCGAACGCTTCACCGGTCCACCCTCCCAAACTTAAAAATTAGAGCGACGCACATGATCAGCCCCGCTCCCGCACCAGCGTCCGAATCTGGTTCTGGTATTCGTTCTCGTAACCGGGCTGGTACCCGTGGTGCAGGAAGCGCACGTTGCCGGAACGGTCGACCAGCACCGTGCTGGGCATCGCAGACACGTCGTACAGCTTGCTGACCCCGTTCTCCGGGTCGAACAGAATCGGGAAGGTCACCGGCGTCTCTTTCAGGAAGACAGCCGCGTCTTTGCTGTGCTCTTCCACGTTCACGCCGAGCAGCGTGAAGCCCAGGCTCTCGTAGCGGCTGTAGAGTTGCTCGAGCAGCGGCATCTCCTGGCGGCAGGGCCCACACCAGGTGGCCCAGAAGTTGATCATCACCACCTGGCCCTTCAGGTCACTCAGCGTCACGGTCTGGCCGTCGCGCGAGGTGAGCGTGAAGTCGGGCGCCGGTCCTGATACATCGCTTGCCTGCAGGGGCAAGGTCAAGGACAGGGCCACGACCAGCATGCCGGCCCAGCGCAACCAAAAGTGAAACTTATTCATCACGACTCCTTGTGGTCTGTCGGCGTCTTCCTGACGCTCAGAAAAAGAAGTTCATCCCAAACAGGAACTCGATGTTGTGCGTGACCTTGCTGTCACCCAGGATGTCCGAGTCGAACATGTGGTCGCGCACGTCGAAATTGAGGGAAATAAAGTCCACCGGCAGGATCCGGTAGCCTGCCCCGAGGGTCACGGCGAAATAGTCGTCGCCACCGAAGTCCACGTTGCCGACGCCGCCCACCAGGTACAGCGCGCTGTTGAAAGCCCATGAGCGGCCGATGAAGGACTCACCCGGCAACAGGTTGATGCCCAGCAGCGCGTTGTAATAACGGAAGGTCCGGTCGTCATCCGACAACAGGTTCGCGCCGCCGCTCAGCGTCTCGAAGCTGGTCTCGTCGGTGTCCGTCTGGCCATAGTTCGCCTGGGCGAAGAAGTGCTCGGTAATGTGGTAGTTCAGGCGCGCGCCGTAGACCACGTTGGAGCCGAAGTCCTCCACGCTCATGTAACCGACATACGGGCCGAGCTCGAAATCCTGCGAGCTAATCTTGGGTTCGTCGATGTCGCGCCGGTCCACTTTCGGGTTGATCACCGGCACCTTCGCGTCGGCACTGTTGTCCGCCACGAGATTGTCCCGCCCGCACGCGGCCAGCAGGGCCAACAGCGCCAGCAGACAGCCACGCTTCAAAAGAAGAACGAAAATCCTGCGCTCCATTGCGAAACTTCCTCGTTGTCATCCCTGCTGGTAAAGACCACGTAACTCTTGTACTCAGCGCGGAGCAGGAACCGCCGGCTGACGTGTGCGCGCAGGCCGACGCCTGCATGTCCGATCTGGTCGGTCCGGTCTTCGGAGCCCACCAGGGTGGATTTGGGATCGATGGTGATGACTCCCATGCCAAGTGTGGCGTAGGGCTGAATGCGCCAGTCCGGAAACGCCGTGTGCACGATGTTCGCGTTGGCCATCCAGCCGTTGGAGAAATCACCGGTGATGCGCGAGCCCCAGAGTTCGAAACTCAGGTTGGGCGTGAACAGCCACGAAAGGTACGCGGAGATCGTGTCTGCCCCGTCGAAGTCACCCACCTGCAGGCCGGCTTCCCGGCGCCGGTCGATGAAGTCCCGCAGATCCGGGTTCTCGATCTTGGCCGGCCGGCCGTCGGGCTGCACGGTGCGCGACATGGCGCGCGCGTCGACCCAGCCCTTAACACCCTGAGCGGTGCGGATCTTGAACCAGTCCGTTCGCCGCTTCAGCACCTCCACCTGGTCGCCCCGCTCCACCACGTGGAACTTGGGATAGCCGCCGCCGGGCCCCGTGTGCATGTCTACGTAGGCATCGGTTACCACGACCTCGTAATGCCGCTTGTCCCGCGCAACGGCGGGAGAAGCGGCCACGAGGCCGAAGACAGCAACAATGACAACGATCAGGCGCATCTATCAGTTTATCGGCACGTCGAAGGGGTTATTGAAGTATTGGCCGCCAATATCGAGCCATTCCGAAATGAGACGCAGTTCCGCATCGCTCAGCAGGCCCATGTGGGTCGGTTCGGTGTCGAAGCGGTTAAAGAACTGGGCCGACGCGTTGGCGCCCGCCACGGACATTGACGGCGCAACGGGAACAGGAATCGGAATCGGGAGGCCGGTGATCGGATCGATCGGGCCATCGACAAGTATGTCCTGCAGGATGCCCATGTTTTCTTCCTGCGCGTTGTCGCCGAACAGCAACTCGCGGTAGGAGATCAGGTGCTCCGTGACCACCGGGTCCAGCCCGTCGCTGAGGTCCAGCTGGCCCATCGGCACCATTGGCGCACCCGCGTCATCCACGCGGCGGTGACAGGTGGTGCAGGTCGCGTCCGTCACGCCATCGGCAGCCAGCCGCGGCACGCTCCAGACGGGATGAATGTTATCCACGTAGTTAATCACGACGCGGCAGACCGGCAACCAGGCGCTCTGGCAGGTCGGTGTAGCTGGCACCGTGGTATCGAGGTCTGCGTACCGATATGAGATATCGTTACCCAGCGTGGCCATCAAGGGGTCGGTCCAGATGTCGGTGAACTCCACGTCGAGGGACGGTGTGATGGACGCGCAGTCCGTGGCGCAACTCTGTCGTGCCCGGCCTTCAGCCATGGTCTCGTTCAACTCGGCGAAAGTCGGCTGCAGGGTATTCGGGAAAGGCTGACCAGGATCCCGCGATCCTTCATAGGCCGGATCGAAAGAGCCGGAGCGGCCGTGGGACACGCCGGTGCCCGGCACGTGACAGCCGTCGCAGGTGAGCACTTCGCCCGGGCGCACCTGCAACCAAGCATTGTGCCGCGGGCCGACGCGCCGGCCACGAGCGTCCAGTCGACTGATCTGCAGGGCCACGTTTGCAGGCACTTTCACCTGTACGGAGCCGTCAGGGTCCACCGGCACGTAGCCGATGATTTCGCGCATGCCGTTGGCCGTGGAGCGACCGAAGGCGGTGTTGTCCAGGTCCACCAGGTCTTCGTCCGGGATGCTCACGGCCTTTACCACCCGCAGGAAGCGGATGGGCCGGTTGTCCACCGGTGTCGCTACCGGGTCGGCCAGGGTCGGGATGTCGGGCACTGCAGTGTCGACGCCGTCCATGTCATACACACTGCGAATGTTGATGATGCCGGTACGCTCGGCCAGCAGTGTCGGGTCCGCACCGCTGAACTCCAGGTCCGGAATCACCGGCGGCGGCGTGCGCGGCTCGCCTGCCGCGATGTCCGTGTACATCAGCCCCTCTTCCGGCGGTGCCACCGGCAGCTGAGTATCGTCGGCCCGGTCGTAG
>CAZTIB010000085.1:0-16530 GCA_964613615.1 uncultured Chromatiaceae bacterium
CCTGGATCCAAAAAGACGTCAACGACACTGTCGCGCACAATTTCGGCCTCTACCAAGAATTCGAACCAGAGCTGTCTACCTACATCACTCGCTGATTAGGGCGGGCTGCTATTTCGTTGATTTCGAATGGCCGCTAACGACCCAAAGCAGACGTTTAACACGCCCTGATTTGGCGATGCGTCTTTGCCACGCATACGTACTTGCACCTAGACACTTTTACCTAGTGTCACGCTTGGGTGCGTTCGCTATCTTGCAGCCTAAGATTTTGCGACCTAGTCTAGGATATTCTTTGTGCAGTCCAAAAAGACTAGAAAAAATATCTTACGAATTCCGAGCAGCAAACAGGCGACGGGGCTGCTAGCCAGAGCATCGTGAGGCTGCAGAAGTCTGAGATGAAAGCGCCATTTGGCGGTCTGGTTGGTAAAAAAGGACCTCGGATCATGACGAACAAGGACCAAAACATTGACGCTGTCAAGGAATCCGAGGGATCAATTGGTTTTCTGAGCGCTAGCAAGAAGGCGTGGAGATCGACCTTCGAGGTTCCGTCGACCATGCTGAAAGACTTGGGGTTCTCGAAGGAATCCGAGGGATCAATTGGTTTTCTGCGCGCTAGCGAGAAGATGTGGATATCGACCTTTGAGATTCCGTTGACCTTCCTGAAAGACCTGGGTTTCTCGAAGGAGCGGACTGAGGTGGCAAAGGACTTCAATCAGAATTTCATAAGCGGTTTCTATGCGCGCGTTCGGACGAGCGGCGAAAAGATAAGCGGCGGGGGCCGGTCACAGTCAGATTTTTCTGGACAGAAATCGCCGTCAAAGAAGGCCAAGCCAGCGCAAGCTGCCAAGGCAAGTAAAAAAGACGCATCAACTAAGGCGAAGCCTGCAGAGGGAGCCGCGACAGCAAAAACGAAAACGGCCAAGCAAAAGGACGCGGCCTCGAATGCCGCAAGCCGAAAGCGCGCGTGAGATGATCTTGGCCTGACGGCGGTTCTTTTGGTTATTACGTGAAGGTCCGCTAATGGCCGAAAGCGGCCGTTCGTAGTGCTTTATTAGACGTTCAGGCGTTGGTTTCTGTCGACGCCCCAAAGCGACACCTCGACGGTCACGCTATATTTCAGCATCTGACTGCGTTCGGACACCGCAATTGTGACAAAACTCGAAATCCGCGAGAGCGCGCAAGGTGATTACGCTGCGATTGAGTCGCTGTATCCGAAGGCGTTCCCGGGCGAGGATCTTCTTCCCCTTGTGCGAGAGCTCTTACACGACACCGCTATTACTATGTCGCTCGTCGGAACGACTGACTCGCGAATTGCGGGGCACGCCATATTTACGAAATGCGGCGTGGCTGGCACTGGCGTCGACGCTGCGCTGCTCGGGCCACTCGCTGTCGCGCCCACTTGCCAAAGGCAGGGCATCGGGAGTGCAATCGTGCGTGCCGGTTTACGATGGCTGGAGGACGCGGGTGTGAGCTTGGTTTGCGTATTGGGCGACCCTGCGTATTACGTTCGCCTCGGGTTTGCCCCGGAGTCTCAAGTTGAGCCGCCATTTCGCTTACCTGCTGAGTGGCACGGTGCGTGGCAGTCAAAACACCTCGGGGACATCTCGGTACCCTGCGCTGGAAAACTCTCCGTGCCGCCGCAGTGGCTTCGGCCAGCCCTATGGGCCCCCTGAACGGCCGTTTTTGGCTGCGGATTCAACCGGTCGAAAATCCAGAAAATCGCAATAATGAATAGATAGGGGGCGAACCGATTTCCCGGTTTGCTGGTCACTTTGACCCGAGGTAAATCGCCCCCAGCACGATCACGGCGCCGACGAGTTCTTGCAGCGTGATGCTCCGTGCGAAGAACAGGACGTCCCAGGCGAAACTGAGTGCGGGCTGCAGCAGCAGCGCGATACCGGCGGCCGCGGCCGACACCCGCGGCAAGCTGCCGCCGATCAGCAGCCAGCCGACGCAGTGGGAGATGATGCCGTAGCTCAGCAACCAGCCCGCATCGGCCGCGCTTGGAATCGCCAGCGATACACCTTCGGCGGTGGCGGCGATTCCCAGCAGCGCGGCCGTCAGCAACGAGACCACGGCCACTTCGCGCGCCGCCGAGCGATGGGCGGCTTGCGCGCGCGCCTGGCGTAACGTGAGGAGGTAGCCGGCGTAGGTCACGGCTGTGATCAGGCCGAAGATAATACCGATCCGGTAGTCCGCGGGCAGTGCCTGCCAGTCAATGCCGACGATCAGTGCAAGCCCGGCCAGTGCCAGCGGTATCGCGATCAGCTGCCGGGCGGGCGGGCGCTGGTTCAGCAAAAGGAAACCGGCCAGCGTAATGAAAAACACCTGGAAGTTGCCGAGCAGGGTGGCGAGACCCGGACCGACGTAGCCGATACTCCGATGCCAGCTCCAGAGATCCACCGCGAAGAAGGTGGCCGACAACAGCAGGATCGCCAGCGTCCGCCGCGTGAGGCCCAGGCCACGGTGCGTGACGATGAGATAAATCGCCAGCGCCCCGCCCCCGATCAGTACCCGATAAAAGCCGCTGACGGTCGGCGAAACACTGACCAGCTTCACCCAGACCGGCGACAGGCTGATCAATGCAGCGCCGGCAAAAAGTGGCAGGCGAGGGTTTTGGAGGAGTTCCATCGGCGACAAACTACACGAGGAACGACCTGGAATCCGACACCTGTGGATAACTCCGCTTGACCGACTCGCGGGCCTGCCGGTGGCGCCAGGGCCGCAGGACCACAATGTCTCGGTGGCCGAGCGCCCAGAATAAAGCGGGGCCAAGTCTATTGTTGAGGGACAATAGGGCCATGACGAAAACAGACCCGGACCCTTGCCCCGGTTTCCCGCTAAACGAATTCATCGAGCGGCATCGGCTGCCTGCTGCCTTCGTGGCGACGGCTGACAACTATTTCCTGCCGCTCGCCCAGTGGGTGTACCAGCAGGTCAGCTCGCGGCGCGGGCGCACTTTCGTGCTGGGCATCAATGGGGCACAGGGCGCAGGCAAATCGACGCTGGCCGCTTTTCTGGCCCAATACCTGGAAGCGCAATACGCTTACAACGTGGCGGCGTTGTCCATCGATGACCTCTATTTACCCAAAGCAGACCGGCAGACACTCGCCCGGGCGGTTCACCCGCTGCTGGCAACCAGGGGTGTGCCGGGCACCCACGATCCCGAACTGGGGCAGGCGGCTATCGAGCGGCTGCAGGAGCTGGGTGAAGGCGAGAGCCTGCAGCTGCCCCGGTTTGACAAGCTGCATGATGATCGCCTGCCCGCAGACGAGTGGCCGGCAGTCGCCGGCCCCGTCGACGTGATTCTTTTCGAGGGCTGGTGTGTCGGGTCGCAGGCGGTGAACGACCAGGCGTTGACCGAACCCATCAACGAGCTGGAACAGACACGGGATGCAAGCGGGGAGTGGCGGCAGTTTGTTAATCGCCAGTTAGGCTCGGGCTACCAGGCGCTGTTTGCGCTGCTCGACGCGCTCGTGTTCATGGCGGTGCCGGATTTTGCGTGTGTTCGCCGCTGGCGAACGGAGCAGGAGCACAAACTCATCGCCGCAGGAAACAGTGCGCGCGGGCAGGGTATGAACGATGCGCAGGTCGCGGAGTTTGTGCAGTATTTTGAGCGAATTACGTTGCAGAATCTCGCCGTGCTGCCGCAGCGGGCGGATGTCGTGCTCTGGCTGGGGCAGGATCATCAGGTTGTCTCGGCAGACTACCGGGCCTCGTGAGATCGGAAATAATTTTGCTGCCGGTCATAGCTTTATAGCTTATTCACTCGACTGCAGGGTGCCTGCGGGCGGGCGCCAGACTGCGCACTGTCAACAAGCTATAGAGCGATGACCCGCACCACTCTGGGCTTATATCCTCCAGCCTGCTAATCCGCGGTCGCTGCTTCGCCGGCTGCTGCAGCCATCTCGCGCTGCAGGCTGCGCACGGCCAGCGTGTAGCGACCCCGCCCGGGGTCCAGAGCCTGCGCCCGGCGGTAGGCGGTCAGCGCGTCGGCGTACCGGCCGCGCTGTTGCTGCACCCGGCCCAGCCAGTAGTGGTTCTCGGAACTGTCCGGCGCCGCGGCCACGTTTGCCGCTGCGGTGGCGAGCGCCCGGTTGAGATAGTCGGTGGCGGGGACTGGCGCATCGATGCCGGCATACTCGGTCGCGAGCATCAGCAGGTTCTCGACCGTGGCGTCTGCGCCGCCGAGTTCGGCCGCCGTCGCGTCCAGCATCGCGCGGTAGTAGCGGTTATAGCGCTCCGAATTGCCGGCCGCCTGGTAATTGTCGAGGGCCGCTTGCATCAGTGGCAGCTTCGCGGGGCGCAGTTCCGCCGCCTGGCGATAGAGCTCGGCGGCGTGGTTCCAGCGCTCGCGCGCCGCCATGCGCCGGCCAAATTTCTCGTAACCGTTGGCGAGCCGCCGCTCGATGCCGGCGGCCTGCCCGGGCAGGCTGTACAACCAGGTGGTGGTGCCGAAGGCGAGCCCCACCAGCAGGGCGAAGCCGGCGATCTGCAGGCCGGCGCAACGGCCGGCCGCGGCTGCGGTCAGGGCCGCCGGGCCCGGGCGGTCCGCCGGTGCGTCAGCGGCAAGCCGGTAGTGCAGCAGCATCAGCACCAGTGCGGTGCCCACCAGGATCTCGGCCACCTCGGCTTCGTTGAATTTCAGCCAGCCCACTTCGAATACAGCGGCGTTCACGAAGAAGATCCAGAGGTAAAGCGGTGGCGCCGCCACGCCCACCCGGTCCAGCCACCGGGCCGGGGCCCAGCCCAGGCGCAGCGCGAGCGGGTAGAGCAGCCCGAAGGCGATCAGCGCGGCGGCCAGCGTGTACTCCACGACGTCTTTTACAAGCGTGCTGTCCGGCCCCGTCAGGAAGTTGTGCAGGTTGGTCTCGCCCTGCACGTTGTGTTCGGCGAAAAACGCGGGCGACTCGATACCCAGCAGGCGCTGGCCCCAGGAAATTTCCTCCATCACCGTGTAGAACGCGGCCAGGGCCAGCAACGCGAAACACCAGCGATAGCGCCAGCGGCGCGTGGCCAGCGGCACCGCCAGCACCAGCACGGCGACGAACAGCCAGGTCTGCAGCCACTCGCCGTAGAGATCCTCGTAGGTCATGCGCACGTAGGCAGCGGGATAGGTCGTCGCGAGCACGAGAAAAACCGCGCCGATGAGGGCATACAGGAACCAGGCGGTGTAGCAATGCGCTCGGGCCATGGGGTGCAGTTGCTCTTATATAAGGGTGGAAACCGGAAGTCGTGGGCGTTTTACATAAGCGGGCACGTCGGGCTCGGCCCGCCAGAATAGATCTGCTACGCTTTCGGGCATCATCGAATTAAGTGCGGCAAACACAATATAGCTCGGGGCATCACGCCACCGAAGCGACCCGCCGCTACAGGGGAAGATCCATGCGCAAGTTTAGTGCCTTGTTCGTCAGCGTATTAGCGGCATTCGTCCTGGCTGCCTGTGGCGGCGGTGGTGGCGGCGGTGCGGGCGGTGCTGCGCCGGCGGCATTGCCGGCGACGGCCGAGGTGGCCGTGACCGTCGACGACTCCAGTACGCCCGAGACCGACCGGTTGCTCACGGCGTTGCTCGACGGTTGCGACGAAGGTGCGACGCTCGACGATTGCATGGATCCGCCGGCCGAGTGTCCCGATGGCTCCACGCCTGACAACGGTGATTGCGAAGCGGACGAGCCGCGCCCGGAGCTGCTGGTCGAAGTCACGGCCGTCACCTTGCTCGGGCCCGACGGTCCGGAAGAAGTCTTCGACGGTAGCCGGGTTGTCGACCTGTTCAAGCTAAAGGACGGGGTAGAGCTCAAGTTCCTGTCAGCCGAGGCCAAGCCGGGCATCTACGACAAGATCCGCTTGAGGGTCGAAGGCGAGCCGATGCTGTTTTCCGAGGAATACCCGGACGGCCTCGAGGTGAAATTGCCCGGCAACAAGATCGACCTGAACCCCAGGGACGAGTTCCGGCTCCTGCCGGGCGATACGGTGCTGATCGAGCTCGACTGGCATGCCAACAGATCCCTGAAGCTCAACAATGATCCGGCGATCTTGCGGCCGGTGATCTTTGTGTCGATCGAAGTCGAGTCGAGGCTGCTTGATCGCATCGTGCGGGCCAGCGGTATCGTCGGCGACATCGAAGACGATGAATTCGAGTTGTGTATGGTGGCCTTTAGCCGGCCGATTCGCCTGCCGGGAGAGGGCGATGAGCCGCCCACCGCAAACGAGGGCGACGGCAGCAACGACGACGAGGAATGTATCGACGTCGTCGTCACAGAGCGCACCGGCCTGTTCGATGAGAACGGCGAACCCAAGACGCTGGAAGACCTCTCCGAGGGCGATCCGCTGACGGTGATCGGCCTGCTGCGCGTCGAGACCGATGACCCGCTGGACGAGTGCGACGAGGCAGCGATTCCGGAGAACGAGTGCAACGAGGCCACGCCGCTCACGGCGATGGTCCACGACAACGGCAACGGCCGGGGTCATTCCGGTAGCGATAGCGACTCGGACAGCGACAGCGATTCCGGGAACGGCAACGGTAACGGCAACGGCAACGGCAACGGAAATGGCAACGGCGGGGGCAATTCCGACAGCGACAGCGACAGCGATTCCGACAGCGATAGCGACTCGGATAGCGACAGTGACTCCGACAGCGACGACAGGGACCGGCCAGGCCTCGAGATCATCGCAGCCGTGGTCGAGTGCGGCCCGCCGGGCACCTGGATCCGCGAACGTGGCACGCTCGAGACCGCGCCCGACGGCATGGGCGAGTTCGACTTCCGCCTCGCCGGACCCGAGGGCCGGCTGCTCATCGGCAAGGTCTATCCCGAGACCCGCATCTTCGTGAGGAGTAAAGAAGACGGGATCATGGAGATCAGCGCCGAGGAGCTCGCAGCCGGTGACCGCGCGATCGTCGAGGCCGTGTTCATCCCGGGTGATGACACGGGGCCGACTCCGAAGCAGGCCCCGGAGGACTGTGATGAGGCGTCGATACCGGAAGAGTGCCAGGAAGTGCCGGAGAAACTGGACGGCACCCTGCGGATTGCCATCATGCTGGTCACGCTGGGTGACGACAGCGGCGAGCCGCTGCCCGTCCCGGCTGAGAGCATCGACGGTACCCTGCAGAGCGTTGATCTGGAGACGGGTCAGCTGATAGTGGCAACCGTCACCGGCGATCGCTGCGTCAACACCGACGAGGATACGACGTTCCTGCAGGTCGTGAACACCGAGGAGGATCCCGACTTCTTCCCGGCCACGATTGAAGACCTGGAGGTAGGCAGTTTCGTGCTGGCGACGGGCGACACCGGGGGCTGTATCGACGCAAATGTCGTCGTGGCCCGCGGGCCCGACGAGCTGCCCTGATCCCGATCCGGTGGGACCAGGCCAGTAACAAAGGCCTCAGCCCGTTGTGACAAAGCCCGGCGCGCTCATTGCGCGCCGGGCTTTAATTTTGGTGCCGGTCATAGCTTTATAGCTTATTCACTCGACTGCAGGGTGCCTTCGGGCGGGTGCCAGCGCTGCGCACTGTCAACAAGCAATCAAGCTATGACCGGCACCAGCATTCTTTATCCAAGCAGCGGTAAAAAGACCCGCTCCGCCCAATCCACTTCCCGATAGAAAATAATCAGCACGAACACGGCTGCATAGGCAATCCGGGTGCGGTGCTGTTCCAGCGTGCATTGCGCGGCGCCCATCGCGAGCAGCAGCCAGCCGAAGCCGTCGACCGTGGCCACGGCATAGGTGACTGCGCAGTAAACCAGCAGCAGTGGGTGACGGAGCCGGCTCGGCCCGCGGCCTGCCGGCCACAGAAATGCAACGGCCAGCGCCAGGTTGATTAACAGGTTCCAGCCTGTTGCGGCGAGGGCGACGGCCGCGAAGCGTCGGGGCAGGTCGATACCGTCGCTGGCTGCCGCTGGCGCAGCATCGCGGTGCTCACCGACAAACTGACTCAAGGCCTCGTAAGTCTGTGCATCCAGGCCGCCCGCAACTTGCGCGAAGCCCTGGAAACGGGGGTCGCTCAGCATGGTGACCTGGAAGAAGCTGCCGTCCAGGTAGTCTCCCGACAGGCCAAACTTCCAGACACAGGCAAACAGGAACACCAGGCCGGTCAACAGTCGCCCGTTCCAGGCGAGAACCCGGTCCGCGTCTTGTGCCAGCAACGCCAGCGCAGCCGCCAGGCACCAGTAGGCCAGCAGGTAGGCGTGGTTGTCGGCCATTGGCCAGTCGAGCATGACTCTCGCGCCGGTCAGACCGGCCAGGGCGAGCCAGAGCAGGGGCTGGCGAAGCCAGCGCGTGCGCAACAGGGCGATCGCGGCCACGCCGAGAATCAATGGCCGCAGTGTCCAGTTGCCGACCGGGCGCAACAGCAAATCCAGCAGGGTGAGCCGCAAGGCCAGGTCGATGGCCAGCGGGCCGGCAGCAGCGGCGCGCCCGAGCGGGAATCTGTCAGCGAGGCGCAACGGCAAAGCGCTCGGTTCTGACCAGCCGGCCCCTGGGCTGCAGCCCGGGCATCGCGTAGTCCACCGCCCAGACCTGCAGCACGATCTCGTCCCACTGGATAGAGCTTGTTGATTCGAGCCCGGCCAGCTCAGCGGCCAAAGCGCCCAGCCGCGACCGGGTGGGCAGCGTGGTGGCTCGCAGCACGGCCTCTTGCAGGTCGCGGGGGATCGCGACCTCGCGCCGGATGGCGTCGTTCTGCACGAACACATGCAGGTGGCGGTGGCTCGGCGAATCGGTGGACGAGAACATGCCGAAGCCGCCGCCCGACCACGGCGACAGTGACTCTGTCCACACCAGCCGCAGCTGGTTTGCGGCGACGATGATCAGCAGCACCGCCGGCAACCAGTAGCGGACCGTCGCTGCCATGCCCTTCATCGCGTCGAGTATCGCTGCGCCCCGCACCCTAGTTGACGGCGATGAAGATCACCTCGCTACCGCGATACACGCGCTCGTAGCGAATGCCATCGCACACGTAATAGGTCACCGCGTCGATGATCACTGTCGAGTAGCCACAACTCATGCTGTTCCACGACACCACCGAGATATAGGCACCTGCGCGCCAGCGATCTTCGTACCACTCATTGCGATCGCTGTAGTACTCATTGCGATCACCGTAGTAGTCCTGGCGATTGTCCTGTCTTTGATCGACGCGGTCCTGGCGGTTGTCCTGTCTTTCATCGGCACGGTCCGGGTCAATCACCGGCTTCCTGCCGTCGTCCGGGTCCCCCGGCCTGGTCAGACCGCTGCCGGGCTCCCGGTCCCCGGGTCTTGTGAGGCCCGTGCCCGGATCCCCGTCCCCGGGCCGTGGCCGACTGGTACCCGGATCCAGGGTCCCGGGCCTTGTCAGGCCGGTGCCCGGATCCCGATCCCGCGGCATCGTCCGGCGGGTGTCCCGACCCAGGTCCTGGGGCCGCGTCCGGCGGGTGTCCCGACCCAGGTCCCGGTTCGTGCCCCGGTTCATGCCCGACCGGGATCGATCCATGCCGGGTCTGGCCCGCGAGCGATTGAACGAACCGCTGGCCGCGGGACCGCCGCGCGACATGCGGTGCCCGCCGCCCCCGCGGCCGCCGCGCCGGGCCTCGGCAAAATCGGCGGCGAGCAGGCAGACCACGGCCGCGACCGCGAGGCTCGCGACCCAGTTACTGCAAGTCGCGCTCATGATTGATCCGCCTGTTCCGGGTTCATCGCCGGCACATAAAAGCGAATCCGTTCCGCACCGTCGGGCGGGCGGAAATCAAGCCTTGCCCGCACGTTCTCGGGGGCCATGTCCCAGTCGCGGAACTGCGCCCGATACTGCGGTTCGCCGGGTTCCTCTTTATAAGTGATCACAATACGTTTCAGCATCGGCTGGTCGCCGGTGGTGATCCACAGCTGGAAGTCCGTGTAGTCGTTGCTCATGAGCAGGTGGTCGCAGACCACGCCGGATACCACCTTCTCGCCCAGGTCGAGCGCCCCGGTCAGTTTCTTCGTGACCCTCTCGTACAAGTCCGGCTCCAGCAGATCGGCCATTGGCGCCTTGACGCGCAGCTCGACCACGAGGAAATCAATGGTTTCATCCAGGCCGCCGGGCTGGTCCGCCGTGGCGTAAACATTCTCGTCGGGATCAACGGCCCATATTTTCCGGCCGTCGAAGATGAGTTCACCCCGCATGCCGTCGCGTCGCTCTGAGTCCATGCGCAGCTGGTTGGGTCGCGACACCAGCACGTTGCGGGACGCGCCGAACTCCACTTTCATACCCGAAGCCTGGACCACGTCGTAGGACGATTCGGAGTGGTATGAGAATGCTTTGGCCGCAGCCAGATAGTCAGCCATGCGCTTGAAGATCTGCAGCGCCTCGGCCTCAATGGCGGGGTTGTCGGCGCTTGCCTCTGCCGCAGCGTCGGCTGATTGAACGGCCGTCTCGTGCTCGGTGGCCGCTCCCGGCGCAGTGACCATGCACATCATGGGCAATAGATAGGTCGGAATCCTGCCGCGCAATTTCATTGGTATCTCCCGGGCGGACGAGTTCATGGCTCGAAGTTCGACCAGCATAGTCCCCTGCGGGGGGCGGGGACAGTCGCGATAAGTCGGGCTGGTGGTTATCTCGTCGCAGGGACTGAGGCCACTGGATTTCTGAGCAGGATCAGCGCGGAATCAGGCGAAAGTTCCGGCCGCGGGGGAGGCGGTAGACGGAGAAGTCGCGCCGGTCGAGGGTAAAGACCTCGGTGATTTTCTCCCGCGTCGCCACGTGTACGAGGCTTGCGTCTGCAAAGTCCATGGGCAGGTCGCGGTATTTGTTTAAGAGGCCACGCACGGCTGGCAAGTCGCCCGCAGCCAGTTCGAGGATGCCCAGTGCGCCGCGCTCCACCATCTCCAGCAGGGCCGACTGCGCCGCTGCAAAAGGCTGCAGAAAATGCATGGCCTCGGTCACGGCCATCCAGGTGGTGAGCAAAGGGCCGCGCAACTTTTTCAGTGCGGCCACGCAGGCGGCGTGATCCGGGTCTTTTGCCTGCAGCAGGGCGATCAGCGGGCCGGCATCAACCAGCGTGCCGCGCATTGCGTTTCTTGTTCATGAGTTCGCGAACCACGCGCTTGTGGTCCCGTGCGTTGGCTACGGGCTTGCCCTTCACAATGCCCAGCAGGTCGGCAACCTGGGCATAGGGTCCGGCCGCTTCCGTTTCGCCAGACGCAGCGGCCAGTTCCTGCAAGGCATCGCGAATCACGTCGCTTTTGCTGGCGCCGCGCTCGCGGGCCAGCCGGCGCAGCAGCGCCTCGGTTTCCGCATCCAGCCTGACACTCGTGGGCATGACTCGCCTCCGTAGGACAGAAGCGTAGTACATTAGGCTATCCCGTTCAAGGCGGCGCGTCATACCTGGATGGTGAATCAGCCCCGCATGTGGGGCCACACGGATAGCCGCGCTGTTTCACCGGTTTCTCCGGCCCCTGATGTCCGGTCGTCGCCACCGAGGGACAGAACTGATGGTGCCGGTCATAGCTTTATAGCTTTCCGCGCAACTGACGATTCGCAACAAGCTAGAGAGCTATAAGGAAAAGGTACCGGGAAAAGGTACCGGGTTTATTTACCAGGGTCAGCCAGCGCCCAGAAATTGCCGTCCGTAAAAGGTACCGTCCGTAAAAGGTACCGGGTCTATATTCCCCCAAGGAAAATAAATCCGGCACCTTTTTTCGTGCGAATATCACCAGCGATAGAGCGACCAGGCCCGTGCAGGCTGGTTGCCGCTACTGGCGCACGGCCGACGTGACCAAATTGACGACAAGCGGGGTTGTTCCGGCTATTCTGCCAGACACCTAAACCCAGTTCCGGACAATGGCGGCTAACTATCTTCTGGACATCGTTATCCTGCTGGTTGCAGCGGTGATCGCGGTGCCGTTGTTTCGCGCGGTGAAGCTGGGTGCGGTTCCCGGGTTTCTCCTCGCCGGCGTACTGGTCGGGCCGTCCGGGCTGGCACTGATCGACAATGTCGACGAGATTGGCCAGCTTGCAGAGCTGGGGGTCGTCCTCCTCTTGTTCGTCATCGGCATCGAGCTCAAACCAGCGAGACTGTGGCTGATGCGGCGCCTGGTATTCGGGCTCGGCACCCTGCAGGTCGTGGCAACGGGTGCGCTGATCACGGCGGCCGTTTACCTGTTGACAGATATTTCGTTCGCCGCCGCTGTTGTGATCGGGCCCGCTCTGGCGCTGTCATCCACGGCCTTCGTCCTGCAGCTACTTTCTGAGCAAAAGGCACTGCTCTCCGAGTACGGCCGTGCATCGCTGGCCGTTTTGCTGCTCCAGGACCTGGCCGTGGTGCCACTGCTGGCTCTGGTGCCGTTGCTCGCAGTGCCGCAGCTGACCATCGGTGCGGATATCGCGATCGCCCTGGTCGAGGCCGTCGCGATTCTGCTGCTCGTCATTGTCGGTGGCCGCTACCTGTTGCAGCCGATCCTGCATCGCGTGACGCACGCCCGCAGCCGGGAGGTCTTCACCGCGTTGACGGTCTTGATTGTTCTGGGCGGTGCGCTATTGACCGAGCACCTGGGCATGTCGATGGCAATGGGCGCGTTCATTGCCGGCTTGCTGATCGCCGATTCACCCTTTCGTCACGAAGTCATCGCCGAAATTGAGCCGTTCCGGGGCCTGTTGCTGGGTCTGTTCTTCATGTCCATGGGTATGTCGCTCGAGATCAGCGAGTTCCTTGCGCACCCCATTTTGATGCTTGGCATGCTCCTCGGCCTGGTGGCGATCAAGTTCGGCGTGCTCTGGTCGCTGGCCCTGTCTTTCGGCCTCGGCGCGAGGATCGGGGCAGCCGTAGCCCTGCTGCTCGCGCAGAGCGGCGAGTTCGGCCTGGTTCTCTTTGCCTATGCCTTTCAGGCCGAGCTGCTCGCCGCTGGCCTGTTCCAGCAGCTACTCGTCCTCGTGGTACTCAGTATGCTCATCACTCCACTGCTCGCGTACCTGGCGCAGCAGCTGGCGGCACCACGGGCGCGCCCACCGGCTGAGCATCACGAAGCACCGGCCAAGGCACCCGTGGTGCTGGCCGGCTTTGGCCGCGTCGGACGGGGCATCGGCGAGATCCTGAGCCTGGCACAGATGCCGTACGTCGCCATTGATCACGACTCATCGCTGGTGCTGCAGGAACGCGCCAACGGCTATCCGGTTTTTTATGGAGATGGGCGGCGGCCCGACGTGTTGCGCTCGGTCGGCGCGGCTGATGCGCGCCTTGTCATCGTCACCCTGGACGACTTCGAGGCCACAGAGAGCATCGTGGCAGCGTTGCACGGGACGCATCCCGACTTGACCATTCTGGCCCGCGGACACAATGCCAGCCAGTGCCGTACGCTGCGGCAACTGGGGGCTACCTTTGCCGTCGCCGAGAACCTGGAGGCAAGCCTCGATCTGGCCCGTGAAGCGCTGGCCCATGAGATCGGTGAAGCCGACAAGACCGAGACGTTGCTGCGTCGCTTCCGTCAGGACTATTACGCCAGTATGGATGCGGCCTCTGCGCAAGATCCACCAAACCGAAGCGGGTGAGATTTCCGGGTCGGACCTCGTTAAGCGTCTGATTCGCCGAGCGAAACTGTCGCCAAGGCCTGCAATTAAGTGCTTAGCGGTGGGTGTTTGTCGGTGAAAAGACGCGGCTAAGGAGTTGGCCCCGGATAACGGCCCTACGGCTCGGCGCCGGTCACCCACTTGTTAGATGGACTTTTTCGGGGCCCGAATGCGCGCTCTAAGGCCCGGAACGCGGCGAATTTCACAACAGGGGAGTTTGGGACAGTGACCTTATTTCGTCTGCAACGCCGCCGCGTCGTGCCATCATCGAGGGAATTAGGGTCACTGTCCCCCAGAAACTCAGGATGGAACCGGAAGGCCGATGTGGCTCCAGGGCATCTGACACCACCGGCGACAGGATTACCAACAATGACCCGACGGCAGGGCGACCTTATGTTAAGTCGTGGTCGCTTGCCTTACGACAAAGAATCGTTTACAAAAGATAGTGCGGTCGCGACGCGGCCGCGCGGTCATTAATTAACTAGTGAAGGGCCGCCCGCATTAGCCGCCCGAGGGGGTAATCAATAATGAAGAAAGAACTATTCACGATGGCTGCTACCGCGACACTTGCCGCCAGTGGTGCATTTGCCGACCAACCGACAAACGTTGTAGTCGAGTACAACGACGCTTGGGACAACGCCCATGGCGAGCAACAGTGGATCACAGTTTGTAGCAACAACGGCAGAGGCAACGGTCTCGAGGTTGTTACCACTGGTGTCCGAGGCTGCCAGAAATTTGTTCCAGGCGATGTGGAGACGTGGGAAGCGCCGAACAATGTTAACGAGGGGACTGGCCTGGGGCCAGCCTGTAGCGGCCAGCCCGACTGCGATCCGAAACCCGAATAATCGGTATTTCGATTGCTGAAGAGAAGCGGGGCTTTAACAGGCCCCGTTTTCTTTGTGCGCTACTCGTAGCGCAGTGCATCCACCGGTTCCATCAGTGAGGCCTTGCGCGCCGGATAGAATCCCGACAGCAACCCAACCGCGGCGGCGAATGCGAACGCGGACAGAATCGTTTCCGGACCGATCAGCACCGGCCAGCCACCGAGCATTGCCATGGCCAGCGCCATGCCGAGCCCAACGATTACGCCGATGGTGCCGCCGAACAGGGCCAGCGTCAGGGCTTCGATCAGGAATTGATTGCGGACGTCCCGGCGCCGGGCGCCCACGGCCAGCCGCAGCCCGATTTCCCGGGTGCGCTCGGTCACCGAGACCAGCATGATGTTCATCACGCTGATGCCGCCGACCACCAGCGAGACTGATGCAACGGCGAGCAGCAGAATGCTCATGGTGCGCGAGGTTTCTTCGTGCGCCGCCTGCACCGTCGACACATCCAGCACCGCGAAGTCGTCCGGACGATCCGCCCGCAACCGATGGCGCTGGCGCAGCAGCCGCTGAATCTCCTGCGCCGCTGCCGTCATCTCTTGCGGGCTGCGGACATTGACGATCACGGTGTCCACCGAACGCCGCGCGATTTCGTGACGCCCGCCGAACAGGCGCAAGCGCGCGGTCGACAATGGCACGTAGACGTTGTTGTCCATGTCCTCGCCGCCGAGGTTGTGGCCTTTCGGTTGCAGCAGGCCGACCACGACAAACGGCACGTTGCGGATGCGCACGCGGCGGCCGAGAGGATCGGTATTGCGGAATAATTTTTCCGCGACCGTTGCGCCGAGCACCGCGACCTTTGAGGCCTGCTGTTCTTCGTCCGGCGTGAACTGGCCGCCGGCCGCGAAACGCCAGTCCAGCGCCGCAAAGAACGAGGTCGTGACCCCGGATACCGGAGCGGCCCAGTTGCGGTTGCCGTGCACCACTTGGGCGAGTGCATGCACCTTGGGTGCAGCCTGTGCGACGAGCGGGATTTCGGTTTCTATTGCAATCGCGTCGTCTTCCGTCAGCGTGTGCCGCGTGCCCGCGCCGAGTTGCGCACCGCCGGCGGCCTGCGCCCCTGGCATCACCACCAGCAGGCTGGCGCCTAGGCTCTCGATGCGCTCGGCCACCTGCGCGCGCGCGCCGCTGCCGACCGCGATCACGGCAATCACCGCGGCGACCCCGACAATGATGCCCAGCATTGTCAAAAAGCTGCGTAACGGATTGGTGCGCAGCGCCCGCAGCGCGATGAAGATGCTTTCGCGGGTATTCACAGCGCAGCGCTCGCGACGGCAGTTTCGCCGGATGCGCGCGCAGGCTGCGGCGCGCGTTCGGGTTTAGTCACCCGGAAGTCGTGCTGAATACTGCCATCTGCCAGCTCGACGATGCGGTTCGCGTGGCGCGCAATGTTCGCATCATGCGTGACCAGCACGATCGTACGGCCGTCAGCATTGAGCGCCTGTAATTGCCACATCACCTCGAGCCCGTTCTGCCGATCGATCGCGCCGGTGGGCTCGTCGGCCATGATCAGCACAGGGTCGTTGACCAGCGCCCGGGCGATTGCGACCCGTTGTTGTTCACCGCCGGACAATTGGTGCGGCCAGTGATCGTGGCGGTGCGCCAGGCCCAATGATTCAAGCGCTTGCACCGCCCGCTCGCGACGCTCTGCCGGCTCCATGCCCGCGTAGGTAAGCGGGAGCTCGACGTTTTCGATCGCAGTACTGCGCGGGAGCAGGTTGTAGTTTTGAAAGACAAAGCCGATCTTTTTGCTGCGAATAGCCGCTCGGGCATCACTGTTGAGTTCCCCGACATCGACGCCATCGAACCGGTACTGGCCTGATGTTGGTATGTCGAGCATGCCCCAGATATTCAGCAAAGTGGACTTGCCGGATCCGGACGGGCCCACAACGGCAATGAATTCCCCGGCATGAACGTCCACGGTGACATCGCGCACCGCGTCGACCGCGACCGTGCCGACGCGATGAATTTTGCCGAGGCGCTCACTCTGCAGCAGCGGACTGCGCACGTTCACGATCCCAGACGAATGCCGAACACCGACGGCCTGTCGACCTGGCGGGTCATGCCGATGACGACTTTGTCGCCGGCGTCCAGCCGCCCGGATAGCAGTTCGGTGGCGATGCCGTCGTTGCCGCCGAT
>CAZTIB010000086.1:0-22688 GCA_964613615.1 uncultured Chromatiaceae bacterium
CAGCGGCTGGAACTGGAAGATCTGGACGTGGAAAGCCTGGTGCCGGCAGAGCTGGGCAGCGGCACGATCGATGCATTCCTGGATGCCTTGCCGGCCCATGACACCGCCATGCGCGAGCGCTGGCAAGCGGCGTCCGACGCCGGGCAGGTGCTGCGCTACGTGGGTCGGCTTAGCCGCGAGCATGGCGCATCCGTGCGACTGGAAGCCTTGCCACTGGCGCACCCCTTTGCGCGCATGAACCTGACGGACAATATCGTGCGCTACGTGTCGCGACGCTATAGCGACAACCCGCTGGTGGTGCAGGGTCCGGGTGCCGGCCCGGCGGTTACTGCAGCGGGGGTCTTCGCTGACCTGCTGCGGTTAGCGGCGTACCTCGGCGCGAGTCGCTGACCGTGGATTTTTTCAGTACCCGAGAGGGGCCCCCGGTCAGGCTCGAGCAGGCCATCATGAGTGGCACCGCCCCCGACGGCGGGCTGTACGTCCCGGCGTCTTTGCCGCATTTTTCGCCGGCCGATTTCGCCGGGCTGGACGAATTTCCCGACATCGCGACGAAACTGTTGCAAGCCTTTTTCGACGGCACGTCCCTGGAGGACGAGCTGGCTGATATATGCCGTGACGCACTAAATTTTCCAGTGCCGCTGCGGCCCCTGGAGACCGGCGCCGAGCCGCTGTCGGTGCTGGAAATGTTTCATGGCCCCACGGCGGCCTTCAAAGACGTGGGTGCGCGGTTTCTCGCCGCCACGATGGCGCGCATTATTGCGCACGGGGAATTCGCGACGCCGCCGGTGACCATCCTGGTAGCCACATCGGGTGATACGGGCGGCGCGGTAGCGGCGGCGTTTCACCGGCGCGCGGGCCTGCGAGTCGTCGTGTTGTTCCCGGCAGGCCGGGTATCGCCGCGCCAGCAACACCAGTTGACCTGCTGGGGCGAGAACGTGCTGTCGCTGGCGGTGCGCGGCGAGTTCGATGACTGCCAGCGGCTCGTGAAGGCCGCCTTTGCGGATCCGGCACTCAACGCGCGGCACAATCTGTGCTCGGCCAACAGCATCAACGTAGGTCGCTTGCTGCCCCAGGCCGCCTACTTTGCCTGCGCGAGCCTGGCCTACTGGCGGCAGACGGGAAAGCCCACCAGTTTCATCGTGCCGACGGGCAATCTTGGCAACGGTTTCGCCTGCGTGTGGGCCCGGCGCATGGGCCTGCCTATCGACCGCATCGTATTTGCCACCAATGCCAATACGACCATCCCGGATTTCCTCAGCTCCGGCACCTGGTCGCCGCGACCCAGCGTGGCCACGCTGGCCTCGGCTATGGATGTGGGCGACCCGAGCAACATGGAGCGCCTGCGAGCCCTGGTCGGTGCGGATGCCGACGCCGTGGCGCGGGAAATCACTGCCTATACAGTGGGCGACGCAACGATACGCTCCACCATTCGTGATGAATTCCAGCGCCACAACGTCGCCTGGTGTCCGCATACCGCGACCGGGCTGCACGTCTACCGGACGCTGAGCGACGAAGCGCGGCGCAGCGGCCACTGGGCCGTCGTGGCCACGGCGCACGCGGCGAAGTTCGACACCATCGTCGAACCGTTGCTGGGAACTACGGTGAAGCCCCCACCCGAGCTGGCAGAGTTGCTAGGCTGGGAGTCGAGCTACGAAACCATCGATGCCCAACTCGCCGACCTGGCGGCACAGCTCTAGCTGTAACGCCACTAGCGGAGTCGCAATGAACTGGCAGGCTACCCTCAGCGACCCGCGCGTTTTCGGTAGTGCTGCCGCCGCCGTAGTGCTGTTGCTGGCAGCCTTCTGGTGGTGGCGTCGGCAGCGGCGCCGCGATCCGCGCCAGCGCCTGCGAGCTGCCGCCCTGGATCTGCTGGAGGGTATCGTCGTGCCGGACGGCGAAGACGGCCAGTTGCACATCGAGTATGCGCTGCTGACGCCGGACGGAGTCATGCTGCTGGACCTGCGCGACGTTGAAGGACACGTATTCGGCAGTAACGCGATGCAGGACTGGACGGTGCTGGCGGCTCGGCGGCGATTCACATTCGCCAATCCACAGCACGCGATGCTCGACCGGGTGGCGGCGGTCCGGCGATTGCTGCCAGGCATAGACGTGCAAGGCCTTGTCAGCTTTACATCGCGCGCGCGTTTCACCAAGGGTTTGCCCGAGCACGTCGTGCCGCTGGATACACTGATCGACGAGCTGCGCAAGAATCGCGATGACGGTGAGGCGCCGGGTCTGCGCGAAGCCTGGGATCGGCTGCGGCGCGAAGCGGTGGCGGCGCAGGTTGGCCGCTTGATGGCAGACTAGGGCAGCCCAAATAGCCGCTCGGTATTGTGGGTCGCAGCGGCGGCCAGCTCTGCCGGTTCACAACCCATGAAGCGAGCTGTGACGTCCAGGATGTGGCGCAGGTAAGCGGGCTCGTTGCGGCGCCCGTGTGGCGCCTTGGGCAGGTCGCGCGGGACTAGATAAGGCGCGTCGGTTTCCAGCAGTACCCGGTCCAGGGGAAGTTCGCGCACGGCCTGCTGCAGATCCTGCCCGCGGCGCTCGTCGCAGATCCAGCCGGTGATGCCGATGTGCAGGCCCATGTCCAGGTACTCGTGCATTTCGTCCGGGCCGCCCGTGAAGCAGTGGGCCACACCACCGCGAATGGCATCGATGCGTCGGCGCAGGATATGGACGAAATCTGCATGCGCATCCCGCTGGTGCAGAAAGATCGGTTTGTCGGTGTCCACGGCGATAGCCAGCTGTGCGGCGAAGGCTTCGCACTGAATGTCCCGGGGGGAGTAGTCGCGAAAATAGTCCAGGCCACATTCACCCACCGCCACCACCGCGTCGGCGGTGGCGATGGCCGCCAGCTCAGCGATGGCGGGCGCATCCAGCTCGGACGCGTGATGCGGGTGCACACCGGCGGTGGCAAACAGTCGGCCGGCTGCACTTCGGGCCAGCGCGACGGCCTGCTGACTGCCCGCGACCGTCGTGCCGGTGACCACGAGTCGCCGCACGCCTGCAGCGGCGGCCCGTTCGAGCACCTCGGCGCGATCGCGGTCGAAACTGTCGTGAGTCAGGTTCGCACCGATATCAATCAGGTCTATGGGCTGTTCCGTCATCAATTGAGGACCTTGATCGGTTAGAGTTTCGGCAGTGATTCTAGTTCAGTGGAGCGGTCGCAGAGATGATACGAACAACGTGCTGGTGGGGCATCCTGCTGTTGGCTGGCGCTCAGGTGCTGGCGCTGGACCAGCAAACCACGCAAGTGATGGCATTACGCGATGGTATCGACAAAGCCGTCTTGGTTGGCGACAGTGATGCGCTGGCAGGATTTGGTGCGCAACTGGCCGACGCCCAGGGTGACTGGGTCGACTACTACCGCGCCTATATCGACTACCGGCAGTTCCAGTTCGCGGGGAAGTCGAAGAAAGCGGCCAAGGCGTTCGTGAACAGTTGCATCGATACGCTGAGCGACCTCGTCAAGCGCCGCCCGGATCTTGCCGAAGCGCACGCGCTCCATGCGAGCTGCTACGGCAACAGTGCCCAGTTTTATATGTTGCGCGCCGCCGCGCGGGGCTCGTCCTCCAAAAAGGCGCTGCAGCAGGCGCTGAAGCTGGGCTCAGGCAATCCCCGGGTGTTGCTCCAGGACGCCCAGAGCCTGATCTTTCGCCCGGCCATATTCGGCGGCGACAAGGAAAAAGCCATGGACAGGCTCAAGCTCGCGGCAGAACTGTTTCCGAACTGGCAATCCCCTGATCCGGAAGCGCCCGTCTGGGGCGAAGCGGAGACCTGGCTGTTTATCGCCCGGCTGTATCGGGACGGCGGCGACTCGGAGCAGGCCCGGGTGGCTTTCGAAAAGGCGTTGACCGTGGCGCCGGACTATCAGGTTGCCCGCGAAGAACTCCAGGCCCTCGGCTAGCGATCAGGGGGCGGTCGGGAGTCAGAGTTTTTCACACCGCGCGTAGCAGGCTGACAGGTCGTTGTAGCACTTTTCCTGGCATGCGGGCACACGCTTCGCGGTAGCGCCCACGCCACAGGGCTGTTCGCACTGCGCGTAATCGGTCTGGCAAGCGTCGACGCACTGTTGAGCCGCAGGGCTGCTGACGGTGGGTGCCTGGGGCATGGACACGGGTGTCACGCAGCTGGCCAGACCGGCTGCCACAAAGACGATGAGAAAATTACGCATGCAGGGGCTCTTTGCTCATTAATTGCGCCAGTATAAAGGCGGGATAGTGAGTAGGGGCAGCAGGCCGGGCTCCGCCCTTCAGGCCGCGAGCTCGCGCAGCACGTAGTTCAAAATGCCGCCGTTGGCATAATAGTCGCGTTCTTTCGGCGTATCGATGCGCACCTGCGCCTGGAACTCTGTCGTGTTGCCGTCCGCGGCGGTGGCTGTCACGCGGACTTCGCGCGCATCGCCGCCGTTCAGCCCGGTAACGTCGAAAGACTCGGCCCCGGTTAGCCCGAGGGTCGCGGCATTTTCACCGTCGCGGAATTGCAGTGGCAGCACGCCCATGCCGATCAGATTGGACCGGTGGATGCGTTCGTAACTGGCAGCAATCACGGCCCGAACGCCGAGCAGCTTGGTGCCCTTAGCTGCCCAGTCACGGGATGAACCCGTGCCGTATTCCGTGCCGGCCAGCACCACCAGTGGCACGCCGGCGTCTTTGTAGCGCATCGCGGCGTCATAAATCGTCATCTGCTCGCCGCCCGGCTGATAGCGGGTCCAGCCGCCCTCGGTGCCCGGTGCCAGCTGGTTGCGCAGCCGAATATTCGCAAAGGTGCCGCGCATCATGACTTCATGGTTGCCACGGCGAGACCCGTAGGAGTTGAAGTCGGCCGGGGCCACACCGTGATCCTGCAGGTACGCAGCCGCCGGACCGTCCTTTGCAATGGAGCCGGCCGGCGATATGTGATCGGTGGTCACGGAATCGCCGAGCAGGGCCAGCACCCGGGCACCTGTGATGTCGGTGACCGGTGGCGGCGTCTTGCCCATGCCGTCGAAGTAGGGCGGATTGCGCACATAGGTGGAATCCGGCTGCCACTCGAAGTTCTGGCCGCCGGGCGTGTCCAGCCCCCGCCAGTTCTCGTCGCCTTCGAATACCGTCGCGTAACTGGCCTGGAACATCGCCGAGTCGATGTTGCCCACCACGATTTCCTGAATTTCCGCCTGGCTGGGCCAGATGTCTTTCAGGTAGACGGGCTTGCCGTCGGGGTCATGGCCGAGGGGGTCGGTGGCTACGTCGACATCGAGGTTGCCGGCGAGCGCGTAGGCTACCACCAGCGGCGGCGAGGCCAGGTAGTTCATGCGCACGAGGGGGTGTATCCGGCCCTCGAAGTTGCGATTGCCGGACAGCACGCTGCAGCCGAGCAGGTCGTTTTCGCGCACGGCCGAGTCGATGTTCGGGTCCAGCGGACCTGAGTTGCCGATGCAGGTGGTGCAGCCAAAACCGACGATGTTGAAACCGAGGGCGTCCAGGTCGTCGATCAGGCCGGAGCTCTCCAGGTAATTGCTGACGACCTTGGAGCCGGGTGCGAGGCTGGTCTTCACCCACGGCTGGCTGCGTAGACCCCGCGCAAGGGCTTTGCGGGCCAGCAAGCCGGCGCCGACCATCACCGACGGATTTGACGTGTTCGTGCAGCTGGTGATGGATGCAATGAGCACCGCGCCGTCGCGCAGCTCGAAGCTTTCGCCCTGCCGCGTGACGGTGGCCGACCGGGCCTCACGCTTCAGTAACTCGGCGGACTGTTCGCGGTAGGTGCTGGCCGCGTCGGCGAGCAGGATCCGGTCCTGCGGCCGCTTCGGCCCGGCGAGGCTGGGCTGCACGTCGCCGAGGTCCAGTTCCAGCACGTCCGTGTACAGCGGATCCGGTTGGCCGTCTACCCGCCACAGGCCTTGTGCCTTTGCGTAGGCCTCCACCAGCGCAATCTGGTCTTGATCGCGGCCCGACAGCTGCAGGTAGCGAATCGTCTGGTCGTCGATGGGAAAGATGCCGCAGGTGCTGCCGAACTCCGGCGCCATGTTGCCCAGCGTGGCGCGATCGGCCAGCGGCAGTTCAGCCAGGCCGTCGCCGAAAAACTCGACGAACTTGCCGACGACGCCATGCTTGCGGAGCATGTCCGTGACGGTCAACACCAGGTCGGTGGCCGTCGTCCCCTCGCGGAGTTTGCCGTTGAGACGGAAGCCGATGACCTGCGGAATCAGCATCGTGATGGCCTGGCCGAGCATCGCCGCTTCCGCTTCGATGCCGCCCACGCCCCAACCGAGCACACCGAGGCCGTTGATCATCGTGGTGTGCGAGTCGGTACCGACCACCGTGTCCGGGTAGGCAATGCGGCGACCGTCGCGTTCGCCGTCGAAAACCACGCGGGCGAGGTATTCGAGATTGACCTGGTGAACGATGCCGGTGTCCGGTGGCACGACAGCGAAATTCTTGAAGGCATTCTGGCCCCAGCGCAGGAACTGATAGCGTTCCTGGTTGCGCTCGAACTCGAGGGTTTTGTTGCGCAACAGGGCATCCGGCGTGCCGTAGGCGTCGATCTGGATGGAGTGGTCAATCACCAGCTCTGCGGGAGACAACGGGTTGATCGCTTCCGCCTTACCGCCGAGCTTGACTACCGCATCGCGCATTGCCGCGAGGTCGACCACGGCAGGTACGCCGGTGAAGTCCTGCAGGATCACGCGAGCCGGCGTAAAGGCGATTTCATGGCTGGGCTCGGCCTGCGGGTCCCAGTTGGCCAGCGCGTTGATGTCGTCTGCAGACACATCGCCGCTGGCCGCGTGGCGCAGCAGGTTCTCCAGCAGGATTTTCAGGGAGTAGGGCAGTTTCGCCACATGGCCAGCGGTGACGCTGTCGAGGCGGTAGATCTCGTACTCGGTACCAGCCACGTTCAGGCTGGACTTGGCATTCACTGCTTGCGCCATGTTGCTCTCCGTAGGTGTTCTGCTTGCCGGCCCCCGCTGCGGCGGGCGCGAGATTATAGCGGATGGCATGGCTGCCACCGAGCCGGGCGGCAACATCGCTGGTGTGGCGGGTTGTGCGTCAGCCCGCGGCGGCGGCGGCGCCCTGCCACGAAGCCTGCCGCATCCCGGCCAGGGCGATCACCGCGCCGCCGAGACATTCCTCGCCCCGGTAGAGCACCGCCGATTGGCCGGGGGTGATGGCCCACTGTGGCGCATCGAAGGCGATGCGGAGGCCCCCGCTGGCGAGCTTTGTCACCGTGCAGGCGGCATCGTGCTGGCGGTAACGGGTCTTGGCCGTGCATCTCAGCGTGCCGCCGCTCGCCAGCTCTGCCGGTTCAGCGGTCACCCAGGTCGCCGCTTCCGTTGCCAACTCGCTGTCCCACAGGCTCGGATCGTCGTGACCCTGCACGACGAGCAGGGCATTACGCCCAGCATCCTTGCCGGCCACGTACCAGGCTGCATCCGAGTGCCCGGCGCGACCGCCTATGCCTAAACCCTGCCGTTGTCCGCGCGTGTAATACATCAGGCCTGCGTGCCGACCGACGACTTCGCCGGCCGGTGTCTCCATCGCCCCGGTTGGTGCCGTCAGGTATTGCTGCAGGAAGGCCCGGAACGGCCGCTCGCCGATGAAGCAGATACCGGTGCTGTCACGCTTTGTGTGCACCGGGAGTCCTGCGGCGGTGGCGATATCGCGCACCTCGCGCTTGTGCAGCTCGCCCACGGGAAACAGTACCTGCGCCAGCGCAGCGGACGGTACCGCGTGCAGGAAATAGCTCTGGTCCTTGCTGGTGTCCAGTCCGCGCAGCAGCCTCGCCGGCGGTGCCGGGTCGACCCGGGCATAGTGACCGGTGGCAATGCGCTGGGCGCCGAGGCGCCGGGCGTGCTCGAGAAAGACGCCGAACTTGATCTCCCGGTTGCACAGGATGTCCGGGTTCGGCGTACGGCCGGCACGATACTCGCCGAGAAAAGCGGCGAACACCCGGTCGCGATAAGCCTGGCTGAAATTGGCGCGGTGCAGGGGGATGTCGAGTTCGCGGCAAACCGTGCGCGCGTCCTGGAAGTCCAGGGCGGCGGTGCAATAGCCGTCATCGTCTTCCCAATTGGTCATGTGCAGGGCTTCGACGTCGTAACCCTGCCGGCACAACAACAGCGCGGCGACGGCCGAATCAACTCCGCCCGATACGGCAACGATGACTTTCTTATGCGTGTTGCTCACGCCGGGATTCTAGCAAGGCGCGCCGGGCGCCAGTGACTCAGAGCAATACAGCGTGGGCGTTCAGCTCGTCCTGCTCGCCGAGGTCTGCCGGCAGCCGGTGCCCCTGCAGGTAGTCGTCGATGGATCGCAGCACCATCGGGTTGCGCAATTTCCCGGGCCGATCGGCGAGATCTTGCCGGGACAGCCACAGGGTGCGCAAGATGCCCTCGTCGAGCCCCCGCTCGGGCAAATGGCTGCCCAGGTGGCCACTGAAGACCACTCGCAGGAAGCTGCGTTGCGCCTCGGGGTCGGTCCAGAGATAGATGCCGGAGATGAACTCGGGGACGAACACCCAACCGGCCTCTTCCAGGGTTTCGCGCACCACCGCCTGGCTCAGGCTTTCACCCGGCTCGACGTGCCCGGCCGGTTGGTTGAAGACCGCCTGTCCCTGGACCATTTCTTCGATGATCAGGAAGCGGCCGTGCTGCTCGGCGACCGCGGCTACGGTCAATTCGGGGGAAAAATAGTTTTCGGCGTTCATGGATCTTCTTGCTTGTTCAGAAACGCACCGCGGGGACGACAGCCGTAGCTGTCTAGACGCGCAGCTCGCGAATTTCCTGCTCGATTTCCGACGCGTTCCAGATGTCGTCAAACAGGCCCAGGTAACGCCGGGCAACCGCGGGCTCATAGGTATCGGCGATGCCTTCCCACCGGCGGCCTTCCACTCGATACAGCAGGGCGGTTGAATCGGCGATCAGGTAAGCCTCGCGATGATCCTGGTAGTCGGGGTGCACGTTGCGGAACTCGATGTAACTGTTCAGTCGCCGGCCCACCGACACAAAGCGATTACCGATGCGCACGGTGCGGGACGGTTCGGAAATCAGCACCCGGATCTTGGCGTAGGGCTTGGCCAGCACGAGCCGCTTGGCTACGTCGAGGAACTTCGCGTGGTCGTAGATACCCGGTTCGAGGTCCGGCGTATATATGGAGATCCAGCGCTTTGCCTGGGCGGCGATCTCCGCCGCGGCAGCGCGGTTCTCCTCCACGGAGGAGAGCACCCAGCGGCGTCCTTGGATTCGTGTCGCTTCCATTGCAGAGGTGTCATCCCAGCGGCCTGGCCTGCGGCAGCCCTGGGGCCCGCCGGGACCATGCCCATTGGGGCAGTTTATGTCTCCCACCGGCAGGGCTATGCCGATCGGGTCACGCTTTTATTCGTCCTTGCCGGGCGCCGTTGGGCCGGCCAGCTCCCGCGCCAGGCGCGCCGCCGCGCCGGTGTACGAGGCGGGTGTCAGGGCCAGCAGGCCGTCGATCGCCGCCTGGGGCAGCGCCAGCGTGCGAATGAAGTCCCGCAGCTGCTCCGGCCCCACACGCTCGCCGCGGGTCAGGGCTTTCAGCTGCTCGTAGGCGTCGGCCTGGCCGTAACGCCGCATCACGGTCTGGATGGCCTCGCCGAGGACTTCCCAGTTGCCGTCGAGATCGGCGGCCAGGCGCTCCGCATCCGGCTCCAGTTTCGCCAGGCCCGCCTGCAGTGAACGGCAGGCCAGCACGCTGTGGGCCAGTGCGACACCAAGATTGCGCTGCACTGTGGAGTCGCTGAGGTCGCGTTGCCAGCGCGACACCGGCAGTTTCGCGGCAAAGTGTTCCAGCAACGCGTTCGCCAGCCCGAGATTGCCCTCGGCGTTTTCGAAGTCGATGGGGTTGATCTTGTGCGGCATCGTCGACGAGCCCACTTCGCCGGCCACGCGGCGCTGGCGAAAGTAGCCGATGGCGATGTAGCTCCAGACGTCGCGGCTGAGGTCCAGTAAAACCGTGTTGGCCCGCGCCAGCGCGTGGCACAGTTCTGCGATCCAGTCGTGGGGTTCGATCTGCGTGGTGTAGGGGTTCCACACCAGCCCCAGGGATTCGATAAACTCGCGGCCCAGCGCGGGCCAGTCCGCTTCCGGGTAGGCGGCAATGTGGGCGTTGAAGTTGCCCACCGCACCGTTGATCTTGGCCATGACCGGCACCGCTTCCAGGGTTTCGACCTGGCGTTCGACACGCGCGACCAGGTTCGCAAGTTCCTTGCCGAGGGTCGTCGGGCTGGCCGGCTGACCGTGGGTCCGCGACAACATGGGTTGTTCTGCGGTTCGGGCTGCCAGGCCGCGCAACTGGGTCGTTAGCTTGCCGAGCGCGGGCAGCACGAACGCGTCGCGGCCACGCCGCAGCATCAGCGCGTAGGCGATATTGTTGATGTCTTCCGACGTGCACGCAAAGTGCACGAAGGGCCGGATTCCGGCCAGCTCTGGATCGTCGCCCAGCCGCTCGGCAATCAGGTATTCCACCGCCTTGACGTCGTGATTAGTGGTTGCTTCCAGTTCCTTCACGCGTTGGGCGTCGCCCGGGCCGAAATTATCCACCAGCTGATCGAGCACGCCGCTGACGACGCTCGAGATAGGTTCCAGCTCCGGAATTTCCGGCCGCGTAGCCAGGAACTGCACCCAGCGCACCTCCACCAGCACGCGTAGACGAATCAGGCCAAATTCACTAAAGACCTCGCGCAGGTCATTGAGCTTGGCGGCGTAGCGTCCGTCCAGGGGCGACAGGGCGGTGAGTGGCGATACGTCCATCGATAACGGCATCGTGACAGCAGGCGGCAAAGGATACACCACGACGCTTGCGTGCCTTCGCTGTAGAATTCGCCTCCACCCGAGCGTACCGGGTGGCCTCGATGAATACGGAGCAGACAATGGCCGATAACCAGTTTCGCGTCGAACGCGACAGCATGGGTGAATTGCAGGTACCGGCGCAGGCCCTGTGGGGTGCCCAGACGCAGCGCGCCGTGCAGAATTTCCCGATCAGTGACCTGCGGATGCCGCGGGCGTTCATCCGGGCGCTCGGTCTCATCAAGTGGGCCGCCGCCGGCGCCAACAGCGAACTGGGCCTGCTGAAACCCGGGCGGGCAGTCGCGATTCAGGCGGCAGCGCTGGCCGTGGCGGAAGGCGGGCACGATGACCAGTTTCCGGTAGATGTATTCCAGACCGGTTCCGGCACCAGTTCAAACATGAACGCCAATGAAGTTATTGCCCGTCTCGCGACGCAGGAACTTGACGAAACGGTGCATCCAAACGATGACGTCAACATGGGACAGAGCAGCAATGATGTCATTCCCAGTGCCGCGCACGTCAGCGCCGCACTGCTGGTCAACGAAAACCTGCTGCCAGCCCTTGCCCACCTGCAGAAAACCCTGAAGAAAAAAGCCCGCGAGCTCAAAAACGTGGTGAAGACCGGCCGGACGCACCTGATGGATGCGATGCCGGTGACCCTGGAGCAGGAAATCGGTGGTTGGGCCGCCCAGGTGAGCAACGGCGCAGATCGTGTCACCGCCGCGATGCCGCGCCTTTGCCACATTGCCCAGGGCGGCACCGCGGTCGGCACCGGCATCAATGCGCATCCGAAGTTTGGCCCCAAGGTCGCGGTGTTGCTGTCGGAACGCACGGGGCTAAGCTTCGCGCCCGCGGGTGATTATTTCGAGGCATTGTCGTCCCAGGACTCGGCGGTAGAGCTGTCGGGCCAGCTCAAAACCGTGGCCGTGTCCCTGATGAAGATCGCCAATGATCTGCGTTGGATGAACAGCGGGCCGCTTGCCGGTCTCGGTGAGATCGCGTTGCCGGCGTTGCAGCCGGGCAGCAGCATCATGCCGGGCAAGGTGAACCCCGTAATCCCGGAGGCGGTGGCAATGGTTGCGGCGCAGGTGATCGGCAACGATGCAACGATCACGGTGGCAGGACAGTCCGGTAATTTTCAGCTGAACGTGATGTTGCCGGTCGTCGCCTACAACCTGACCCAGAGCGTTGCGCTGCTGGCCAGCGCGTCGCGGGTGCTTGCGGACAGCGCGATTGCGGGCTTTACCGTGAACCAGCAAAAGCTGAATGAAGCCCTCGACCGCAACCCAATCCTGGTCACTGCCATGAATCCGGTCATCGGTTATGAGAAGGGCGCAGCGGTAGCGAAGCAGGCCTATGCGGAAGGCCGGCCGGTTCGCGACGTGGCGGCGGAACAGACCGATCTGACGGACGCCGAGCTCGACCGGCTGCTCGATCCGCTGGAGTTGACCCGCGGCGGTATCAAGTCCTGAGTGGCGCGTGCGCGAGCGGATCCTGACCCGGCTGGCCGGGAGCCGGGCGGCGGCAGATCCGGCAGCGGCCGCTTTCGCTGCCCTTGACTCCGGACTGGCCCGGGCCTTCGCCACACTGACTCTGACTCCGGCAGCGGTCCTGGTGCCGGTCATCGACCGGCAGTCGGAGCTGAGTTTGCTGTTCACACGGCGCACCGAGCATCTGCGGGATCATGCGGGCCAGATCAGTTTCCCCGGCGGCCGGGTAGAGCCTGACGATGCCGGGCCGCTGCACACCGCGCTGCGCGAATCCGAAGAAGAGGTTGGATTACCCGGCGATCAGGTGCAGGTGGCCGGATATTTGCCGGCCCGCGCCGTCGTGACCGGCTTTGCCGTTACGCCGGTGGTGGGCATCGTCGCACCGGACCTGGCCTATGTTGCCGATACCCGGGAGGTCGCGCATATCTTCGAAGTGCCGTTGACCTGGTTCCTCGACCCCGCCAATCGCATTGCGTCCACGCGCAACTGGGGTGGGGTCGAATTTCCCGTTTGCGAGTATCACTACGACAGCCATCGCATCTGGGGCGCAACGGCGCAGATTGTCGATGAGCTGGCAGCTATAATTGCATAGAATATATCAGGTTATGGGTAATTTAGAGAAACTACTGGATATCATGGCCAGGCTGCGAGACCCGGAGACCGGGTGCCCCTGGGATATCCAGCAGGATTTTCGCAGCATCGCGCCGTACACCATTGAAGAGGCCTACGAGGTGGCGGAGGCCATCGACCGGCAGGACCTGGGGCAGTTGCGCGACGAACTCGGTGACCTGCTGTTGCAGGTGGTCTTTCACGCCCGTATGGCTGAGGAGGCCGGGTCTTTCGACTTCGAGGCGGTTGCCGGAGGGATAGTCGACAAGCTGCTCCGCCGGCATCCGCACGTGTTCGGCGAGGCGGAAGTCACCAGTGCGGCGGCGCAGACCGTCGCCTGGGAAGCCCACAAAGAGCAGGAACGTCAGACTGCCGGCGACACGACGGTGCTGGCCGGGGTGGGCCTGGCGCTGCCGGCCTTGCTGCGAGCTCACAAACTCTGCAAGCGGGCATCCCGGGTGGGTTTTGACTGGCCCGACGCTGCGGGTGCGCGGCTGAAGGTCGTCGAGGAGCTCGCAGAGCTGGCGGACGCAGAACAATCAGCGGATCCCGCCGCCATCGACGAGGAAATCGGCGACCTGTTGTTCGCCACCGCGAACCTGGCCCGGAAGCTGGGTGTCAATCCGGAAGAGGCGTTGCGCCGTGCCAACCACAAGTTCGAGGGCCGCTTCGCAACCGTCGAGGGTGAAGTGCGCGCGCGAGGCGGCGACTGGTCCGCTTTTGACCTCGACACCCTTGACGAATTCTGGGCCCTGGCGAAACGCCGGGACGCTAGCTCGACCCCGTAACCGCGGGCGGCCGCGAGTCCGGACTGCCGCGGTGGCCGATCTTCCCGAGCAAGGGTTCGATCAGGTCCATCGGTAGCGGAAAGACGATGGTGTTGGTCCGGTCCTTGGCAATTTCCGTCAGGGTCTGCAGGTAGCGCAGCTGTAGTGCCCCACCCTTGGAGCCCAGCGTGTCGGCAGCCGATGCCAGCATGGCCGAAGCCTGTTGCTCGCCCTCGGCGTGAATCACCTTCGCGCGTCTTGAGCGCTCTGCTTCTGCCTGCGCCGCGATCGCACGGACCATTCTCTCGTCCAGGTCCACGTGCTTGATCTCCACGTTGGAGACCTTGATGCCCCAGGCATCGGTGTGCTGGTCCAGGATGATCTGAATGTCGTCGTTCAACTTGTCGCGTTCCGACAGCATCTCGTCCAGTTCGTGCTGGCCGAGCACCGAGCGCAGGGTAGTCTGCGCCAGCTGACTCGTGGCCTCGAACACGTTAGCAACCTGAATCACGGCCCGCTCCGGATCGACAATCCGGAAGTAGACGACTGCGTTCACCTTCACCGACACGTTGTCCTGGGAGATCACGTCCTGGGTGGGCACGTCCATCACGATCACGCGCAGGTCCGTTTTCACCATTTGCTGGATGATCGGGATCACGATGATCAGGCCAGGGCCCTTCACGCCGGTAAACCGGCCCAGGGTAAAAATCACACCACGCTCGTACTCCTTCAGTACCTTGATTGCACTGAGCAGAAATAGCGCGATTACACCGACGACGATTAGCGCACCCAATCCCATGTCATTCTCCTGTGACTCCGCGGAGTCTTTAGTCTTGCCGTTCGACTTCCAGTTCGAGCCCGCGCATGCCCGTGACCCGGACCTGGTCGCCGCGTTTCAATTCGCCCTGTGCATGAGCCCGCCAGCGTTCACCGTGGACGAAGACCTGCCCCGCGCCCAGGAAATCTTCCAGGACTTCGCCGGTGCTGCCCACCATTTGTTCCGCGCCGCTGACCACCGGTCGCCGGAAGCTGCGGACGAGGAAATACATCAGTCCCAGCAACAGGCTGCCCGCTACGGCCGCAACACTGCCGATCAATACGCGACTGATCTCAAAGCCAGGCACGTCGGAATCCAGCAGAATGATGGACCCGATGACAAAGGCGACGATACCGCCGAGCCCGAGCGCGCCGAAACTGGGCGCAAAGGCTTCCGCGATCATCAGGATCACCCCCAGCAGGATCAGGCCGAGGCCGGCGTAGTTCACCGGCAGGACCTGGAACGCGAACAGCGCGATCAGCAGGCAGATCGCGCCGACTATACCCGGCACCAGCGCGCCGGGGTTGTAGCCCTCGAGGATGAGCCCGTAGACGCCCGCCAGTAACAGCATGTAGGCGACGTTCGGATCGGTGATCGTGGCCAGCAGCTTCGTGCGCCAGTCGGCTTCGAATTCCTCGACTACCAGCCCTTCGGTCGCCAGCGTCAGTTCTTCATTCCCGACTTTGACGACGCGACCGTCGATGGCGGCGAGGAGATCTTCCCGGCTGGCAGCCACCAGGTCGATCACGTTCAGCTCCAGCGCAGCCTCCGCACTCAGGCTCTCGGCCTGGCGAACCGCTTGCTCGGCCCAGTCTTCGTTCCGGCCCCGCAATTCGGCCAGGCCGCGAATATAAGCAACCGCGTCGTTCACCGACTTCTTTTCCATCGCGGTGCCGGCGGCCGGGGCGGATTTTGTATCGGCGTCGTCGTCCGTTGACGGCCCGTCCTGGTCGCCGGCCTGGGGGTCTTTGGCGTCATCTTTCGGCGTCCCGGCCGGGCCAGGCAACGGTGGCCCGCCGCCGCCGATTGAGACCGGCGTTGCCGCGCCCAGATTGGTTGCCGGTGCCATGGCCGCCACGTGACTGGCGTACAGGATGTAGGTGCCGGCGCTGGCCGCCCGGGAACCGCTAGGGTAGACCCAGGTCACCACGGGGACTTCCGAGCTGAGGATGCCCTTGATGATCTCCCGCATGGCCGAGTCGAGGCCGCCGGGCGTATCCATTTCGATCAGCACCAGGGCCGCATTGCTGGCCCGCGCCTGTTCCAGGCCTTCGAGCACGTAGGCGCTGGTGGCCGGGCCGATGGCGCCGCGGATCTCCATCCGGAGCAGCGCGCCGCCGGCGGGTTCTTCCTGGGCGAGCCCGCCGAGCGCAGCAAGCAGCGCGCCGGCGGCGGCAGCCAGCAAGGCAGGGGTTCTGAGTCGACTTCGGGGCATTGCGTCGTGAAAGGGCCTGCTAGATTGTCTGCCGATAATACCAGTCGGGCCCTGCCGCGGGCGGTAGTGCAATAATTGGGGGAGTTTTCACCCTTGGGGACCAGTATGGGCTCAGTTCGGAAATTCCTTGTCGTCCTGGTCACGATGCTGCTAATGCATGCCGCGCCTGCCGTGGCGCAGCAGCAGGACTTCAGCCAGGTGCAGATCGGCACGGAGCCGGTGGCCGACGGGCTGTACATGCTGACCGGATCGGGCGGCAATATCGGCGTGTCTGTGGGTGCAGACGGCGTGGTGCTGATCGACGACCAGTACGCGCCATTGGTAGAAAAGATTCGTGCCGCCGTCGCAAAGCTCAGCGACGAGCCGGTTCTGATGGTGCTGAACACGCACTGGCATTTCGATCACACCGGCGGTAATGAATTGCTGGCGGGCGGGGGCGCGGTCGTGATCGCCCACGAAAATGTGCGCAAGCGCATGAGTGTCCGTCAGTTCAACGAATTCTTTCAGTCCGACACGCCGCCCTCGCCGGCGGGCGCGCTGCCCGTGGTCACCTTCACGCGTGACGTCACGCTGCACCTGAACGGCCAGACCATCGAGCTGAAGCATGTCCCGGCAGCGCACACGGACGGCGATGCGATCGTCTGGTTCCAGGAGCTGAACGCGGTGCACATGGGCGACACTTATTTCAACGGTTTTTATCCGTTCATCGATTTCAGCAGTGGCGGCAATATTCGCGGCATGGTGACTGCGGTGGAACAGGCCCTGGAAACCATGGATGCGGACACGCGCGTGATTCCGGGCCATGGCCCACTGTCGAATGCAGCGGAGTTGCGTAACTACCAGCGCATGCTGAAGGCCGTGACCGAACGCATCGACGCTTTGATAGCTGAAGGCAAAGACGTCGACGCCATCGTTGCGGCGAAGCCAACGGCGGCTTTCGACGCCGACTGGGGCAATGGCTTTATCAAGCCGGACGATTTTGTGCGGCTGGTCTATCGCGGCATGGTGGCCCAGTGAAGTCGACATCACAGGCAGACTGGCGCCCGGACGGGTGGCGCGGCCGGGCAGCGTTGCAACAGCCTGCGTACCGCGATGCGGAGCGGCTCGCGCAGGTGAGTGACTCGCTGGCCGCCCTGCCGCCGCTGGTCACCAGCTGGGAAGTGGAAGCGCTGAAAGCACAGCTGGCCCACGCCCAGCAGGGCAAAGCCTTTGTCCTGCAGGGCGGCGACTGTGCCGAGAGCTTCATCGAGTGCACGTCGCCGCGCATCGTCGACCAGCTGAAAGTGTTGCTGCAGATGAGCGTTGTGCTCACGGCGGGGCTGAAATTGCCCGTGGTGCGCGTGGGGCGCATGGCGGGCCAGTACGTGAAGCCACGGTCGGCCGATACCGAGACGCGCGACGGCGTGTCGCTACCGAGTTTTCGGGGTGATTTGGTGAACCGACCGGGGTTTACCCCGGAGGAACGTGAACCCGATCCGGATTTGTTGCTGCGCGGGTATGAGCGCGCGGCAATGACGCTGAATTTTGTCCGTTCACTCATGGACGGCGGCTTCGCGGACCTGCATCACCCTGAGAACTGGGATCTCGGGTTTGTCGGGCAGTCATCCTCTGCCGAGCGGTATCACCGCATCGTGCAGCGCGTGGCCGACGGGCTGGATTTTTTCGAGTCTATTTCTGGTGAGAAAATTCACGAAGCCCGGCGCGTCGACTTCTACTGCTCCCACGAGGGCCTGCACCTGCTGTACGAAGAGGCGCAGACGCGCTTCCTGGAAAAACGCGGCACTTGGTATAACCTGACTACACATTTCCCGTGGATCGGCGCACGCACGGGTGATCCCGAGGGCGCGCACGTGGAATTCTTCCGCGGTGTGGCCAACCCCGTGGGCGTGAAGATCGGCGGCAGCATCGACAGCGCGGCCCTGCAGACGCTGGTGCGCCGCCTGAACCCGGACGACCAGCCAGGACGGCTGGCCCTGATCCACCGTCTCGGTGCCGCGCAGGTGCAAAAAGAACTGCCACGGTTGATCCATGCGGTACGCGCCACAGGCCTGGGTGTGGTCTGGATCTGCGACCCGATGCACGGCAATACCGTGGCCACGGAAGATGGTGTGAAGACGCGGCGTTTCCCAGATATCGCCAGCGAACTCGAAATGGCCATCGCGATTCATCGTGCCGAAGGCAGCACGCTGGGCGGCGTGCACCTGGAGTTGACCGGCGAGCACGTGACGGAATGCACCGGTGGTCCGCGCGGGCTGACGGATACGGATTTGCGCCGCGACTACCGCAGCACCGTGGATCCCCGTCTGAACTACGATCAGGCCATGGAAATCGCGATGCTGATTGCCGGCCACGGCCCGGCAGACCTGCCGCCGGCGTGAGCGCGGCGTTCTCCGTGGATTGCCGGCGCTGCAGCCGGCTTGCCGAATTTCTGGCCGCGGTTCGCGACCGGCATCCGGACTACTTCGCCCGGCCGGTGCCGTCCTTTGGTGACCCTGCTGCCCGCCTGCTGATTGTCGGCCTGGCCCCGGGCATGCACGGCGCCAATGCCACCGGTCGGCCGTTCACGGGCGACTACGCCGGGCTGCTGCTGTACCGGACGCTGCATGAATTCGGCTTTGCGTCCGCGCCGGAAAGCCGTGCCGCCGACGATGGCCTGCAGCTGCTGGACTGCCGTATCACCAACGCCGTGCGTTGCCTGCCGCCGCAGAACAAACCCACCACGGCCGAGGTGAATACCTGTAACGATTACCTCAAGGCCGAGCTGTCGGCGGGCCGCCGGCCTGAGATCATCCTGGCCCTGGGCACGGTGGCGCATCGGGCCGTACTGCGCGCGCTGGGTTGCCGCTTGTCCGCCCATCCCTTCGGCCACGGGGCCTGGCACAAGCCCGCTGGCGGCGTACTGGTGGATTCGTATCACTGCAGCCGCTACAACACGCAGACCCGCCGGCTGACGGAACCTATGTTCAGGCGTGTCTTCGGCAACATCCGCGATCGCCTCGCTGCGTGAGCCCGGCCATGGTTGACGACGGGACTTTCGACCCCAAACGCTTTCTCGCCACGCTGACGAACCGGCCGGGCGTATACCGCATGCTCGACGCGCAGGGCCGGGTGGTCTATGTCGGCAAAGCCCGTGACCTGAAGAAAAGGGTGGCGAGCTACTTCGGCGCGAAGGCGCATCACCCCAAGACCCAGGCCCTGATGCGCGTGGTCGATCGGGTAGAGGTGACGGTGACAGCCAGCGAACAGGAGGCGCTGCTCCTTGAGTACACCCAGATCAAGGCGCACGCGCCGCGCTACAACGTGCTCTACCGGGACGACAAGAGTTACCCGTATATCCGCGTGACCAGCCACCAGGATTTTCCCAGGTTCGAATTTCACCGCGGTTCCCGCAAAGCCCCGGGGCGATACTTCGGGCCCTATCCCGGTGCGGGCAATGTGCGCGAAGTGCTCGGCCAGTTGCAGAAACTGTTCCGCGTGCGCCAGTGCCGCGATTCCTTTTTTGCCAACCGCACGCGGCCGTGCCTGCAGCACCAGATTCACCGCTGCACGGCACCCTGCGTCGACCTTGTGAGCCAGGACGACTACGCGCGCGACGTTGCCAATGCAATGCGCTTTCTGTCGGGGCGCAACGAGCAGGTGGCCGATGACCTGGTCCAGCGCATGGAAGCTGCGGCCGAGGCCCTCGACTTCGAAGCGGCTGCGCGAATCCGCGACCAGATTGCAGCCGTGCGCCAGGTACAGGCGACACAGATCGTCGCCGGCAAGCAGGCGCGGGACCTCGATGTGATCGCGGCCCACAGCGAAGCGGGGATTCACTGCGTTGCATTGCTGATGATCCGCGGCGGACGGGTCCTGGGCAGCCGGGCCCTGTTCCCGAAGGTTGCCGGCGCGCCCGAGCCGGCCGAGCTGCTGGAGGCCTTCATCACGCAGCACTATTTCCAGCTGCCTGCACCGCCGGAAGTCCTGGTGACAACACCGGTGGACGGATCTGACCTGCTCAGTGAGGTGCTGACGAGTCGCGCCGGGCACCGGGTCGACATTCGCCACCGTGTACGCGGCACGCGGCGCCGCTGGCTGGAAATGGCCGCGGAGAACGCGCGCGAGAGCGCCCGGCTGCGCCTGGCCGCGAACGCTGGCCTGGGCAAGCAGTTTGATGCCCTGGGGGAAGCCCTGGGCCTGGAGACTACGCCGGAACGTATCGAGTGTTTCGACATCAGCCACACGGGCGGCGAGCGCACCGTGGCAAGCTGCGTGGTGTGGAACAGCCAGGGGCCAGTGAAATCGGACTACCGGCGTTACAACATTCGCGAAGCGGGCGAGGGCGACGACTACGCAGCCATGACCGAGGTAGTGCGCCGGCGCTACCTGCGCGTGCAGCGTGGCGAGGCTCCGGTGCCGGACCTCGTGCTGATCGACGGCGGTCCAGGCCAGCTGCGGGCCGCCCATGCGGCCCTGGAAGAGCTGCAGTTCCCCGAACTGCCGTTGGTGGGCGTGGCCAAAGGCGCCGGTCGCAAGCCGGGCCGGGAACAGCTGCATCGGCTGGACCAGGCGGTGCCGCTGCGCCTGGCGGCAGACTCACCGGCCCTGCACCTGGTCCAACAGGTGCGAGACGAGGCGCACCGCTTTGCCATTACCGGCCACCGCCAGCAGCGCGGCCGGGCCCGACACGGCTCCACCCTGGACCAGGTTGCCGGGGTCGGCCCGCAACGGCGCCGGGCGCTATTGCAACGCTTCGGCGGCCTGCAAGGCCTGAAGCGCGCCAACGTAGAAGACCTGGCCAGCGTGCGCGGCATCAGCCGCGATCTGGCGCAACGCATTTTCGATTTTTTCCACGGCGGCACCGATTAGCGCGTTATCATTGAAGGGTTGTTGTCGCCTTGCAGAACGTCCGCCCATGTCTCCAGTCACCAACATCGCCACGATGCTGACATGGCTGCGTGTCGCGGCCATCCCGCTGGTTGTCATCGTCTTCTACCTGCCCGTGCCCTGGGCACATCCCGCAGCCGCCGTCATTTTCATCGTGGCTGCCATCACCGACGGCCTGGACGGGTACCTGGCGCGGCGTTTGGACCTGACCTCGGAATTCGGCGCGTTTCTCGACCCCGTGGCCGACAAGCTGATGGTGGTCATCGTCCTGGTCGTGATCCTGCAGAACGACCCGCGTATTTCCATCGCTGCGATCACCGCGATCATCATTGGCCGCGAAGTCATGGTCTCGGCCTTGCGCGAGTGGATGGCAGAGGTGGGCAATCGCGAGCAGGTGGCCGTCACCGGGGTGGCCAAGTTCAAGACCATCGCGCAGATGTTCGGGCTGTCGCTGATGCTGTTCACCCGGGACCTGTTCGGCATACCGGTCTATGCGATCGGCACCGGGTTGATGATCATCGCCGCCGGGCTGACACTTTGGACCATGGTGGTGTACCTCAGGGCGGCCTGGCCATACCTGGCAGGGCACGAGGAGCTTCCTTGACAGGTGGGGCGGCAGCGCTAAGATAACCGGCCTTCAAGCGGGCATAGCTCAGTTGGTAGAGCGATACCTTGCCAAGGTATAGGTCGCCAGTTCGAATCTGGTTGCCCGCTCCAGTTACTGCTGTAAAGGGGACGCAACGCGTCCCTTTTTTTTGCATATTTTCCCTGGCAGATTCCGGCAGGTAATCGTGTTAGCGTAAACGTCATAGCCAAACGCTGCGCGAGGAAAAGACTAATGGGCAAAGCAGGCAAACTCATTGTCGGCGCTATCGTCACACTGATCATCGTGGTCGGCATCGTGCTGGCGTTCGTCATCACTAATCTCGATTCAATCGTGGAACGCGCCATCGAAACCGTGGGCAGCGATGTGGCCGGTGTACCGGTCGATGTGGGCAGCGTGCGCATCTCTCTGCAAGAGGGCAAAGGCGAGATCAACGGTCTGAGTCTCGGCAATCCCGCCGGGTTCCCAAGAGGCAAAGCCTTTGAGCTCGGCAAGATTGCGCTGCAGCTCGACGTCCAGAACCTGAGCGCAGAACTTGTCACGATCAAGTCCGTGCTGGTGGATGGGGCTCGAGTCAATGCAATTCAGGGTGCAGATGGCAACAATCTAAAGGCAATCCTCAACAACCTGGAGTCCGGCGCACCGGCAGAGGAGTCCACGGCGGACGAGGGGCCTGGCACGAAACTTATCATCGACGACTTTCGCTTTCAGAACGGTGAAGTCAACCTGACGCTGCCGGCCGTTGGTGAGCGCACCGCGAAGATTCCGAACATGCAGCTCACGGGCATCGGCCGAAAGACCAACGGCGCGACGGCAGGCGAGGTTGCCAAGCAGATCCTCGACCCCATCGTCCGGCGCTCGCTGACAGCCATGACCGGGATCTCTGCGGAAGATCTCAAGAAGATGGGCCGCGAGAAGATGGACGATGCACTGAAAGACGGTAAAGAGACAGCGACCAGGGAACTCGGCAAGTTTCTGAATCGCGGCAAGGATTGAACGGGCCGCTTTCAGGGCCCCGATGTGGTAAGTTCCCGCCCGCTGCAGGGGCTAGGTGGCAGAGTGGTTATGCAGCGGCCTGCAAAGCCGTGTACACCGGTTCGATTCCGGTCCTAGCCTCCAGTTTCTAATGCGGCAGATCAGAACCCTGTTCAACGCAGGCCCTGCTACAAAAACCGTATCGGCCGACGCAGTAGGCCGCGGAACAATTCCTCGCCGTTCCGGGCTTCTGCAACAAGTCCGCGCGAGCCGCTCTTAAACTTAATGTTGCGGTCGTTTCGGCACCGGCCGGCGCTGTCATAGTTGCATTATGACCAC
>CAZTIB010000087.1:0-21540 GCA_964613615.1 uncultured Chromatiaceae bacterium
CAGCTGCGCGCGCTGGCAGGTCGTGGTCAGGTGCTGTGCGTTACCCACCTGCCCCAGGTGGCCAGCCAGGCAGACAATCACTTCCGGGTTAGCAAGCACACCGACAGCGGCCAGACGAGCACCGCGGTGCTGGCCCTCGACACCGTTGAACGAGTTGAGGAGCTGGCGCGCATGCTAGGCGGCCTGAAGATTACCCAGCGCACTCGCGACCATGCGCGGGAAATGCTGGCGTCTGCAGAGTCACGCGACGAGCCGCAGCTTGCGCAGCAGGACAGCTAGTCGGTGCTTTCGCGGCGCCTGGGTCGCACGTAGAGCGTCAGGTTGTGCTCGACGAGTTCGAAACCGTGGTCGGCCGCAATTTCGCGCTGCAGGCGCTCGATGTCGTCGTTCATGAACTCCACCACCCTGCCCGTCTCGACGCAGACCATGTGGTCGTGGTGCCGGCCGGTCTCCAGCTCGAAGACGGAGTGGTCGCCCTCAAAATTGTGGCGCACCACGAGCCCTGCCGCCTCGAACTGGGTCAGCACGCGATATACCGTCGCCAGGCTGATGTCCTCGCCACCCTCCGTGAGCAGGCGATAAATGTCGTCCGCACCCAGATGCTGATCAGCATGCGTCTCCAGTACCCGCAGAATCCCCAGCCGCGGCGCGGTCTTGCGCAGGCCCGCTTTTTTCAGATCGGGTGGCGGCACGCATCCCTTCCGTGTTCCCCATCGGGTATCATCTCGCGCCGATTATGGGCCACCCGTCGCCACCTCACCAGATCGCAAAACCGGTGCTTACACTGACCAGCAAAGGAATTCTGAGCGTCGCGCTCGTCGGGGTCTGCCTGCTGGCAGGCTGTGTCTATCGCGTCGATGTGCAGCAGGGCAACCTGCTGGAGTACACGGACATCCAGGCCGTGAAGCCCGGCATGACGCGCAGCCAGGTCCGTTTTCTACTGGGCACGCCGGTGGTGGAAACTCCTTTTGATAACTCCCGCTGGGACTACGTCTACTATTTCAGGAAAGGCCGCGGCAACAGGGCCGATCAACGTTGGCTGATCGTGCTGTTCAGCGATGAACGCGTCACCGAGATTCGCCGCGACGTGCAGGTAGAGCCCAGCTGATCAGTCCTGTCCCGGCCCAGGCCGGCTGCCCATAGTCTGGCCGCGCGCCGCCAGTTCCCGCCTGGCGTCCCGCGGCTCGTGCCGCAAGGGCCGGAGCAGCTCCACGCGGTCGCCCGGGACCAGGCAATAATTGTCATCCACGACGCTGCCGTAAACAGCCAGCGGCGCCGTGGCCAGGTCGAGTTCCGGGAACCGCGCGCCGAGTTGCGCCCTGCGCACCGCCTGCCGTGCCGTCGTGCCACACGGCACCTGGAGCGCCACCAGCGCTTGGCGACCCGGCAATGCACAAACCACCTCAACCGCAATAGCCTCGTCGTCCTCCGCAGGCGCGCCGGGACATGAAGGGTTCTCGTCGGGCTCAGTCATACACAACAGCGGCACGCGCAACAAAAGCATCAACGAGCCGGCTACAAGTCTGTTCAAAGGCCGCGCCCAGCACCAGGTCCTTGACGGGATTGGAGAACGCAAAGCGCATGTGCAGGTCGACCTGGCAACCGGCGTCGCCGAGTGGCTTGAATCGCCAGTCGCCGTGCAACTCGCTGAACGGGCCTTCCACCAGCTCCATGGTCATGGCCTCGGGCGGGTCCAGGTGATTGCGGGTTGTGAGCCCGCCGGTCAACGGTCCCATGGCCATTTCCAGCCGCCCGGTCAACTCATCGTCATCGCGCGTCAACAACTGGGCGCCGGCACACCACGGCACGAACTCGGGATAATGCTCTACGTCGGCGACCAGCTCGAACATCTGCGCCGGCGTATAGGGCACGACTACAGTGCGATGCAGTTCCCGCACGGCTTCAGCCCAGCACGCCAACCGCGTTCAGAAACACCAGCACGACGGCAACCGGGGCCACGTAGCGCACCAGCAACCGCCACAGCGAGTAAACGATGCCGGCCTGCGGATCGAGCTCATCCGCGCTGGAGTTCCTGCACATGAACCAACCGGCAAAAATCGTAATCAGAAATCCGCCGGCCGGCAGCATGATGTTCGACGTCAGGTAGTCGATGTTGTCGAAGAAAGTGCCGCGCAGAAAGTTGAAATCGGCCAACACGTTGAACGACAGGACGGTCAGGAAACCCAAGCCCCAGACCACACCACCGGCCAGCAGCGCGGCGGCCCCGCGGCGCATGGAACGGGCTTCCATCAGCCAGGCCACCACGGGTTCCATCAGGCTGATGGCAGAAGTGAGGCCGGCAAAGGCCAGCAGCAGGAAAAATGCAGTACCGACGAACACGCCACCCGGCATCTTCGTCAGGGCCAGGGGCAGCGTCTGAAACACCAGGCCCGGGCCCTCGGCCGGGTCCAGGGAATTGGCGAACACGATGGGAAAAATGATCATGCCAGCCAGCAGCGCGATGGCCGTGTCTGCGCTGACCACGGCAACGGAGGTCTTAATGATGGACTCTTCCTGCGGCAGATAGGCGCCGTAGGCCATCACCGCGCCCATGCCGACACTGAGCGAGAAAAAGGCCTGCCCCATGGCGGCCAGCACGCTGCTACCCGTTAACGCATCGAAATCGGGCCGAAACAGGAATTCGAGCCCCTCGGCAAAGCCCCCGAAGCTGATGGCATAGCCCAGCAGGGCCAGCATGATCGCGACCAGCGCGGGCACCATGATGCGCACGGCTTGCTCCAGCCCCTTTTCGACTCCCCGCGCCACGACCACCGTCGTGATGATCATGAACAGCGTGTGCCAGCCCGCCAGCGTCCACGGCGCTGCCACCAGCGCCCCGAACATCTCACTCAGCGCCGCCGCATCGGCCCCGGCAAAAGCATCGCGCCCTGCCAGCACCATGTAATGCAGCGTCCAGCCGCTAATGACGCTGTAAAAAGACAGGATCAGGAAACCGCAGACCATGCCGGTCACGCCTACCCAAAACCACTGCCCGGAGCCGGCCTCCTCCCGCCCGAGCAGGGCCATGGTGGAAATAGGGTTACGCCGGCCTCGCCGCCCCAGCATGATCTCTGCCATCATGATCGGCAGGCCGATGCCGAACACACACAGCAGATAAACGAGCACGAAGGCGCCGCCGCCGTTCTGCCCGGCCACGTAGGGAAATTTCCAGATATTGCCCAGCCCGACGGCAGACCCGGCCACGGCAAGGACAAAGGCAAGGCGTGAGGACCACTGACCGTGCAGTGAAGCCCGCCGTGCGGCGGGATCAGCGGAATCCGCCATCAGCTTTTCCGGCGCTGCGAAAGTTGGCAGGATTGTGCGGCATCCCCTGAACCTCGACAACCAATGGCATGACCCAACTGAATGGCTGATAGCACCGCGAAGGCAAAAACTGGCAGCGACCGCATCGCCGAAAACCGCAAGGCCCGGCACGACTATTTCATCGAGGAACAGCTGGAAGCCGGGCTCTCCCTCGAAGGCTGGGAGGTCAAGAGCCTGCGCGCGGGCCGGGGCAACCTGGCGGAAAGCTATGCCGTAATTCGGGATGGAGAGATCTTTCTGCTCGGTGCGCACATCGCGCCGCTGCCGTCGGCATCCACCCACGTGCACGCAGACCCCGTGCGCACCCGGCGCCTGCTGCTGCACCGGCGGGAAATCGACCGGCTGATCGGCGCAGTCGAGCGCAAGGGCTACACGCTCATACCGCTGGCGCTGTACTGGCAGCGCGGTCGGGTGAAGCTCGCGCTGGGCCTGGGACGCGGCAAGAAGCAGCACGACAAGCGGGCCGTGACCAAAGATCGCGACTGGCAGCGGCAGAAAGCCAGAATTTTAAAAGCTAAGTAAAACAATATCTTCTATAGTTTTCATAAGATATTTTCTAGCTTGAAATCAGCAGCCTGCGGCCCCAGATATCGGTAATAGTCGGCTTCGCACGCCAAGGGCCTGCGGTTACACTGACTGTACTGGGGGCGATCGGCTTCGACGAGGGTCGCGAAACTCCAGGTGCATGTCGAGGTGCAGTGACCTCGTAAATCCATCTGCAAACTTATAGTTGCCAACGACGACAACTACGCACTCGCTGCTTAAAAACCAGTAAGGTGCCGTCTGACTGGAGCCGTGCTTGTGCGTCCAGATTTCAGGTGTCATATCTCACAAGATCGCCGCAAAGCTCTCCCAGGGTGGAGCGGTTAAAACGCCACTGGGACAGCCGTCCGTTTTCCCTGCCCATCGGGTAGCGTACGGTTAAATAAATTGATGTGGATAAGCATGTAGATCCTGGGGCGGAGGGCTCGCGGACGCGGGTTCGATTCCCGCCGCCTCCACCAAACAAAAAGGGCCACCCTCTGGGTGGTCCTTTCTGTTTGGGTCGGCGGATGAGATTCCGACGTCCATGGATGGATAGGTAGAATCCACTAATGCCCGGTTGCGCGCAGTGCAGATATGGTGACTCGCTCAACGGGCGCCGGCGAGATAATCAGCCGGCATGCGACGGTCGCGGTCTGGCTCACGGTACCGCCGGCAACACAGCACTGGCGGGAGGTCTTCATCCAATGACAATTCTGCAACGTCTGGCAGTCATCGCCGCCGCCACTGCACTGCTCGCGGCCTGCGGCAGCAACCCCGAGCCGGGGGTGCTCTACCAGGGCGAGCGCCTCGCGGTGGTGGACATGCACCTGCACACGGGCGCGTGGGAGGACATGCCGCCCGATTTTCATTCCCGCCTGCGGCAGTCGGTACCGACGGGCTTCAAGTGGACGATGCCCTTCCTGTCGGACATGATGCTGTCCACGTCGAGCATCCTCCGCCAGCTGGACGGCGCGGGTATCTCCGCCGCCGGCATGTTCGCGGTCTACAGCCCCCACACCACCGGCATTGCGACCAACGAACTGGTATCGGAGTTTTGCGACGCCGACCCCCAGCGCCTGTACGGCTTCGGCAGCATTCGTGTCGACCAGTGGAACATCGACGGCGACGAATGGCTGGCCAAGTTCGAGTCCGACCTGGCCAATCTGCCGCACATGGTCGGCGTGAAACTCGCGCACGCGCACCAGCAGTGGCGTTTTGACGACGAGCGTATGTATGGCATCTACGAGATCGCCGGCCGGCTCGGCAAGCCGATCTACCTGCATACGTCCGGCAGCCCGAACCCGGGCATCCGTATCGAGCCGCCGTACAACGATCCGTACTACCTGGAAGACGCCATCCGCCGTTACCCGGACACGATCTTCATTCTCGGGCACGCCGGCTGGGACAGCCTAAACAAGGAACTCGCCTACCTGCCTGCGGTGATCGACCTCGCCCAGCGCTACAACAATGTGTACTTTGAGCCGGGCGCCCTCGGGGCCGAGCGCGCCGAGGAAAAGGTGGACGAGTTCGTCCGCCGCGTCAAAGAGGCCGGGCTGGCCAGCAAGATGATCTACGGCTCCGACGGGGCGCAGTTCCCGGGCTATATAAGCCGGCACCTGGAGCACTTCGTGGCCGCGATGGAACGGGCCGGCTACACGGTCGAGGAGACGCGCCTGGTGCTCGCCGACAATTTCTCCCGCGTGTTTGGCTTGCCGCCGTTCCGGGTCTGATACGAGGGACCTTGTCATGACAAAAGCGATGCGAGGATTTACTGTCGTGCTGGCCTTGCTGCTGGCCGCCTGCAGCGAGCCGAGCCGGGAGATGCGCCCGATGGAAGTCACCGGCACCGTAGTTGCGCCACCCGGTGTCGAGGGGCCCGTGGAGGTGCGTCTGTTCGTCGAGTGGGCCCTGGAAGGCGAGCTGCGCCATCCCTTGCAGCTGATCGAGATCTTCCCGGCGGAGGCCGGCGTGCCCTTCAGTCACCGCTTTGACTACCCGGCCTACCTGGGCAAGGGCCTGGCGGTGTACGCCTGGATCGACACCGACGGCGACGGCATCATGTGCACGCCGACGGCACGCAACGATCTCGGCGGACTGGCCATCGCGGAGAATGGCGATTCCGAAAAGGCGACGGTCGCCGTGACCCTGACTGAGCCCTGCCGCGCGCCGGGCTGGTTCTTCCCGCCGGCGCCCTGATTGCGGTGGCCGCAACCGCGTGCCGGGCGCGCATGTCATGATGGTCGCGGCTGTGCCCTATCCCAGCATGCAGTGCCGGCCTAACGCCGCGCGCCCCTCGCGCTGGGCTCGCCGGGAGTAATACCTTGAACACATTGCGTCGTCCGCTGTATTTCCTGCTGGCCGTTGCCGCTGCAATGCCTTCGGTTGCCGCCACCCAGGAGCTGCCGGCGCCGGATTCCACCGAGTTCTGCACTGCCGTGCAGAAAATCCTGGCCAATACCGACATGGGCGGGACCAACACGGTATTCACCGTGCTGGGCGACTACGGGGCCTCGAAGCCGACGGTGGATCCGCTAACGACGTACCAGTTGGTGAGCTACCGGGACAGCCTGCCCGTCATGGTTTCCTGCAAGATAAAGACAGCCGCGCACCTGCGCGCGGTCCACGGGGAAGATGCGGCCGGAGAACAGCGCTTCTGTCCCGACGTCACGAGGCTGCTGCAGGCACAAGCGGTCGCGAAGCTCCGCGCGACAGATGGCGCGGCTGCCGATCGCGCGGCGGCCTTCGTGGTTGACGACAACGAGCCCTACGCGACCGGGCGCGGTTACCTCGGCGATTTCCAGCTGAGCTATGTCGGTGAAGATGGCGCCGTGCACTTCAACTCGCCCGGCCTGTTCCAGGATTACGACGCGTGGTTCACCTGGATCTTGCCGGAACGGCTGCAGGGCCAGAGCTACTGTCATTTCCCCACGGCGGAATACATGGAGGCGCTGGCTAGCGGCGCCATGCAGCCGCCCATCGACATAGTGTTTGACGACACCCTCGTCGTGGCCCCACCGCGCTAGCCCGGCTGGCGTCCCCGTCGCCGAGCCGCCTTTGCTTTGCCTGGTTAACACGGCGGCGGCGGCTGGGAATTCCTTGAAGCTGCGCCGGTGCCATCCGCACCCGGAGGCCGCCCGGCGGCAGTCAGCGGGTCAACGCGCGGCAGTAGTAATCCCGCCAACGTGCATCGCGACGCGGCCGGGTCCGCCGCCCGTCAGCGTGTGACAGCTTGCGCACGTGGCCAGGAACTCGCCGTAGAGCGCGCTGCGGGCCGGCCCGGCCGGCGCGCGCCCGCCCTCCTCACCCAGCGTCCGGATGCGCTGAACCAGCGCCTCCACCTGGGCGGCCCGCTCCGGTGCGTCGTCGAGTTCGGTCGGGACGAGCCGCACTTCTTCGAGGATGGCCATACCCTCGGCCCAGGCGACGTCCGATGAGCCCAGCAGGCTCTCCCACAGCCGGTCGGCTGCCCACAGGTGACGCGCCATCTCGGTCCGGATGTCGTGCGGTTCCATCGGCGGCCGCGGACCGGCGATGAACTCGATCTCGACCGCGTGGTCGCGATGACACTCCCCGCAGGTCCGGCCGATTTCGCTGACCGCGACGGCCGCCGGGCGCAGGTCCCGGGCCGATGCAATGGTGGACGCGTACTGCCGCATCTCCCACAGGTAAGGCGACCAGTCGTCGGGCATGCCCGGGGGCTCCGAGTGCTCGGACAGCCACACGGCCGGCGGCCGTGCCATCTCGAGGTCGCCGGCGATGACCGCGGCCTTGATCTGATTCACCTCGTCCAGGTGTCCGTGCATGTGTTCCGCGAAGCCGACAGCAGGTGGCTCGGACTCGTCTTCCGCCGAAGTGCAGGCACCGGCACCGAGGGCGCCGGCTGCGACCAGCATGGCGATTCGCGCCCATTGGCTGAAATTGTTCATCACTGCACCATCCTGTCACGACACTATAGCGACGATCGACCTGTCAGTTCTGCGCCGTTCGCTCGCCCGCCGGCGGCGGCGGCGCACCAAGCTGGACCGGGTCTACGGCGCGCTCCGGCCGCGGACTGTTGAAAAACGCGACGACCTTGTCAGCGAGGAAACGGCCCACGGCCGGGTTGTCGTTGGGCGGAATCCACATGGACCAGGTGCCGCGGTATTGATCCTGCACCGGCGCATCCGGATCGGGTGGTCCGAGAGCAGCGTCGTAGCCGAGGTGGCCGTACTCCGATACGTCGAAGGCCAGCGAAGGATCGAGGTCCTTGCGGACCTTGTTGATCGGCGTCTGCCGCGGCGGGGGGTAGGGCCGCGCCGGATCGCCGCAGCCACCCATGGTGAGGCAACACTGCACGCGCCGGCCGGAGCCGTCAGCCGCCTCGCACTCCTTATCCACCCAGATACCCCAGTAGTCCCCGAACGGGTGACCCGCGTCGGGGAAGGTGTCGAAATCCAGCTCGTCGATGTATCGCCAGGACTTGTAGCCAATTTCCTTCGCCACCTGGTTCGGGACTTCGACCAGGCTCAGCACGGAGTCCACCATGATCTGCGGGAAGGCAATGACGATGTGCCGCACGCCGTTGTTCTTGAGTTCCTCAAGGGCTTCCCAGTACCGGTAGCTCATGTCGCCACCCGGGAACAGGTTGCGAGTTTCGTACAGCCTCGCATCGCCAAGGTTCTCGCCGCGCATCTCACGCGTGCGCTCGAAGCGGCTGAAGTTCCGCGGCCCAAGCTCCACGTTCGGGTTTGGCGTCTTCCTGCCGAACCAGGCGCCGAGAATGTTTTCTTCTTCCAGGCCCGGGTGGCGCTCCCTCAGCAGGTTCTTGATGTTCCGGTTCAGGACCAGCGTGTCGTTGATCTTCGGGTCGAAATACTGGTTGTACAGGCGCGTAGCGTGGTTGATCAGCAGGACGCCGGTCTGCTCCATCGGCACTTCCGCGAGCATTTCTGCCTCGATGCCCTCGACGTGGAACACCGCCAGCTGCGGATCGTCGGACACCGGGTTCGGATGCCCATAGAGCGGGACGCTGCTGTCCTGGTCCTCCTTGACCTCGCCGAGAGACAGCGTCCACCCGGGCGGGTCCAGCGGATAGGACCTGGTGACCAGGTCCGTCGGATCGTTGACCCACCAGACCTTCACGTCACTACCCGTGTCCTCGTTGTGCTGCGCGACGACCTGGCGGGCGAGATTCACCACGTCGAAAGTCTTGAAGAAACGGACGCCGGACGTGGTCATGTCGATCATGATGATCTCGTCCACGCCCGCCTTCAGCAGCCGTTCCACGGTGCCGTCGGTGTTGAAGCGGTCCGGCTCGCAGCCCGCCCAGGATTCGTCGGGCGGCCTGCCCTTCGCATCGCCCCCGCAGTAGTTCAGCGGGCTACCCCCCGGGACGCGCGGATAGTAGAGATAGCGCGGGTAGATGTGGTGTGCCGGATCAATGGCGCGCCAGCTTGCGTAGTCGACGATGAAATCGACGCCCAGTTCTGCCTCCCGTTCCTCCAGGGCCTGCTTGAGGTGCTCGTAGCGGGCGAGAGTCAGACCGTTTGCCGGATCATTGTTGCCGATACGCTCATACTCGAAGGAATACTTGCCCAACTCTTTCGGCGCATTGCCGAATAGCAAGATGCTGGGCCAGACCGCTGGATTCCAGATGACCTTCTGATAGACCTGGCTGTGGGGATCGTAGGAGAAGATCATCATCGTGGATTCCCAGTTCGACCGTTCGCCGAAGCTATCGGAACCGCCGTGGAACACGTAGATGACGCCAACTTTCCTGGGCTCCGGCCCGGGACCGCAGCTGCCGGTCAGCAACGCCCCAACAACGACGAGGCACGCGAGCAGGCTGCGGCAGGACATGAGTTTCACTCCGGGGCCTCTCCATCAGTCCGGCGCAAAGGTGTTGGAGTATATCCGCCCGCTCGCGGCTGCCGGCACCGCGGGGGCCGCGAAAATGACCGCGGCGCGGCCACCGCCGCCGATAACAGCCGCCGCGCCGGCGCTGGAGTGCGTGATCGGTGGCGAGTAACTCGCCGTCTGGGTCGAGACCGTGCGCGAACTCGACTGCACCTTTTTTTGCGGGGAATGGCTCCCGAACTCTGTCAGCAGGTCGACCCGGTCACCTATGTCGGAGCGTATGGATATTAGGCTATTACCCAGCGCTGCTGGCTGAGCCGGAACTGTCGAGCAGGCGGATAAACTCGTCGGCCGGCAGGGCTTTACTGAACAAAAAGCCCTGAATCACGTCGCACTCGTGCTGGCGCAGATAGTCCAGCTGCTCTTCCAGTTCGACCCCCTCTGCAACGACCTCCAGCCCGAGTTCCTTGCTCATTGCGATGATCGCACTGCAGATGGCCGCGTCCTGCCGGTTCACATGCAGGTTCCGGACGAATGACCGGTCGATCTTCAGACACTGCAGCGGAAACTGAGTCAGGTAACTCAGGGAGGAATACCCGGTGCCAAAGTCGTCGACGGTGAGCTTGATGCCGGCCTCCCTGAATTGCCGCAGGACCTCACGCGTTTCGTCGACATTTTGCATCAACAGGCTTTCGGTAATCTCTACTTCGAGGCACTGGGCCTTCAGCCCGGCCGCCCAGATGGTCTGCAATACCGTGTCCAGCAGGTCGCGCTGCGTAAACTGCTGGCTGGACACATTCACGGCCACCGTCAGCTCATGGAGCCCCGCCTCGTGCCAGGCTTTCAGCTGCCTGCAGGTCTCCTCGATCACCCAGCGCCCGAGGGGGATGATCAGGCCGGTCTCCTCGGCCAGCGGCACGAAATCTGCCGGCGATATCCAGCCGCGTTCGGGATGCTGCCAGCGGAGTAAGGCTTCACAACCAACGATTCGCCACGACGCCACGTCTACCTTCGGCTGGTAGTGGAGCGAAAATGCCTTGTTGTCCACAGCCGCGCGCAACTCGTTTTCCAGGTCCAGGCGCTCCAGCGACCGGGTGTTCATGGCACTGCTGAATATGCGGTAACCGTTCCGGCCTGAAGCCTTGGCCTGGTACATGGCCATGTCCGCATGCATCAGCAATTCTTCCAGTGACTCGCCGTGGTCCGGATACAAAGCCGCGCCGATGCTCGGCGTAATGACGAACTCGTGACCCTCGTAAGCGAAGGGCTCGGAGAGCGATGCCCGGATCCGACCGACGATCTTCTCGACTTCGTTATCCTCATCCAGGCCCCCGATCAGAACCACGAACTCGTCCCCGCCCAGGCGGGCCAGCTCAGCCTGGCCCGGATCATCGATACGAATCCGCCCCACGGTGTCTTCCAGCCGTACCGAAGCCGCCAGCCGGTCGGCAACCGACTTCAGCAGTGCATCGCCCACGGTATGGCCCAGCGTGTCGTTAATGCGCTTGAACCGGTCCAGGTCCAGGTAGAGCACGGCGAGTTTTTCGTCGTGGCGAGCTACCCGTGCCAGGGCGCGCCGCAAATCGCGAATAAACTGTTGCCGGTTCGGTAATCCGGTCAGCTGATCGTAATACGCGAGTTGATTGATCCGCTGTTCGCTCGCGACCTTGTCCGTAATGTCCCGAATCAGCGTGACCACGGTGGTGGCGCTGTTGGCGACCATCCGGGTTTCGAAGGTACGGCCGTCGGGCCAGGCATGTGTGTAGGCCTGCATTTGCCCGGTCGCCAGCGCCGCGTGCAGGCCTTCGCGAGCCTCTTTCGCGGTGCCTGATGGCAATGCGGCCTCCAGCTTGCGGCCAGCCAGCTCTGCCACGTCGGTCCCCGGGACCGGACCACTGAGGCCCTCAAGGATGGTGCCCGTTTCGTCTACCACGAAGATCAGCTCGGGAATGGCTTCCAGCAGGGCCCGAATTTTGCGTTCACCGGCCTGCACGTCCAGCAGGGCCCGGTAAGACCGCAACAGGTAGCGCAGCTTGAAAGGCAAGGCTGCCCAGGTCAGGGGCTTGCGAATAAAGTCCGTGGCGCCCACTTCGTAGGCGCGCTTCACTGACTCGAAATTGTCGCTGCCGGTAATCATGACCACCGGCGCGGGAAAATCCGGATAGTGCTTGCGAATCCGCCTGCAAACTTCGAAGCCGCCCAGGCGCGGCATTTCGACATCCAGGAGGACGATGTCCGGCACCCTGTCGGCAATGGCCGTCAGGGCCTCCAGCCCGTCGGCGCAGGTCAGCACCTCGAAGCCGGCCGCGGTTAGCGTTTGCTCGTAGAGCAACCGGAACGACGGATCGTCATCGGCCACCAGCACGTAGCCTGCGGACACTGCGGCAAGCTGCCTGGTCATACGGCCACCCTGTTCATATATTCATGCAGGCAAATCACCGCACGGTCATGCTGGCGGTCCACTTCTTTCAACATCGCCGGTGCCTCGTCCAGCTCGCCCGCGCGGGCCTGTTTTTCAAGCCTTGCGCAGACATCGGCCAGGAAACGCGCGCCCACATTGCCGCTGCTCGATTTCAGCGCATGGGCAAGTTGCCAGATCGCGGTGCTATCGCCGGCAGCCACCGCGTCAGTCAACTGTTGCCGTTGCTCACGGGCGCTTTTCAGAAAGAGCTTCATCACCTCGCCAAGCAGACGTGGCTGGCCCGGCTGTTGTAGCTCTTCGATGCCATTGAGAACCTGCAGGTCAATCACCGGATCGATGACACTATCAGCGGATTCCGCCTCTTCCCCCATCGACTCGAGATCCACCAGCCTGCCGATGAATGTCGGGCTTGGAATGATCCCGGTGATATCGAGGCGCTCCGGGTTCGGCAGCGCGGCCTGGATACGATCCGCCAGCGCCTTCTGGCTAAAGGGTTTGCTGACATAGTCGTCCATGCCGGCAGCGAGGCAGCGTTCGCGGTCGCCATCCAGCGCATTCGCGGTCAGGGCGATAATCGGGGTCCTCGCACGCCCTTGGCTCGACTCCCATTGACGAATCCGGCGGGTGGCTTCGAAACCATCCATCTCGGGCATCTGGCAATCCATCAAGACCAGGTCGAAGTTCTCCGCCATGAAGCATTCGAGCCCTTCCGCACCGTTGTTCGCCACCGTAGTTTCGCACTGCAAATGGCCGAGCATGCCGCGGGCCACCTCCTGGTTCACCGGATTGTCTTCGACCACCAGCACGTGCAGTGCAGCGGGGCTGGCGAGCGCTTCCAGCGCCATCCCGCCCGTCTTTGCGTCTGAGGTTTCAAGGGGCAGCTCCCGATTCAGTACCGTCTTCAGACAATGGTAGAGCTGGGCCTGGCGCACCGGTTTGGTCAACCACGCCTGCACTCCTGCCCGCTCCAGCTCGGCATCTGTGGCATCTGCCGACACGGAGCTCAGCATCACGATCTTCAGGTCTGCCCGGCACGGCACGGTGCGGATCCTGCGCGCGACCTCCATCCCGTCCATTCCGGGCATGTGCAGGTCTAGCAGCACCACGTCATAGGGCACAGATGCCACATCATTACTCGACAAGCGTTGTACGGCCGCGGCGCCCGAGTCGAAAGCATCCACCTCCATCTGCCAGCCCCGCAGTTGCTGACCAAGAATGTCCCGGTTGGTGGCATTGTCATCGACGATGCAGGCCAGCATGCCCTTCAAGGCTTCGGGTTCCAGGTTCGCGGCCTTGGCTTCTTCACGGTCAAGCGGAATCGTGAAGCTGAAGGTCGAGCCACGGCCGGGGATGCTGGCAACCTGGATGTCGCCCCCCATAAGTGCGACCAGTTGCTTGCAGATTGCGAGGCCAAGGCCGGTGCCGCCGAAGCGGCGGGTGGTCGAGCCGTCTGCCTGCGAGAAGGACTCAAAGATCCGGTCGATATTCGCCTGGCCAATGCCGATGCCGGTGTCGCTCACGGCAATCCGGAAGACGCTGGAACCGGTGTCTTGTTCCACCTCCCGGACCCTGACGACCACCTCACCTTTCTCGGTGAATTTGATCGCGTTGCTGACGAAGTTAACCAGCACTTGCCGCACCCTGACCGCATCACCGACAACCGCCGAGTGCAGATTCGCCGGCGCATCCAGGATCAGCTCAAGACCCTTGGCATGGGCGCGCTCGGCCAGGAATTCCACACATTCTTCAACGGATTCCCGCAAATCGAATGGCGCGTGATTCAGTTCCAGCTTGCCGGCTTCAATCTTGGAAAAGTCCAGGATGTCGTTGATGATGTCGAGCAGCGCCTCCGCCGAATAGCGGATCGTGTCGGCGTGGCGTCTCTGCCGTGCACTCAGTTCGGTGGCAGTAATCAACAATTCGGTCATCCCGAGAACGCCATTCATCGGGGTCCGAATCTCGTGGCTCATGCGCGCCAGGAACTCGCTCTTGGCACGGCTCGCGGCTTCCGCGCGTTCCTTGGATACCCGCAGTTGGGCCATCGCAGCTTCCAGGCTCCGGGTGCGTTCTGCCACCTGCCTTTCAAGGTCTTCCCGGTGCCTCTCCAGGTGCTCACCACGGTTGTGCAACTCAACCAGCATGCGATTGAAGCCATCCACCAGGGCGCCAATTTCGTCATTGCCGGATTTTTCGGCCCGGCGAGAAAAATCGCCGTCTTGCGAGACGCTTTCCGCAAGGCTCAACAGCCTGGCCAATGGGCCGGTGACAACACGCTGCAGGCGCGAAGCCAACAGGAAGGCAACCAGGGACGCCGCCACCATTGCCAGCAACGTGACGATCACGCTCCATTTCGCACTCGCGATCAGGCCCGCGAGAGATGAGCGAATATAAATCACCCCCACCCGTCTGCCGTCGAGCCAAATCGGCGCACTGACGTGCAGACTGTCGAGTCGGTCGAAGATGTGACTCGGTGTACTGCTTGCCAGGCTGGACTGCAACCAGTCTTTCACGGGCGCCCGCCAGTCCAGACCGGTGTCGTCGCCGAATCCGTGACTGACGAGCCGGCCGCCGTCGGGCCGGTAAAGAGCCGCCATGGTGATTTGCGGATCCGCGGCCATCGAATCCAGTACCTGCTTCGCGAGGGCAACATCATTGAATGTCAGGGCCGCCGCGCTGTTCTTTCCCGTGGCAACAGCCAGGGTCGTGACATAGTCGACCATAGCCTTGCGCAGCGTGAACAGATCCGATGCACCGATAGTGAGCGACGCGAATATCAGCGAGATCCACGTAGCCAGCAATGTGATCATCTGGATCTTGCGACCCAGCTTCAGGTTGCCTTGCCAACGCTTCAGTCGCCCGAAAATCACCGCAGGCATCTCCCCGGTGGAGCGATCGTGGCGCGGCGCAGCAGACGGCTCCTGCCCACCCGGCGAGGGCGGCAAGCCATGCCCGACCGGGGCGCAGTCAACGCCAGCCGGCCGGAAATCAGTCGTTGCACCGCCATAGCTTCAGCTTCCGTGTTCGTCGCGCATGCGAGACGGTCCGGGCCGGGAGTGGCCACGACCTTTCCATAAAGATTATCGGCGCAGGAGGGTTAAAGCTGAGGTGAAGGCCCGCTTGCCGGGGCCCGAAATGTGATCCGGGACACAAGTCTGAGGTGGGAAACGGCCAGCGATTGGCCTGATCAGGCAGCGGCGATGAACAGCGCCTGCGTCTCTGCCAATGCACTGTCTGCTTCCGCTTGCACCGGCTCGATAACGTCCGCAGTCAGGCCGGTGATCCCCCAGGCCGCTGCCTTGATCGGCAGCTCGTCGCTGGCCAGGGTGCGACCCGCACTGCTGGCCAGCGCAACGTGGTGGGCAATGTGGACAATGGCCGCCTCCAGTGGGCAATTCGACGCGCCGGCCGGGTCGACGTGGTAGCGGGCGACTTCGCCGAAGCTGGCCGGCAGCTGCCACGAGGCCATCAATTCCTCGCCCACTTCGCCATAGTGGCACCCCACAATATTCTGTTCGACCTGGTACAGCTCCCTGCCGCTGCTGCGAGCCTGCTCTCGCGCAGCTCGCGTTTCGTCCGGCAACTGCTGGTACATCACCAGGTGGCCGAGGTCTCGCAACAGGCCCTCGAGGAAAATTCGTTCGCTATCGAGCACGTTGCAGCGCTGCGCCAGCAGCCGGGCCAGCAAGCCGCAATAGGCGCTGTCTGACCAGAAGCTGCGCACGTCCACCGTGTCCGCCACACCGGAGCAGGAATCCACCACCGACGTGGCCAGCACCACGTCGTGCGCCAGTTGTGTACCGAGCACGGTGACTGCCCGACTGATCGTATCCACCTGTTGCGACAGACCAAAAAACGCGCTGTTGGCAAACCTGAGCAGGCGCGCGGTAATGACCGGATCGCTCGCGATCAGCTCGGCCACCTGGCCCACGGACGATTCTTCGCTATCAATTGCCTCTTTTACCCGCAGGTACATATCGGGGAGCGTAAACAGCTCCCTGACGTCAGCGACCAGCTCGCGTGGATTCACCGCAACTTCGACGTTCATCTCTCATCCCTTTTTACTTGCACAGGCCACTCGCCCGAGATCGACACCACATTCGGCGCTGTCAACCCATCGCCGACCGCCGCATCGAGCATGCCGTGCACCGAGGTCTTGTCCTGAGCCGATTGGAGCCACGCTCCGGCTTCGTCAGCCGGCATCGGCGTTGCAAACAGATAGCCCTGCACCTCGTCGCACTCGAGGTTCTGCAGATAGCTCAGCTGCGCTTCGGTTTCCACACCCTCGGCCACGACCCGCATCCCGAGCCGGTGGGCCATTGCCACGATGGCCGCCACCACCGCCACATCTTCGCCGTTCATCGCCAGCTCCCGAATAAACGACCGGTCGATCTTCAGCGTGTCGAGCCGGAAGCGTTTCAGATAACTGAGGGATGAGTACCCCGTGCCGAAGTCGTCCATCGCAATGTGCACGCCCTGGGCATGCAGGTTCTTCAATACGGTCGCAGACGCTTCAATGTCGTTCATCAACGCCGTTTCGGTTATTTCCAACTGCAGACGATGCGACTCCAGCCCCGCGTCGCTGAGCGTGGCCAGAATTTCCCCGGTGATGTCTGACATCTTCAGCTGCACGGCCGATAGATTCACCGATATGCGCCCCGGCGCGATGCCAGCTTCCGCCCACGCTACGGCCTGACGACACGCGGTTCGAAGCACCCAGTCGCCGATGGGCTTGATCAGACCGGTTCGCTCAGCGATCGGGATGAAACTATCCGGCGGCACCATGCCCAGCTCCGGGTTCTGCCACCGGATGAGCGCCTCCATCGCAATGACTTCGCCCGTTTTCAGGTCCAGGACAGGCTGGTAATGCAGCAGGAATTCACCGTACTCAATGGCCTGGCGCATCTGCGATTCGAGCATCATTTGCCGATATGACCGGTCGTTCATATCGTCGCTGTAGAAGACATAGGTATTGCAACCCAGCTCTTCGCGCGCGTGCTGGCGCGCGATTCTGGCATTGCCGATCAGCGTCTCGGCGTCGTCACCATCGCCCGGACTAACGCTCGCGCCGATACTGCAAGTCACATAGATTTCGTGCTCATCGATCTGTATCGGCTTGGTCAGGCTGGTGAGGATTCTCTGGATAATCCAGGTGACCGCGTCGACGCTCTCGAGATCCGGCAGCTCGATAGAAAATTCGTCCGCACTCAGGCGCGAGACCGTGGAGCTCTTGTTACCCCCGCCCAACAACGCAACGGTATCGCTCTCGCGGAGCAGCGAAGACACCCTTTCTGCGACGGTCCGCAGCATCTCATCGCCAACGTCGGGCCCAAAGGCATCGTTGACCCGTTTGAAGAGATCGATGTCCACGTACAGGACGGCCACCACGGTGCCATTACGTTTGCTGCGCGCAATAGACTGGGCGACGCGATCGAAAAAGATCAGCCGGTTCGGCAAGCCGGTCAGGCGGTCATAGCCGAACTGTTTGTGCACCGTCAATTCCTGGTCTTCGAGAACACCCTCGAGGGTTGCGATTCGCTTCTGCAGGCTTTCGACCAGCGCCGTTGCCGCGGGCTCCCCGGAATCTCCGCCAGACCGCACGGCCTGGACGGAACTCTGAGGCACGCTGGTTGTTTCCATTGGGTCCATTTCGACCAGGTTCCAGCAGATGACCCGGTTCCGGCCACCCTCTTTCGCCGAATACAGGGCCATGTCGGCCTGGTTGACCAGGTCTTTGGCAGTCCCGTCAGTATCCCGCAGATCCGCCACGCCGACACTGATCGAGACACTCATGCTGGAGGTAAAGCGCGCCCGGGAGCCATCGTAGACCTGGGCACGGATTTTTTCGGCGAAGGTCGCGCTGGCGTCGAGGGGCGAACCCGGCAGGACCACGCAGAACTCTTCGCCACCGTAACGACAAACCAGGTCATCATCTCCGCATAGCGCCGATACGAGTTCGGCTGTGTAGGCGATCACCTTGTCGCCAGCCGCGTGCCCGTAGCGATCGTTAATCGATTTGAAGTGGTCGATGTCTAGCATCAGGCAGCACAGTGGCTGGTCCGTGCGCCGCGCGTCTTCCATAACGCTCTCCAGGCGCTCAAAAAACGAACGTCGATTCAGGCAACCGGTCAGGGGATCGCGGGCGGCGAGAAACTTCAGCTCCTGGTTCTGCCGGTTGACCTCGGCCTGGGTAGTCTCGAGTTGCTTCAGGGCCAGCTGCAGGTCCGAGTTCTTCTTTTCCACGTCCGTGACGTCATCGAAGGTGGCCAACGCACCCCGAACGGCGCCTTTCGCGTCGGTGACCGGCGCGCCGTTGACCATGAAGGTGCGCATCTCACCCCCAGGCGTTCGAATACTCAACGGCAGGCCGGTTTGCTTGGTGCCGTCACGAATGGCCAGCTGCCACGGCATTAGTGTTTCGCCCTCGCCAATTTGTACGTTCCGCCAGCGCAACTCTGAAGTTTTCTTGCCGGTCAGCGGCTCCGTGGATTGTTCGATGCGCTTCGTGAAGGCCTCGTTGGCCATCACGATCCGTTCTTCCTCATCCATGATGAGCACGCCCTCGGCCAGCGAGTCGAAGGCGGCCTTCACTCGCTCAGGGATCACTCCGGCGGGGTCGAGTTCGCGCAGGGCGCGGCGTAGAAAGATGAAATAGACCAGGAAGCCTGACAAGGCTATGAAAGTAATGAGGCCGACCAGGGAATTCTGCGGCGGCCACCACACGCCGGTTCCGGCCATCAGCGGCAAGAAACTGATTTCAACCGTGCCCCAGCGTTGGTCCTGGTTGAAGATCGGGACCTGCACATGGGTCGCCGTGGAACGGTCATCCTCGGGCGGTTCCCAGTGGGTGCCGTGATCGCCGGCGGACGCAGTGATATTGCCGGCGCGATCACGCAGCGCCGCCGACAGCATGTCCTCGTTGCGCGCCACCACCGACCGCAGGGTTTCGTTGATGAGCCGGATATCGGTGCGGCTGGCGGCGGTCGACAGTTGCACTGCCAGCGCTTCGCAGAGATTCTGCCGAGCGGTCAGGGCCGCCGCCTCACGGTCGGGTAGAAAGCCGACAAATTTCGCCATCAGGATCAGGCTGATGGTCAGCGCCACCAGGCCGAAACTCAGCCGCAGCGTGGGCGTGCCGAGAATCTTCTTCATTTCACCGGTCGGCCGCGAGCAGTAGCCGGGGCGCTATGACTTGCTGCCTCGAACAGGCGATCGACCTCGGATTCCCGCAGGATCTTCGCGTCGCGTTCCGCGCGCTCTTGTGCATCTTTCTTGCGCTTCTTGCGGGCCAGCAGGATCGGCAATGGGTCGAAGCCTTTCCACATGGGCATGGAGGACAACAGGGCGCTCGCCAACGCGCCGCCGCGCAGGATCCAGCTGACGAAACCTGCACTCAGCATCAGGCTTGCGCCGGTGGTCATCTGCGTGACCATGATGCCGCCGAACTGAGCATCTTCTGCCGGCGAGCCCATCTCGCGCCGCATCGCGTCCAGGGCCTTCCAGATGGGCAGTTCGCTGGCCGCTGCCAACGCCATATCGGGTATCGCTACGTCGAACGCCGTTTCGACCGCTTGCAACGCGTCATACAGGAACTTGGGCGCTGTCACCCCGGTGCGCCCGGCGCCATCATCGCTTTGTCCGTAAAGTTCCAACAGTGAATTCTTCAATACTGTTTCGAGGTGCCCGGAGCCATCCGGCGTGTCGTATTCGACAATCGGCGGTTCCTCCTCTTGTCGAGGCGTCCCGTCGCCCGCAGGCTCGTCTTCCGGCGTGTCGTCGCCAGTATCTTTATCGGCGTCATCGCCATCTTCTTGATTGTCCGGTGGGCCGTCTCCGTTGTCCGGGCCTGGGCCCGGGTCGGGATCCGGCGGGCCGTCAGGGTTAATCAAGGTCGGCTCCACTACGGAAACCATCACGAGGACAGTATCCTGGGCGCCCGCTACGTCGGCGACTGTGTAGGTGAAGCTGTCCATGCCCGTGAACGCAGCCACGGGCGTGTAGGCGAAACTGCCATCCGGGTTTTGCGTTAATGAACCCTGGGCAGGCTGGGTAAAGCCGACGATCTGCAGCGTGTCGCCGTCCACATCTGTGTCATTGGCCAACAAGGCCGCCTGGCTGAAGGTGCCTCCAGACAGCCCATCGACGGATATGTTGTCGCTGGCCGCGACCGGCACGTCATTCATCGGGTTGACGGCGATGGTCACAACGGCCTGGCTGGTACCGCCACTGCCATCTGAGACCTCGTAGGAGAAAGAATCCGCTCCATTAAAGTCGGCGTCCGGCGTATAGGTGAAGGTGCCGTCACTGTTCAGCACCAGCGTACCGTTGGCCGGGCCTGAAACCGGCGTGGTGTTCACGCTCAAAGGGTCACCGTCCACGTCCGTGTCGTTCATCAGCAGGTCGCTGATGCCGGCCACCCCTGCCAACGCTGCGTCTTCGTCCACCGCCATACTCTCGTCGCCGGACACCGGTGCGTCGTTCACCGGGTTCACCGTGATCGTGACCACGCCCTGGCTGAAGCCGCCGTTGCCGTCAGCTACCTCATAAGTGAAGCTGTCGGTGCCGTTGAAATCCGCATTCGGCGTATACGTAAAGGTGCCGTCGCTGTTCAACAGGACCGTGCCGTTGGCGGGTCCAGCAACCGGCGTGGTGTTCACGCTGAGCACATCGCCGTCTACGTCGCTCTCGTTAAGCAACAGGTCGTCCACTCCGAGTGCAGCCAGGAACGACACGTCTTCATCGACGGTGATGCTCTCCGAGCCAACCACCGGCGCGTCGTTGACCGGATTGACTGTGACCGTGAAGGTGGTCTCTACCCAGGCGCCCCCGGTATCGGTGGCGCGGATCGTGATGTCGGCAGTGCCGTTGGCGTTCGCCGCATAAACCAGAGTAATATTACCTGCTAAGTCATTGATAAAAGTAGAGTTGAACAGGCTTGGATCCGTGTTCGCAGCGACGGTGAAGGTCAGACCGCCGGCCCCGTCTTCCACGTCACCAAAGGCGCCCAGCAGGTCAATGGTCGTATTCGGCGCGTCTTCGTCAACGGTGACATCGGCAATGCCAGACGTGGTCGGGGCGTCGTTGTCTGCGTTCACCACGATGGTGACGACAGCCTGGCTGGTGCCGCCATTGCCATCGGCAATTTCGTAGGTGAAGGAATCCGTACCGTTGAAGTCCGCGTCCGGCGTATAGGTGAAGGTACCGTCGCTATTCAGCACCAGCGTGCCGTTAGTTGGGCCGGAGACCGGCGTGGTGTTGACGGTCAGCGGATCACCTTCCGTATCGCTGTCGTTCAGGAGCAAGTCGTCGACGCCCAGCACGGCCGTGACCGGCTGGTCTTCGTTCGTTGTATAGCCGTCAGCGACGGCAGTCGGGCCATCGTTGATCGGGTTGACGGTAATCGTGACCGTGGCCTGCGCGATGCCACCATCGCCGTC
>CAZTIB010000088.1:0-4074 GCA_964613615.1 uncultured Chromatiaceae bacterium
GCCGCGCAGGTTTCGTCGGTGCTCACCAGCAGGATTTCGTCTACGGTCTCCCGGCAAATACGAAAGGTTTCGTCCCCCACGCGGCGCACCGCCACACCGTCGGCAAAAATGCCCACGTGGTCGAGCGTGACCGGCGCGCCGGCCGCGAGTGCGGCATGCATGCTGGCCGAATCTTCCGGCTCGACGCCGATGATCCGGACGCCCGGGAACAGGGCCTTCGTGTAAGCCGCAATGCCACTGATCAGTCCGCCGCCGCCGATGGGGACAAAAATCGCGTCGATATGACTGCGATGCTGGCGATGGATTTCCATGCCGATGGTCCCCTGGCCGGCAATCACCTCGGGATCGTCGAACGGATGGATAAAGACCAGGTCGTCGCGCTCGCCAATCTCTTGCGCGCGGGCATACGCATCATCGTAGGTCTGACCGTGCAGTTCGATCTCAGCGCCGATGGTCCGCACCGCGTCTACCTTGATGGTCGGCGTGGTCACTGGCATCACCACCACCGCGCGCATGTGCAGTTCGCGCGCGGCCAGTGCGACACCCTGCGCATGATTGCCGGCGGAGCTGCAGATCACGCCGCGTTGCCGTTCGGCGTCAGACAGCTGTACCAGCTTGTTGTACGCACCGCGGAGCTTGAACGAAAACACCGGCTGCAGGTCTTCGCGCTTGAACAGCACCCGGTTGTCGACGCGCGTGCTCAGCCGCGGTGCGGCTTCGAGCGGGGTCTCGATGGCCACCTCGTAGACACGGGCCTTCAGGATGCGGTCGAGGTAATCGGCCGTGATGGGGCTGGCAGTGGGCATGGCTGACGGCGCGGAGTTTTGGCTGCTGCCGGGCAGCGCAATTATGGGCGATAGGGGCTGCCGGTGGGGAGAATTCCGAATCTGCACGGGTTTCGGGGACGAAAACTCCACCAGCAACCGGGGACATTTCTATGAATATCGAACGCCGCAAATTGCTTGGAATGGCCGGCCTGGCGCCGGCCCTGGCCCTCGCCAAGGGCGCCGACGAGCCAGTGGCCGCGGCCCCTGCAGGCTCGCGCCTGGTGCTGACGGACTTCCAGGCGCCGGAGCCGGTGATGATCGACAACTGCACATGGCGTGGCTTCAGCGACCGGGTGATGGGTGGCGTGTCCGACGGCAACGTGGAAGCGGCCGAGGTCAGCGGGCGACGCTGCCTGCGCATGACCGGCCGGGTCACGCGCGATTCCGGCGGCGGCTTCATCCAGATGGCCATGGACCTGGGCGGGCGCAACAGCGCCTTCGACGCGTCGGCCTACCAGGGGCTCGAGTTTCTCGTGTACGGCAATGACGAGGACTACAACATTCACATACGCACCGCGGACGTGCGCTGGTACAGCCAGTCTTATCGCGCCACGATTCATGCGACGCCCGAGTGGCAGACCATCCGGCTGCCGTGGTCAGCCTTCGAGCCGAACCAGATCGACGAGCCGCTGGATACGGCTGGCATCATGCGCATCGGGCTGCTGGGCTGGATGCGTGAGTTCGAGGCGGATCTGTCGGTTGCCAAAGTCGCGTTATACGCCTGAGTCAGCGACTTACCGTGGTCCGACCCCATCCTGCAACCGCTCGGCGAGGAAATCCACCAGGTAACGCACCCGGGTCGGCAAATACTGCCGGTTCGGGTAGATGAGCCAGGTAGCCGAGTCCTGCGGCTCGTAGTCTTCCAGCACCAGCTCCAGTTCGCCCCGCGCCACCGCGTCATCGAAATAGTAGTGCGCCAGTCGTGCCAGACCGATGCCGCGGATTGCCGCTGCGGTGATGGCAGTGCCACTGTCACTGCTCCAGTTGCCGCGCACGCGCACACTCCGTAACGAGTCGGGCCACGCAAAGCGCCATTCCATTGCTCCCAACTGCAGGCAATTGTGGCGACGCAGTTCGTCCGGGGTTTTCGGCCGATCGTGCTTTTCGAAGTAGTCCGGGCTGCCAGCCACGCACACCCGCCGGTCCACCACCTTGCGCGCCACCAGTGAACTGTCGTCCAGGGCGCTCATGCGCACGGCCAGGTCATAACCCTCTGCGACGATATCTACTACCTGCATTGCGGTGTTCAGCTCGACGCTGACCTCCGGATAGCGCTGCATGAACTCGGCAATCGCGGGCGCGACAAATCGCTCGGCGTATAGCCCGGCCGCGGTGACCCGGACCAGGCCCTTGGGCTTTTCCTGCAGGTCCGCCATGTCGGATTCCAGGCGCTCGAGCTCGTCGAGAATCTCGCGGCTGCGCTGGTAATAGGTCTGCCCCAGTTCGGTCAGGGTTTGCGAGCGGGTGGTGCGATTCAGCAGCCGCGCGCCCAGGCGGTCTTCCAGCCGCCCGACCTGGCGGCTGACGAAAGAGGTCGATACGTCGAGCACCTGCGCCGCCGCCGTAAAGCTGCCCTGCTCGACCACCGCGATGAACTCGCGCAGGCCCTGCTGCTCGGGGATTATTGCCATGGAGCAATAATTATTGAACTAATCCCCTTATTTATCAATATCCAGCAAGGGCGTAGCCTTCGCTCACTGGTTGTTCGCAGCCACCCACTGACAGACAGGAGACACGACATGAGCAACAGCAAACAGCCCCTCACCCGCGGCGCCCACCACATCGGCCTGACGGTGCCGGACCTCGGCCGCACGCGCCGTTTCTTTACCGACGTGCTGGGTCTGAGCCAGGTCGGCGAAGTGCCGGACTACCCGGCCGTCTTCCTGAGCGACGGCGAAATCATGATCACCCTGTGGCAGGCGGCCGATCCGGCCAACGCCACGCCCTTCGACCGGCGCAACGTCATTGGGCTGCACCACTTCGCGCTGACCGTGGACGGCGCGGACTCGCTGCGTGAGCTCCACGAGACCCTGCAAGGTGAGGACGACGTCGTGATCGAGTTTGCCCCCGAGTCCCTCGGCGGCGGCGCGACGCAACACATGATCTGCTACATCCCCGGCGGCATTCGCGTCGAGTTCATCGCCCCGGCCAGCTGATCATTATTGCAAGGAGTCGAATCATGACTACGCAATCCCCATTTCACCCCGGCGAGCGGGCCGTGCAGGCCCGCGTCGGGGTGCGCGACAAGGCCGAGGCCCTCGGCGAGCGCATGATTCGGAATTTCATGCCCGATGAACACCGCGAGTTCTACGCGAACCTGCCGTATATCCTGGTGGGCAGCGTAGACGCCAGCGGCCAGCCGTGGGCATCGATGCTCTTCGGGCGGCCGGGCTTCACGAGCGCACCGGACGCGCAGACCCTGCAGGTAGACGCCACGCCGACCTTTGGCGATCCGCTTGCGGACAACCTTGCGGTCGATGCGCGGCTGGGCTTTCTCGGCATCGACTACGCGACCCGGCGCCGCAACCGCCTGACCGGGCGCGTACGGGACTCGCAAGCCGCGGGCTTCACCATCGACGTGGAGCAGGCCTTCGGCAACTGCCCGCGCTTCATCCAGAAGCGTGTGGCTGAAGTCACTGATCGCGTGGACGACGCGGGCAAACCCTTACCGGTGACGGAAATGGCGTCGCTAAACGAACGGGCTCGCGAAATTGTCGCAGCGGCCGATCACTTCTTCATCGCGACCTATTACTCGGCCGACGATACGGATCTGACGCAGGGTGCGGATGTGTCCCACCGCGGCGGCAAGCCCGGCTTCGTGCGGATCGACGGCGACAGGCTGACTTTCCCGGACTTCCGCGGCAACAACCACTACAACACGCTGGGCAACCTGGAGCTCAACCCGCGTGCGGGGCTGCTGTTCCCGGATTTCGAGACCGGCGACCTGCTGTATGTGGCCGCCAGCGCGTCAATCACCTGGGGCGGCGCGAAAGTAGAGGCTTTCCACGGTGCGAAGCAGCTCGTGCACTTGAAGGTAGAGTCAGCCCGGCTGGTGGCAGGCGCAATGCCGGTGGATTTCCGCTTCGAAGCCTACTCGCCGTTTCTGAAGAAGACCGGCGAGTGGGAGGCCGTGGCCTGAGCTAGACCATTATGAACTCCGGAATTTCCCGGCAATTTAGATTGTCTAGGCGGCGGCACGAGTTGAGGCATGCTCCATCGTGATCGAGCGGATATTGCCTTTGCGGTC
>CAZTIB010000089.1:0-2813 GCA_964613615.1 uncultured Chromatiaceae bacterium
CGAACTCGGCATCGTGCCGCGCTCGCTGCAACTCAATCTGACCGCCTGCCTGGGCCTGCGGCCACCACCGGCAGACAATTCTCCACCGGCGCCGGCGCACTGACTGCAGCCCGCCCCAGCACCTCCAGCGCAGCTGTCCGCGCATCGCCGTCTTGCTTGCCGATGACCTCGGCGGCGGCGTAGAACGCCGGGAAATCGCCACCCTGCTGCGCCAGCAGCGCAGCGAAGGCCGGCACGTACTGGTCGTACGTGGCCAGGGCGGCAAGGCTGGCGTTATTCAGCTCCGGCCCGAACCAGCCGTCGAAAAACGGCGGCCCCGCCCAAACCGCGCGCAGCGCCTGGTAGTCGGCTCGTATATTGTCCATTGCCGCGCTCTTGCCGGCGGCCAGCGCGTCGACATTATCGGTCCCGACATAGACCACCTCGAGCTGCATCCGGCCGCGGCCAAGTACCTCGCGCACCGCGTCCCGTCGGGCGAGCCAGCGTTCGTACCTGCACAGTCCGTCGCGATCGCCGTGCTCGCGCAGCCAGCGCCGGATACCCGCCTCCTCCACCGCACTGGCAAATGACTCGTTGAAGGCCGAATCGCCGGCGATATACAGCTGCTGGTGGGCAAGCTCATGGAAGATCAACCCGGCCAGGCGGTAGTCCGGCATGCGCAGCATGACATTGGTCAGCGGGTCGGCGAATTTACCCAGGGTGGAATAGGCTGTCGCGCCACCGACGAACACGTCGTCGCCGGCCGCCGCGCGCCGGGCCGCGAATTCCCGCGCATCGGCCTCGGCGAAATAGCCCCGATAGCTGACGCAGCCCGCCACCGGGAAACACCAGGTGCGCGGCTGCAGCGACCATTCCGGCGCGGCGACCACGTTCCAGACCAGGTAAGGCCGGCCGGTATCGGCGTACTGGCGATAACTGCCATTGTCAGGCAAGGCCAGCTCCGCGTGTGCGAAGTCCACCGCTTGCTGGGCGAACTCCAATTGTTCCCGGGTTTTGACCGTGGTGTCAGGGTCAGCCAGCACATCGGCGACGGGCTCACGCTGCCCCATCAGCTGCATGTGGCCGCGCATGGCCTGCCAGTAGTAACAGCCCCCCAGAGCCATGCACGCCATCGCCAACACCGCAAGGCGCGGCAGGCGGCGCAGCCTGGTGCCTGGGCGAGTGAAAAATTCAACCAACATGCGAGATCAACGGATAGCTCTTAGAATGCAGCCATGCAAACCTACCTCGTCGGCGGTGCGGTGCGCGACCGCCTGCTTGGCGAACCGGCCGCGGAACGCGACTGGGTCGTCGTGGGCGCGACGCCGGCGGCACTCGAACAGGCCGGCTTCCGCCGCGTGGGCCGCAGTTTTCCGGTATTTCTGCACCCGGACACGGGTGAGGAATACGCGCTGGCGCGCACCGAACGCAAGACCGGCCCGGGCTACCACGGCTTCGAATTCTGCACCGACCCCGGCGTGACCCTCGAGCAGGACCTCCAGCGCCGCGACCTGACCATCAATGCGATCGCCGAAAACGCCGACGGCGAACTGATCGACCCATGGGGCGGCCAGCGGGATCTCGACGCCCGACTGCTCAGGCACGTAGCCGATGCCTTTCGCGAGGACCCGGTGCGCATCCTGCGCGTGGCAAGATTCGCGGCCCGCTTTCACCGGCTTGGATTCCGCATCGCCGCTGACACGCTCCAGCTCATGACAGAGATGGTGGCGGCCGGTGAAGTGTCTGCGCTGATGCCGGAACGGGTCTGGAAAGAAACCGACACCGCGCTGGGCACGGATCACCCCGAGGTCTTCTTCCAGGTACTCCGTGACTGCGGCGCACTGGGGGTCATCTACCCGGAACTGGAGGCGCTGTTCGGCGTGCCGCAACCCGAGCGCTATCACCCCGAGATCGATACCGGCGTTCACATGCTGATGTGTCTGCAGCAGGCAACACGACTCAAGGCCAGCCGGGAGGTGCGCTACGCAGTGCTGGTGCATGATCTCGGCAAGGCCACCACGTCACCCGACCTGTGGCCGAGCCATCCCGCCCACGAGCAGCGCAGTGTAGAACTGGCGCGCCTGCTATCCCGCCGCATTGGCGTCCCGCGCCGCTACCGCGAACTGGCCGAACAGGTGGCCCTCTATCACACGCTCTGCCATCGCGCTGCCGAACTCCGCCCCGGCACCTTGCTGAAACTCCTGGAAGGCACCGACGCCCTGCGCCGGCCGGAACGCTTCGAGGATTTCCTGCTGGCCTGCGAAGCGGACGCCAAAGGCCGCACCGGCCTGGAAGATCAACCCTACCCCCAGGCCCAACTCCTGCGCCGCGCCCGCGAAGCCGCCGCAGCCGTCACCGCCGCGGATCTGAAGGACTCGGGGCTCGAAGGCGAAGCCCTCGGCCAAGCCCTGCGCGAAGCCCGCCAGCAAGCCATCGCTGCCATCAAATAATCCGTCTGGCAGGTTGCTGCCCGACTCCTTATCTCCCCCTCGCCCCCACCCTGTCGCTGGGGAGAAGGGAAAACCCGCCGTGCAGTCCTGGACAGAACGGATCATCCGAAGCGTGTTCCGGGCATCGACCGAGACGAGCATGTCTCGTGGGCCACGGAGCTACCTGAAAGAGGTTTAGCACGAAAGAAAGCCGACGATGCAGCGACACGTGACTGCTCTCTAGCTTCGCACCACCCATTGCTGGCAGAGGGAGAGAAACCCACTGTGCAATCCCGGGCGGTGCGGCAGGCCGGAAGGTCTTCCTACCAGAACACCACCACGATGACCGCCGCCAAAATCAACCGATAAATCACAAACGGCACCATCCCAATCCGCTGAATCGCC
>CAZTIB010000090.1:0-13558 GCA_964613615.1 uncultured Chromatiaceae bacterium
CGGCCCTTGCACGACTGAACAAGCAGACTATCTTCGTCACCGGTTTTCCGAACCCGCGCGATTCAAGCGGCGAGCAAGGCCTGCTGGCCATGAATTCCGCTGCAATCTTCGTTGGCGCCAACGGCCGGCGGTTCATGAACGAAGATGCGCCGCGCAAGATCCTGGAAAACACGGTGCTGGCCATGCCGGGCCAGCGCTACTGGATGATTTTCGACAACAAGGGCCGGCGGCGGCTGCAGGTGCGCGGCGCGCCGTGGCTCGACCGGGCAAGCCTCGACGCGGAAATACTCGGCAATCCCGAGATCGTGCAACGCGCCGATGACCTGGCGTCGCTGGCCAGGGCCACCGGGTTGCCCGCCAGCGAACTCGACCTGACCGTCGCAGCCTATAACGCGCAGGTTGTGCTGGGTGAGGCGGATGTATTCGGTCGCTTCAGCGAAGACCTGGACGAAGACAAACCCCCTACGCTCGGTGAACCGCCCTTCTACGCGCTGCGTCTTTACCCGATGTCCCGCAAGAGCATGGGCGGGCTGGTGATCGACAACCAGGCACGGGTACTCACCGCCGCCGGCACTCCGTTGCCCGGCCTGCACGCGGCCGGCGAGGTGACCGGGGTGGCCGGCATCAACGGCAGCCACGGCGGCTCTGGCACCTTCCTGGGGCCGTCGGTGTATACCGGCCGCATCGCCGGTCGCACGGCCGCGGCATCCATCCAGCAGGGCGGGGCCGCGGGCGCCGCAAGGACCGAAGCCGATGAACTGGCAACTGCAGACGACGGCGCCTTGCTCGATGCTGCTGCACTGAATGCGCTGCTGGCCGCGTCACGGCCCGGTTACTGGCACTTCGAGCAGGCCCACGCACTGGTGCAGGAGCGGCAATGGGAATGCACGGATTGCCACGGCGACCAGTGGCCCACACGCACCGCTGTCACAGCGCAAGAAAAACGGGCGCAGCTCGAAAGCTGCGCCCGCTGTCACTAGCCCGGGGACTGGCTCCGCAGGTGCCTGTCCCCTGCGCCCATGGGGACAGGCACCTGCGGAGCCAGTCCCCGGCAGTCCCCTTAGCTGCCGCCGAAGCGCGCGCGCACTGTGACACCCCAGGTGCGCAGCTGCGGGTAGTTTAACGTGTAGCGGAACGGGAAGAACTGGTTCGGGCCGTTACCCGGTGTGCGGTCCCCGTAGATGTCGTCGGTGTTGCCGAAGAACACATCCCGGAAAGATGCTGCCACATCACCTTCCTGGAGCAGGTTCTTGACCCAGAACTCCAGCGCGTAGCGATCAGAATTCAGGCCCAGGCGCAGGTTGGTATAGGTGTGTTCCGGGATCCGCGCAAGGTTGTCATCCTGCGGATACCAGTCATCCTCGAAGGTGTAGTCCACCCGGCCGAAGACTTCCCAGCTCTCGTCCAGCCAGTTCACGCCGATGGGCGTCGTGTAGGTGGCACTGAAGCGTCCCTGCCACGGCGGCTGACGGGCCACCTGGTTGCCGTCGACCCGGCCACAGTAGTCGGGTATGGACTCGCCGGCGCCGACATCCACACGGCATCCGGCGTCGCCGAAGTCAGGGAACAAACGCAGGCTGTCGAGCTTGGCATCGTCCCACTGGGCGTCCTGATAAGAGATCCCGGCGTTGAAAAGCCAGTACTCGTTGGGGGCGAAATCGACTGAAGACTCCCAGCCCCAGATAGACGCCTCGCCGACAATCTGGGTCACGGCTTCTGGCTGCTCCAGCCGAATACCGGTGCTCGGGTCCTCTTCAAAAGTTGACCGCAACGCCGCGTCTGACCAGTCCGTATAGAAACCAGTCAGGTCAAATTGCACTTTGCCGTCCGCCACCGTCCCCTTGAAGCCCAACTCGTAGCTCGTGTTCTTCTCCTTGCCCACCGGGAGCTGAATTTCGAAGGGATCACCGGTGACCAGGTCACCTTCCACGAACTCGATGAAACCACTCTTGATTCCGTTCGCCACCGTACCGTAGATCATCCAGTTGTCGTTCGGGCGAAACTGCAGGCTGAAGCGACCGGTCCAGAAATCCCAGTCGTCATTACCCCTCTGCTCCACGCGGCCGGTCTCCAGTCCGGTGGCCGGATCGAAGTCAGTGATGATCTGTTTGACATCTTCTTCCTGGTACGTGTAGCGGACCTCTGCGCGCGCTGTAAAGCGCTCATCGAAAAAGTCCAGCTCGAGCCAGCCGAAAGTCGCCCAGGACTCAGTATCCGTTTCGCCCTTGAAAGCTGATGAGTCCGTGTCGCCGTTGGGCGTGAACCAGGGCTCGAAAGCACCTGTACCGATCGGGATTACCCCACCCAGAACAAAAGGCCCGAAACCGCTAGTGCCCTCAACGTAGTCAGCCGGCAGACTGGTGGTAGTGATTAAGGATCCACGGCTCTTGGAGTCGAAATCGCTGTCGAAATAGTAGAAGCCGCCACCACCGCGGAGCGCCTCGTCCTGCGGACTGGTAAAGCGAATCTCCTGGCTCCACTCCTCCGTTTTATCCTTACCAGCGGGTTGGAAAAGGCCGGTCCGCGTGATGGCGACGCCGGCGAAGTTTGGCGCACAGACGCCCGGCGCGCAGTACTCGAAGGGCTGGCTGTTACCGAGGTTACGCGAGCCGTCGTCTTTGCCCTCTTGCTCGGTCTTACTGTAGCCCGTCAGGGACGTGATCGTCCCGAAGCTCAGATCCCAGTTGATGTTCAGGCTGGCCCGAGTCAGGTCACGGTTTTCGCCAAGGTCCGCCCGGATCTTGTTGATGTTGTCATCACCGCCACTGTTCGGGTAACCCGCGGCGACCAGCCGGTCGTTCAATGACTCCAGGTCCGGGATACGCCCACAGTAAGCGCCCAATCGCGGGCTGGTGGCCGTGGCCGGGTCGGCGATATCCTCACAGTTCATCTGCAGAGAGGCCGTCGGGCTGATGTCGATCGTGTCATCCGAATAGTAGTAAGTCGTGACGACGTCGAAATTCTCGAATGGCAGCCACTCCAGCCTGCCGATAAAGGACTTGTACTCACGGCCGCCGACGTCGTTACCACCAAGCTTGTCGTCATACGTGCCATCGAAGTCGTCGTAGCCCGCGGCGACCAGACCCTTCAGGGTGTCGCCGAGGATCGGGCCACCGATCTGGATGCGGCCGGCCAGCCGGGAGTCGCTGCCGCCCGTGGCATCGGCCTTGACCTCGAATTCATCGGGGGCGCTCTTCGTGACGTAGTTAATGGCACCACTGAAGGCGTTGCGGCCGTACAGGGTGGACTGCGGGCCCTTCACGACCTCGATCCGTTCGACGTCCAGGAAGTTGAAGTTCAGCCCCTCGCGGCCGGCGACGTAGACACCGTCGACAAAACTGGCCACATTGGTCTCACCGAAAATGTCGGTCTGCGCGACACCGCGGATGATCGGCGTCGGCAGGAAGTCACCGATAGGGTTGAAGAAACTGAGGCCGGGCGTGAAGGCCGCGACATCGTTCAGGTCCACAATACCTGCGCGCTGAATCGTGTCGGCCGACAGGGCCGTGATGGACAGCGGCACGTCCTGCAGGGACTCGTCGATCTTCCGAGCGCTGACGATAATCTCTTCGAATTGCCCTAGTGCCGGGACTGGGCCAAAAGCGATCGCCGCAATCAAAACAAACTGACCGAAGGTGGCATTTGCCACCCGCTTGCTAAAAGTCATTGCGACCCCCCTCTGGATACTCATTCCCCCGGCGCCGCCCACCGGCAGATGGGAGCGCGCCAACCGATAATACTCCTTGACGCACGCGATGCAAAAAGGCCACGGTTGGCTTATGTCTGACGCTGAAAAGGTCTCCGGCGACGCCAAAACGCAACAATCTGTTAGCGCGCGTGACGAATATCCGGAGGCTCCCTACGCCTGGTATGTCGTCGGCGTACTGACCCTCGCCTACATGGTCTCATTTCTCGACCGCCAGGTGATGGCCCTGCTGATCGATCCGATCCGGCGCGACCTCGATCTGTCGGACACACAGATAAGCCTGCTGCTGGGACTCGCCTTCTCCATCTTCTACACCTTGCTGGGCTTGCCTATCGGAAGACTGGCAGACCGTCGCAGCCGTCGCGGCATCATCGCGGTGGGCATCACGATCTGGTGCTTCATGACGGCGGCCTGCGGCCTGGCGCGTAACTTCTGGCAACTGTTCCTGGCGCGGGTCGGCGTCGGGGTTGGTGAAGCCGCGTTGAATCCCAGCGCGCTGTCGATGATCAGCGACTATTTTCCGCGCGAACGGCGAGGTCGGGCCATCTCCGTTTACAACATGGGCGTGTCCTTGGGCGCCGGCATCGCCTACATCGTCGGCGGGTGGATCATCGGCCTGGTGAACTCCGCGCCGCCCGTAAGCCTGCCCGTGGTCGGCGAACTGTTTGCGTGGCAAACGGTGTTCCTGGTGGTCGGCCTGCCGGGGCTGTTCATCGCCCTGCTGATGGCGACGGTGCGCGAACCGTCGCGCAAGGGCCGCATCACCGTCACGGATGCCAGCGGGCGCGAAACCCAGCAGATTTCGATCAGAGAAACCCTGCGTTTCATCGGCGCGCGCTGGCGAACCTACGGGACGCACATGCTCGGCATGTCGGTCGTCACCATCATCGGCTACGGGCTGTTCTTCTGGGTGCCCACCATGTACATCCGCACCTGGAACTGGGACATCACGGAAATCAGTTTTGCCTACGGCCTGGTGAACCTCATTTTCGGACCCATCGGCGTCATGCTGGCCGGCACGATCGCGGACCGGCGCTACCGGCGCGGCGAGAAAGACAGCCTGATGCGCGTTTGCCTCGCCTTCATGCTGATCTTCGTGCCAGCTTCCGCGCTCGCCCCGCTAATGCCGAGCGGCGAACTGGCCATCGCCGTGCTGATTCCGTCAGCCATCGGCGGCGCGGCCGTCACCGCCGCGGGTGCTGCAGCCCTGATGATGTACACGCCCAACCAACTGCGCGCGCAGGTCACCGCGCTGTACTACTTCGTGATCAACGTGCTCGGACTGACCCTGGGCCCGACGGCCGTGGCACTGGTCACGGACTACGGCTTCGGCGACGATGCGGCGCTGCGCTATTCGCTGGCTATCGTCTGTGCGGGCGCCGGCGCGTTTGCGCTGGGCTTCCTCGTTGCGAACCTGAAGTTCTACGGAGCCGCGGTGGTGGAGATGGAACAGGCCGAGACCTGAGAGATGGAGCGCGGTGACGTTCCTGCTCCGGTGACCTCCAAACGATGGCGGCTCAGCCGGAAGCGCCGCCAAATATTTCCGCCACATACATCTCAAGCTCTTTACGCTGGGAAGCAAAGGAACGCGACAGGCTTAACTGCCCGGCCGCGCGCACTTCGTTGTGCTGCCCGCGGGTCGGGAACTTCTCCGGATCCCAGCCGAAATAGGTCTCGTTCAGCGCGTCGGCACAAAAGCGGGCCGCCAGTTCCACGATAATCATTTCAGTGGCCGGCACAATAGCGCGCGCTTCAACTGGCGTCAGCCAACCGGCGGCAACTTCCGCATAACCTGCCAGCGCCGCGGCAAACAGGCCTGCGGAAAACTCACCGCTGCGCCCATCCTCCCCCGCCGGATTGCACCAGGATCTGAATGCGTCGCCCAGTTCCAGCGGCAAGGGCATGCGCCCGACGGTGTCGAGGTCCACCATGGCTGTCGCGGCGCCGCTTGCCGGGTCGAACAGGATGTTGTTGATTTTCGGATCACCGTGGACCACGCGGTCCGGCGTGCCCGGCAAATCGGGCAGCGCGGCAGCGGCGGCGAGAATTTCCGCTGCGAGGGGCGCGATGTGGGCGAAACGCGGGTGGTTCGCATGAACGCGCAACGCTGCACGCAGCGCTGCCAGGTGCCGCGCGGTGTCGTGCACGCCCAGCCGCGGGTTCGCGAACTGGTGATCGAGATCAGCCAGGGCGCCGTGGAAACTTGCCAGGAGCCGGCCGGCTTCGCGGGCCTGCTCCGCCGAGCCCAGTGAGTCGTGACAGTCGCCCGGCAACCAGGTCATCAGCCGCCAGTTCTGCTGCTCGAGCTCAACCCACAGCTCACCATCGGCGGTGCGGAGCACCCGCGGGGCGCACACGCCGTGGTCGAGCAGCAACCGCGTCACGATGTCGATGTCGCGATTGATCTCGCCGGGGAAGATATCGCTGACGCGCTGCAGCACAAAAGGCTCACCGGCCGCGGTCCGGGCAAGCCAGGTCTCGTTGATCAGCCCGCTGCCCAGAGGCTCCAGCGCGGCGCCTGCCAGGCCGTAGCGGTCCAGCACCGCCTGCGCCGCTTTCGGATGGCTCATAAGGCAGGCATTGGAGCCGCTGCCTGATTATTGGTCAAGTTATCGGGGACATTCGGCTTTTTCCACCCTGTGGAAAAAGCCGAATGTCCCCAGATAGGTAGTTTCGATACCTAATCAATTTGACACGCGGGGCCGGGACTGGATAATTGGCAGCCATGAGTGCCACTGAATTCCAGATGCCCGTGACCCCGCTGGTCTTTACCGACGCCGCGGCCTTCAAGGTTTCCGAACTGATCGAGAAAGAAGGCAGCGACGCGCTGATGCTGCGTGTGTTCATTTCCGGCGGTGGCTGCTCGGGCTTCCAGTATGGATTTACTTTCGAAGAGCAGCTCGGCGACGGTGACGCCCGGGTGGAAAACCAGGGCGTAACGCTGCTGGTGGATCCCATGAGTGTCCAGTACCTGATGGGCGCCGAGATCGATTACAAAGAAGACCTGGAAGGCTCACGCTTCGTGATCCGGAATCCCAACGCCAAGACCACCTGCGGCTGCGGTTCCAGCTTCTCGGTCTAGGGAACGGTCCAGCTGCGTCGCCGGCGGCCTGACACTACTGGGCGCGCGCCCGATACCGCATGCAAATCTCGCCCAACTCTGCCGTTGCGAGGGGCTCCTGCATCAGGCCACAGCGGTAGTCACCCCCGTCACTGACCAGGTGGCCGCAGCGTTCGCAGCGTCCAACGGACGCCGAGCCCCGCTCCGCTTCCAGGTATTCGCCCACCCGGCGGAGTTCGCCGCTAACTTCATCCAGCTGCCGCGGGTTCAAATGCCCGGCTGCCCGCACAAGGGCATCGAAGGGATCCCGCCGCAACTGGCGGCGCGCCGGCTGGGTCAGCTTGAACAGCACGCTGCGGCCGTCGCGCTCCGAGCGCGCCCGCTCCAGCAGGCCGCGGTTCACGAGGCTCTTGACGGTTTGCGAGGCGGTGCCCCGGGTCGTGGCATGAAATTCGGCAAAGCCCGACACGGTGCGAGAGAAACGGTTGGCGCGCGCAAAGTAACGTAACGCAGCCCACTGGGCGGCACTCAAGCCACCGCCGGCACTTTCGGCATAGGCAGCGCGGCCCAGGTGCAACAGCAGCTCAGCGAGTTCGCGGGCGGCGTCGTTCGCGGTCTCAGGCATCATTTGATAGTATCGATTCGAAACCATATTGCCAAGGCGCCCTGCTGCAGCGCGCCGCGAGACGACCACAGAGGAACACCATGTCACTGGACGATCAGACCCGCGCCGCTATCGACGAGCTGTTGGCCGACAATCGCGTCGTGCTGTTTATGAAGGGCACCAAGCAGCAACCGCAATGCGGGTTCTCGGCGAAGACCGTTGCGGCGCTGGACATGCTGCTGCCCGACTATGTGACGATTGACGTGCTCGAGTACCCCCAGGTGCGAGAGGGCATCAAGGTGTACAGCAACTGGCCAACGATTCCGCAGCTGTACGTCGCCGGCGAACTGCTCGGCGGCAGCGACATCATCCAGGAAATGCTGCAGTCGGGGGAGCTGGCAGATGCGCTGGGGGTCAGCGTGCCGGACGTGCAGTCGCCAGCCATCGAGATCAGCGACGGGGCGGCCGCAGCGATACAGAATGCGGTGTCAGCCCAGCCGAACATGGCGCTGCACCTCCAGATCGACGCCGCGTGGACCCACGGGCTGAGCCTGTCACCGCCGAAGCCCGGATCCGTCGAGGTAGAGACGGCCGGTGTGACCCTGCGCATGGACCCGTGGAGCGCAGCGCGGGCCGAGGGCCTGCGCATCGACCTGGAAGAACAGCTGGGTGGAACACGCTTCGTGTTTGACAACGCGAACGCGCCGCCGCCGGTGCAGTCGTTGAGCGTGCAAGACCTGAAAGAGAAACTCGACCGCGGTGCCGACTTGCTGCTGTTCGATGTGCGTGGTGAAGACGAGCGCGCACAGGCACTGATTGAATTCGCCCGCGCCTGGGACCAAGAGGCCATGCAGTTCATCGAGAGCCTGCCAAAGGACACGGAAATCATCTTCCATTGCCACATTGGCGGGCGCAGCCTGCAGGCCGCGGAACATTACCGGCGCCTGGGCTTCAGGAATCTGTACAACCTCGCCGGTGGCATTCGCGCCTGGGCCGAAGAGATCGACCCGGAAGTCCCCACCTACTGAAGCCCTGCGTCCGGAACCCGCCGATGATCGCTAACTGACCAGCGCCTGGCCGGGCACCCGCCCGTGAGTCATTCACCCGGCTTCGGCCGAAAGAACCAGTCGGGACCGAAATCAGTTAGTCTCTAATCATGAGTACGCGAGCACTCCTGTTAACGCTTTGCGCATGCGCGTTAATCGCGCCGGTGACTGGCATAGCCGGCGAGAACGTGCTCTACCTGGATGTCGGCGATCCGGAACGCCGTGACCGGCAGGCACCGGTGATGCTCGATGCAATCACCGATACGCGTACCGGTGAACTGATAACCACCGGCGAACTGGTACAACGCCTGGAAAGCACCGGCATCCTCTTCATCGGCGAGGAGCACACCAATATCGAGTTCCACCGGGTGCAAGCCAACGTGATTCGAGCGCTGAATGAGGCCGGCCGCCAGGTTCTGATCGCACTCGAAATGTTCCCTTATACCCAGCAGCGTGCCCTCGACCGCTGGACCCGGGGCCAGTACGAAGAAGCCGAATTTCTGACGACCGCAGACTGGTACCGCTACTGGGGTTACCACTGGGACTACTACGCCGACATCTTTCGCTACGCCCGGAACAACCGCATTCGCATGTTCGGCGTGAACGCGCCTCGCAAGGTCATCACGGCCGTACGCACCCAGGGCTTCGAGGGCCTCAGCAAGAAAGACCTCGAGCACATCCCCACCACGGTGGCGCTGGATAGCCCGGAACATCGCCGCGTGTACCTCGCTTACTTCGAAGACGGCGACGATCTGCATACCGAACTGCCCCCGGAGCAGCTCGACGGCATGGTCCGCGCCCAGGCCACCTGGGACGCGGTGATGGGCTGGAACTCTCTGCAGGCACTGCGCCGCCACGGTGGGCCGAATGCCATCGTGGTCGTGCTGATCGGCGCCGGCCACGCGGTCTACGGACTGGGCTCACAACGCCAGATCGAGCCGCGCTTCGACGGCGGAATCGCTGCGCTGGTGCCAGTGCCGGTCGCGGACGCAGATGGGGCGCCGATCACGTCTGTGCAGGCCTCTTATGCAGACTTCGTGTGGGGCGTGCCGCCCAGCAGTCACACCGTCTACCCGATGCTCGGTGTCTCCCTCGCGGGTTCCCTGGGCCGTGCGCCAAACATTATTATTCAAGTGGAAGACGACTCGCCGGCCGCCGCTGCGGGATTACAAGTGGGTGACCAGCTGCTGTCCCTGAACGGCGAGCCGATAAGCGATCCGGTGTCCCTGCGCCAGGGCATGGGTGACCGCCGCTGGGGCGACAGCGTGGAGGTAGAACTGCGCCGTGAAGAAGAAACTATACGCGTGGCTGTCTTGCTACGCCGCGATTCGAACGAAGATTCGACTGGCGAAGACGACGAAGAATAAGCCTCTCAAGCGCGCGTGCGTCACCGCCCTCGCCGGCCTGTTCCTTGCCGGTGTCGCGAACGCGGAGCCGGCTGCCTACGATCTCGTCGTGAGCGTGGAGCCTGCCAATAGCCAGCTGGCCGTGCAAGCCCTGGTGGATGTGCCACCTGAACAGGCGGGCCAGACTGTCGACTTCCTGCTGACGTCGCGGCTCGAGATCAGTGAGTCGAACCTGCCGGTGGTCGAACTGGATGCGGATGAGGAATCCGGCTTCCAGGGCATCAACGGTTCTAGTCTCGAACTCGCCCAGCGCGCGGGCATCAGCCGCTATCGGGTGCAGCTGCCGCCCGGCACCACGCGACTGGAACTCACCTACGCCGGGCGCATCGATTTCGGCCTGGAAACGCAGGGCGAGGAGTACACGCGCGGCTTCAGCGAAACGCCGGGCATCATTGGCGAGGACGGCGTCTACCTCGGCGGCAGCACGCTCTGGTATCCGTATTTCAATACTGACCTGGTGCGCTTCAAGCTGAACGCCCGCGCGCCGGCGGGCTGGCACCTGATCAGCCAGGGCGATGGCACCTCGCGTGCCACAGATGGAATCGCCAGCTGGGATTCGGCCGGCCCGGTCGACGAGATCTACCTGGTCGGCGGCCCGTTGACCCGCTACGAAGCGCCGGCCGGTGCCGCTACCGCAGAGGTCTACCTGCGGGAAGACGATCCGGCCCTGGCCGGGAAGTACCTCGAGGCCACGGCGCGTTACATCGAAATGTACCGGCGCCTGATTGGCCCCTACCCCTACGGCAAGTTCGCGCTGGTCGAGAATTTCTGGGAAACGGGCTACGGCATGCCGTCGTTCACGTTGCTCGGGCCGCAGATCATCCGGTTTCCGTTCATCCTGACCTCGTCTTACCCCCACGAGATCTTGCACAACTGGTGGGGCAACTCGGTGTTCGTGGACTACGACACCGGCAACTGGTGCGAAGGCCTGACGGCCTACATGGCGGACCACCTGATGAAGGAACAGGTTGGTCAGGGCGCGGAATATCGCCGCGACACGCTGAAGAAATACCGGGACTTCGTGAAAGACGGCAAGGATTTCCCGCTGCGCCAGTTTCGCTCCCGGCACAGCGCGGCCACCGAAGCGGTTGGCTATGGCAAGACCCTGATGGGCTTTCACATGCTGCGGCAACGCGTGGGCGACGATAATTTCCGCCAGGCGCTGCAAAGTTTTTACCGTAAGAATCGCGGTACGAAAGCCAGCTTTGCCGATGTACAGACGGAACTTGAAGCCGTAAGCGACCTGGACCTGGAACGATTCTTTGTCGAATGGGTCGATCGTCCCGGCGCCGCTGATCTCGATATCACGGATGTACTCGCCACCAAGGCTAAAGATGGCTACGTAGTGACCGGGCGTCTGCAGCAACGCCAGGCGGAAGACCCTTTTGAATTGCAGGTGCCGCTCGTGGTCACAACGGCTGAGGGTGCCCAGATCCAGGTCGTCCCGACGATAGCCGCCGACACGCCTTTCGAAATCGCCACGCAGAACGAACCCCTGCTGCTCAGCGTCGACCCGGAATTCGACGTGTTCCGGTTGCTCGACGTGCGCGAAACCGCACCGTCCATCGGCCAGATCTTTGGGGATAGTGCAGTCACGGCGGTGTTGCCCGCCGCTGCAGATGAAGCCACTCGCGCGGCCTACGAAGCACTGGTCCGGGGCTGGGAAAATCCCTCGCAATCGGTAGACGTGGTGCTCGATACCGACGTGACGACGCTGCCTGCGGACCACGCGATCTGGCTGCTGGGCGCAACCAACCGTGTCGCCGCCAGGCTCTTCGACGGCGATCCGGTGGCCCGGGTCGTCGTGACGGGCGACAGCGTCAGGCTGGGCACGCAAAGCGTGCCTTTCGCCGGCCACTCCACCGTAGCCGTGACCCGTCATCCGGGCAACGTAGCAAAAGCGGTCGGCTGGATTGCCGCCGACCCGGCAGCGGCCTTCGCAGGCGTCGGCCGCAAGCTGCCCCACTACGGCAAGTACTCCTACCTCGCTTTCGAGGGCGATGAGCCGGCCAACATTCTGAAGGGCGAGTGGACCGCAACGGACTCTCCGCTGCTCGTGGACCTGCGCCCACCCTCCGGCCGCGCCGATCCCTTGACCGCGGCAGCTTTGCCGCAACGCGCAGCGCTGGCAGAACTGCCGTCGCTGTTCTCCCGCGAACGGATGCTCGAGACGGTGCAGTGGCTCGCAGCGCCCGAGCGCGAGGGCCGCGGGGTCGGCACCCAGGGTCTGGCTGATGCCGCGCAGTACCTGGCTGCGCAATTTGCCGAAATCGGCCTGGAACCCGGGGGCGACGACGGCGGTTATCTGCAGGCCTTCAGCAGCGATACCGGGCCCGACGGCCAGCCCCACGAGCTGCAGAACCTGGTCGGTTACATCCCGGGGCAGGATCCGCGCTTCAACAACCAGGCGATCGTGCTCAGCGCTCACTACGATCACCTGGGCTACGGCTGGCCCGACGAGCGCGCCCAGGCAGAACAAGGCGCCGTCTATTCGGGCGCCGATGACAATGCCAGCGGCGTGGCGGTGCTGCTGGAACTGGCGCGCGCGTACAGCAAGGGGCCGAGGCCACCGCGCACACTGGTATTCCTCGCGGTGAGCGGCGAAGAAGCCGGTTTGCTCGGCTCCGCCTACTACGTGGCGAATCCCAGCCCGGTGCCGGTGGAAGGGATCCGCGCCGTCATCAATATGGATACCGTGGGCCGCTTGGGTGACCTGCCGGTGCAGGTACTCGGCACGGAATCTGCCACCGAATGGCCGCCGGTGTTTCGCGGCGTGGGCTTTACCACGGGAATCCCGATCAAGACCGTCCCGGGGGCGACCGCGTCCTCCGATCAGCAGAGTTTTATCAATGCCGGCGTACCGGGCGTACAGATCTTCACCGGCGCCCACGGCGACTACCACCGCCCCGGTGACACCGCAGACAAGGTCGACGCCGACGGCATGGTGCGCGTCGCCACCATCGTCCGCGAGGCGGCAACGTACCTGACGGAACGTGAAGAACCGTTGACGCTGACCGGTGCGGGCGTCAGCAACACCACGGCGGCGCAAACCCGGGCTTCAGCAGCCGGTAATCGCCGGCGCGTATCGTTTGGCACGGTGCCTGATTTCGGCTGGCAGGGCCCTGGCATCAGGGTGGAATCCGTCGTTGCCGGCTCACCGGCCGATACCGCCGGCATCCAGGCTGGTGATCTGATTACCGCTATCGACGGGACCGCCATAACTGACCTCGGTGGTTTCTCGGAACTGCTGAAGGGCTACGCGCCCGGCGATCGCATTACGGCGGCCGGCCAGCGCGACGGCACGCCTTTCGAAGTCGACATGGAGCTCACCGCGCGCTGAGTGCGGGCCCGGGTTCCGCAGGCAAAACGGAGCAACGTATGCTGGTGCACTTCAGGACCGACGCCTACGCAAATATCACGATGTTTGGCGACATCGCGGTGCGACTGCTGAAGCTCGCCGGTCACAGCGGCACGGTGCCCGGCGCCATCAAGGCCGAAGACGTGCCGGCGGCGCTGGAAAAGCTGAAAACCGGGCTGGGTACCCACGGCGCGGAGCCACAACCCGCACCTTTACTGACCGAGGAAGAGGAAAAACAGGAGCCGCTGGTCAGTTTGGCGACTCGGGCTTTTCCGCTGGTGGAGTTGCTGGAGGCGGCGGCGGCTGGTGGGTGTGATGTTATGTGGGATAAGTAAGGGGCGGCTGCCTGGATGTGGCGTCACGTTGGTGGGAGGCCG
>CAZTIB010000091.1:0-4248 GCA_964613615.1 uncultured Chromatiaceae bacterium
GTCGCGGCTAAAGCCGCTCCCACCAATTAGATTGTCCCGGTGGGAGCGGCTTTAGCCGCGATCTCCACGCCTAGCCACTGCTCTCGCTAGCGGCCATCTCACCCACCGCCGCGGGCTGCAGGCCTCCGCCCTGCCGCGCGAAATGCACTGCGGTCGTGATCATGCCCAGGGTGATCAGGATCTCGCCGAAGTTCGCGATCGGCAGCGCCCAGTAAGGGAACAAGGCCGGCCCGCCGCCGGCAGCGAAGAACATCGCCCCGGAACCCAGGGTCAGCCACGGCCAGCCGCGTTGTATCCACAGTGCGATGCCCACGCCCAGCACGATCACGTTGGTCAGGATCGCGACCAGCGGCGAACCCACGCCGTTCACGACCACGGAATCCGGGCCGCAGAACTGCAGCTCCGAGACCCGCGTGGTGTAGCGAAATGTATCGGCAACACAGGCCGGGTGCAGCTCGATGGCGAACAGATACGGCACGTCCAGCGCAATCAGCACAGAGGCCACCGCGCAAAACGCCCCCATCACCGCCTTCGGCTGCGCCCAGCTGACCCCGGCCGATCTGGCAATGGAACCGGCCGCGATCACCAGCAGCGGCAGCATGGTCCAGTGCCAGGCAAAGGCCGGCACCGTTAGCGTCTGAAGCAATTCGCCCTCACCGATAAACCGGCCGACGCCGATGCGAAAATTATCGTACCAAAGCAGCGTGCCGCCGAAGAGCACCAGGAACAGGCCCCGCGGGCGGCCGTATTTCGCCCAAGCTGTCCAGCCCCAACACCAGATCACGAGATGAATTACCGCGTAGCCAAAGAAAGTCAATGACAACATTCGCGTGTGTCCTCCAGGCTATTCAGCCGGCCCATTCGCCGCGAGGGACGGCCGCCCAGGCAATATTCCGCCATGCAGTTGCACACCCTTTTTCGGCCGCGACACCCACAGCTCCGGCGCGAAGCGCGGAATCGCCATGGCCGCCACCGGGAAACATTCCACCATGTGGCCCACGCTCACCGGCATTCTTAGCAGCGCGTAGCAGAAAAAGTCCTTGTCGGTGATATGCCAGAAACCGGTCATCGCCTTGCGGCTGGTCTTGATACTGCCGTCCGTCTGGAAGTAGACCTGGAACTGCAGTTCTTCGCCTGCCGCTTCGTTCACCCACCGGTAATTCACCGTGTTGAACATCAGGTGGTTCCAGAAACTCGGGTAGCGCTCTGACGGCGGCAAGGAACGATCCTGTTGCGCCTCCGCAAACGCGGCCTCCGGCCGTTCCCAGTCCACCGCGCCGGTTTCGATCAGCATGAAGTGCAGGATGTTGGGCCGGTCTGCCGCCGGCACCGCTTCGGGGATGCCCATGATGTTGCCCGGCAGGTAGTTCTTCGGGTCCGACAGCCACGCGTTCAGCCGCTCCGGCGACCACTGGAAGTCGGCCTCGCGCAGGGTGTCGGAGTAGGTGAAGTCCTGCAGCGAGCCGGCCTGCCGGTCGAACACGCCCCACAGGTTGGGGCCGGCAATGTTCGAACTGTTTTCTGCGAGTGTGTGGCACGCGCTGCAGCGGCCCTGGAAGGCCTGCTTGCCCGCCATGTAGTCGGCCTGCTTCAGGCTCGCAATGGTCACGCGCTCTTCGGCGCTGGCCGTGCCGGCGATCAGCGCGGCCAGCGTGAGGAACAAGGGGAAGGCCCGCATGTGTTTGTGTCTTGGGTGGTTTGCCTGTTGGGATATTAACTCCAGTGTGCGGGGGATCGGTGCGTGGAACGCACCCTACGGGTGGGGGCGCCGCGGGAGCGCACCCTACGGGCGCTGTTTGCGGAACACGAGTTTGAGCCGGCCCCGGATCGGCTTGGCGAGCCCGCTGGCGGTGAGCTGATATTTGATCGCGACTTTCATACCGCACATCTCCGGCCCCACGTGCAGGCGCAGGCGTTTCTCGAACAGGGGCTGCGCCACGCCCGGCGCCAGGCTGCCGAGCTTCACGTTCACGGTGGCGCGGCCAGCGCCTTTGTCAACTTCCGGATAACCGGCCAGCCGACTTTCGATTTCGCTGCCCTCGCCAGCGGGGTCGAAGTACAGGCGTTCGGCCACCTGGAAACCCGGCACCTGCGGCAGGTTCAACTCCACCTCAACGCCGTCCAGCGCATCGGGTTCGTTGTTACGGACGGTGAAGTCGAGTTTTACCGCCTGCTGCTCGTAGTAGTAGTAATTGTCGGCATCGCTGTATTCGTCGGTGGTGCAGTTGTACTGCTCGACCAGGGTATTGACGCCCCGTCTCACGAAAGGTTCGTCGGCACCAAAAATGCGGGCGTGGGCCAATCGCGCCAGGCCGGTATCTTCGCCACCCAGCATCCCCGCCGCGGCCTTGTTTGCGTTGATGGCAGACAGCAACTTTGCCCGGGCGCGTTGTGAAGGCGGCCGGTAAGTATCGGGCACGTCGAGTTGAATTTGCAGGCAACCGGGGTCCTGGTTCAGACCAATCTCCACCGGCACAGCGGGCACGGCCGCGCGGCGAGCGTAGATTCTTTCCAGGTCGGCGCGCCGCGCCGGGCGCAAATCGCCGCCGGCCTGCACCCAGCAAGCGCCGGTGCGCATGTCCTCGGCCACGCCCTTGCGCAAGGTGTAGGGCGGGTTCGCGCAGCCGCTGACCTGAAGGGCCGCAACCGGCTTGCCGTGTGCCTCGGCCAGAATCGGGGTGAGCTGAATATCAGGTTCGATCAGTTCAGCCAGGCCCCTGCTGAGTTCCTGGAAGCGATCCAGCGCATCGCTCTCGAGACCGTGCACATGGATGCGCCCGCCCATGGCCTGCACACCGAACAGCACGTGCCGGGTAGACCCGGCATCTGCATTCGCCGCAGCGAGCACATCGCGAATCAGCGCCGGGTAATCATCTTCCGCATAGACATCCCGGCGCAGCAGCAGGGACGGCGCATCGGGCGCTTGGGCAAGAATTTTTTCCAGCAACATGACGTTATCGGCACGGCGGTCTCCACCGGATACCATAATCCCGCGCCAGGGACGTTACCGCGATGCCGGTCGCAAAACTGCCGGTCGAGCCGTTCGGAACCGCCGAACAGGCTTCGATTTTGGTGGGGGGGCTATGGGGACATTCTGCTTTTTCCACCTGGCGGAAAAAGCAGAATGTCCCCAATTCAAATTGTGGGAGCGGCTTTAGCCGCGATCTGCACTGCCCTTTTGCACAGGAAGCGGCGGTGGGCCATCTTCGCGGCTAAAGCCGCTCCCACCATTTCTGTGCGCGCATTTGCGGCTGGTTAGATGGGTTCCCGCTGGTATGGGACGGGCGTCACACTCTGGAAGTATGCCCACAGCGCCGATACGTCTGCTTCGCTCATGCCGGCGAAAGCATTCCAGTTCATCAGCGTGTTGGCTTCCGGCGGCACCGGCGTGGGCGTGCCGTGCAGTTTGAAGCGCGCGAGGAACTGCGCTTTCGTCCAGCTGCCCAGGCCCGTTTCGTGCGGGGTCAGGTTCATCGCCCACAGGGTCTTGCCGTTCAGGAAGAAAGGCATGCCGCCGGCCAGGTGCCGCGCCGGGTCGTAGTCGAAGGACCGCGGATCGCGCGGCGTGTGGCAGAACTCGCAGCGCGCAACGCGCGACAGGTATTCCCCGTAGGCGACGACGTCAGACGGAGGCGGCGTGACAATTGGCTGCGTGACGGGTTCCGGCCACAGTTGCACCAGGGAACTCATCGGGAAGTCGATTTCTTTCTCCGGCCGGATGGACGCTACCGCGGGCATCGTTCGCAGATAAGCCAGCACCGCGCGCATGTCTTCGTCGGCGAGATGCCGGTATATGAAATACGGCATGATGGGGAACAGGCCATTGCCGTCGAGATCGACGCCCTCCCTCACCGCGCGCACAATCTCACCGTTGGTCCACCCGCCGATGCCGGTTTCCACGTCCTGGGTGATATTGCGGATACACATGATGCCCGGGAACGTGGTTTCGCCGACGTTCACACCCCGCGGCTCCGAGTTCCGGTCCATGCACTCGCGGCCCGCACCGATAGGCTCTACCGGTGGCCCGCCGTAGTAGTTCCAGTCGCGCTCGGAATGGCAGTCCACGCACTGCAACACATTAATAGTGAGGTAGCGGCCGCGTTCGATCAGTTCCGGCGTGGCCTCGATGGCCCAGTCCTGCACGGGCTGCTGTTTCGGCAGGTAGCCCCAGTACCAGCCGGCGACGCCGGCCGCCGCCAGCGCCAGCGCACCCACAAGTCCCAGCAACAGTTTCTTCATCGCCGCCTC
>CAZTIB010000092.1:0-15335 GCA_964613615.1 uncultured Chromatiaceae bacterium
GCCCCGAGGGCGAAGATCTGGGTCTCGCGCTCCTGGTAGGGGGAGTAGGGCGAACGGTAGTCGCCACCCAGGCCCCAGGCGTTGGTGCCCTCCTGGCGCGGGTAGATGCAGCCCACATCCTTGTCCTGGCCGCCGCAGGCCTGCCAGTTGGTGTCGTAGTCGATATACGTGTACTCGGCGGAGAATTCCCAGTCGTTCCAAACGTAGGTCGGCCTGAGCGTGACGCCCTCCCAGCCGATCACGCTGAAGGCCATGGGCTCGTCGAAGTCCGTGAAGTCGTTGTCCGCCATCAACGAGACGACCTGCTGCTGCTCGGCGTTCCAGCCGCCGTAGCCTACGCCGGCCGCGGAGTTAGCGTTGTTCCGGTTGCCGGAGTTGTAGTCCGGCAGGCCCCAGCCCCAGGTGCTTTCCCAGCCGGTGGTCAGCAGGACATCCTGCTCGCGCCTGGCGGAGGTCACCGAGACGAAATCGGACCCGATGTGGAAGACCTGGATGTCCAGGCCCAGGCCGTCGAAGAACAGGTCGTTAAAGCTGAAATCTGCCGTGAAAGAGAAGTCGTCGGCGTCTTCCGCGAGGGTGGGGCTGAAACGGCAGTTGCCGTTCAGATTGCCGTCACACTCACTATCCTGGATGCTGAAGTCCGTGTAGTAACCGGCGGCAGAGATATCCATCCAGTCGAAGCCGGCGTACTGACCCTTCAACCCGATAACCAGGTTGTCGTAGCGGGTAGTGACTTTCTGACCGTCGCGGATGTCCGTATCGCTGGTCTTTACATCCTCGTCCAGGATGTATTCGAAGATGCCGGTCAGGTTCAGATCGTCTGTAGCCGCCCACCGCGTCTGCAGAACCCAGGCCGCATCGTTCGCTTCCAGCGCATTGGTGTCATCGTTCGGGTCGGTCGTCGTCTGGAAGCGAGGCCCCTGGAACAGGCGTGCCAGCGAGACTCGCGCGAAGTCCCACCGCAAGATGCCGTCGAACAGCGTGCCCTGGAACAGCAGACCCGACGAGTTGTCGCGGTCGATGTAGCGGAACTTGCCCACCGTCCAGGGATCGAACATGCCCCAGTCGTTGGAGCCGATCGTGGCCGAGTCGATCCAGTCATAGCCGGGGGTGATGCGCGCCCACACGCCGCGCAGCTTCATGTACTGCGCGGACCGCTCGTCTTCTTCCTGCGGGCCGAAACCGCCGAAGTTCGTCCAGAAGTTCTTGTTGAATCGCGCCTTGATGCGGCCACCGATCTCCACCTGGCTGGACACCTGCGAATTGAACATCAATTCGAACTCGATGCCCTGACCCTGGTCGCCCCCGCCCTCGCCAGGCGTCGTCTCCGCGGAGTTGTACAGCGCCTGTTCGTAACGACGGTTACCGTCGAGAAACTTCGCGTACACGCTGCCGAAGAAGTTGATCTGCCCGACTTCCACCGCGCCCAGCGGCGTGGTGGCGAGCAGGGCGGTCGCAGCTGCCCCAGCCAGCGCGATGGATCTGTTGTTTCCTGTTCTCATTGTTCTCCCCTCCCTAAGCTTGTTCTCAGCGGCGGACCATGGTCAGCGTCGCCAGTTCGTCTTCTTCGCCGTCGTCACTGCACGTGTAGCTGAGCATGTCGTACTGAAGCTGGATTTCGTCTTCCCCGCCTTTGGCTTCGCCAGCGATGACATCCATCACATGCGGGTCGCACATCAGGTCGTTGCCACCGCCGAAGCGATGCTGGCCTTCGTACTCATTGACTCGGCGGGTCAGCAGGTCCTCTTTCGCGGGGAAGCCCTCGTTCGACTGCACGACCACCTGGTAACCCCAGGTTGCCGGATCACCGGGGCCGATCTGCTCCGCTTTGACTTTCGCGCTGATGGACTTGCCTCGGCCCGTCGTACGCCGCGGGATGATGATGTCGTCCATCATTGCGCCGCCCTTAGACTTGACCTCGGCCCGCACGCGGGATGCCGGTTGTGGTGACAGGATGACGACCTTGTCCCACGCGTCGGCGGGCGCGAACTGTATGTTCAGGCCCGGCAGCCCCGTGGTGTGGCCGCTGCCTTCGGCGTTGTCGGTGTCGATGAAGATGAAGATCATCTGTACGGCAAAGCCGACGTCCATGCCCCACGGATCCTCGAGACGCTGATTGACCGAGGTCTTGAACTGGATGTTCTTGCCCTTCGCTTCAACCTCCAGCTCGGTCAAGTCGAAGGACCCCGGCGTGTACACGGCATCGGTCGGATAGATGTATTCCCCAGGACCGTTATCGTCACCTTTCGGATCCGTCAGCGTCACGGTTTGCGTATGCGCGGCGGTAGCGCCCAGGGCCGCAATTGCTATGAAGAGTTTACGAGTAAGCATAATTGACCTCTGTCTGGTATGCGGAATAAAACTCACCCCTTCACGCCGCCAGCAGTGAGCCCGGATACCAGGTACTTCTGCATGAACATGAAGAGAACAACCACCGGGATCGATACGATTATCGAACCAGCAGCAAAATAGCCCCACTGGGACGTAAAACCACCGACGAAGAACCGCAGTCCCACCGGCGCCGTGTACTTGAGTTCCTCCTCGAGGAAGGTGGCCGCCAGAATGAATTCGTTCCAGCCGGTCATGAAGGTGAACAGGGCGGTCACTGCCACCGCCGGTTTCGCCAACGGCAGGATGATCTTGAAGAAGATGACCTGGCGCGACGCGCCATCCATCACGGCGGATTCCTCGATTTCGATCGGTATCGTGTCGAAGTAGCCCTTCAGCATCCACACGCAGAAGGGTATCGCGACGGTGGAATTCACCAGGATCAGCGCGGTGAAGGTATTGCCGAGGTTGAGCCAGCTCACCAGGATCACGAAAAGGGGCACCAGCATCAGCGTACCGGGGAACATCTGCGATACGAGGAAGGACAACATGCCGGCCGATCGCCCCGGGAAGCGAAAGCGCGAGAACGCATAGGCGGCCGTGCAGGCCAGGAAGACGCCGAGCACGGTGGTGGCGGATGCCACGATGAAGCTGTTCCACATCCAGGTGAGGAACGGCTGGTCCGTCAATACGTCGACGAAGTTCGACAGTGAGACCTTGTTCGGCCACGGGATGATGTAACGCATGCGGTCCATGAAGCCCGGGTCCGCCGGCAGATCCACGTTGTCGAGCGTCTGCTTGCCGGAAAATGCCTGGTTGAAGACCCAGAGCACCGGGTAGGTCGCCAGCAGCGTAAACGTGATCAGTCCTGCGTGCAGAAGGCCGTGAGAATTCCCGCCAGTGAGTCCACGCGACTTGCTCATATGTTGGCCTCCGTAGCCTTGGTGACCTTTGACTGGAACACCCCGTATATCAGCAGGATCATGAATATGACCACGGAATAGGAAGCCGCATACCCGATCTGGTATTTCTCGAAGGCGATCTTGTATGCCTCGGTGATCAGGATTTCGTTCGCGCCCGCCGGTGCGCCCCCGGACACCAGGTAGATCACGTTGAACATGTTGAATGTCCACACCACGGAAATGATCACGGCCGGGATCACCGTGGGCTTCAGCGAGGGCAGGGTGATGTAGCGGAACTGCTGCCAGCGGCTGGCGCCCTCGACCCTTGCGGCCTCGTACATGTCGTGGGAGATGGACTGCAGGGCACCCAGTACGACCACCATCATGAACGGGAAGCTCAGCCAGCCATTCGTCGCCAGGCCCGTGATGAAGGAACTGAATACGCCGTCGAACCAGGCCACCGGACTGCCGCCGAACATCTGGATCGCCTGGTTGACCACGCCGAACTGGGGATGGAACATACCTTTCCAGGTCAGCGCCGTGATGTAGTTCGGAATGGCCCAGGGCAGGATCAACAGGACCCGGTAAACCGAGCGGAATCGCAGGCCCTTGGTATTCAACGCGAGTGCCAGCGCCATGCCGACACTCAGGCCGATACTCACGTTAAACACCGTCCAGCAAACGGTGATAAAAAGCGTCCAGTAGAAGTTGCTGTAGTTGAATACCCAGCCCTGTTCGGTTCGGCTGGCGACTTCGAAATCGCCTAGGATTGCGATGTAGTTCTTCAGCCCGGCCCAGACCTCCGTGATCGGTTCATTGATCGTAAAGATGGTCTGTTCGGTGAAAGATAGTGCGATCCCGTAAAGGAACGGGAAGAAGACCAGCACCAGCATGCCGAAGATGGCAGGCGACACGTATACATACGCGTGCCGGTGCTCACGGATCGTCTCGCGCAGCATCCGGGCGAATCCCAGTCCAACGAAGGCCAGCAAGCCGAGACCCAGAGCCCAGTTTCCCCACAGTCCGCGCACGAAGGGCTGCGCCCGGCTGGCCGCGAGTTCGGCGCTGGCCGGCTGTATCCTGCCGTCCGCATCGATGACTGCATAGGGTCGCTGATACGCATCGACGTCCCAGCGGTTCACGCTTTCGCTGCCTACGGTGAGCTGATACCGGCTGCCAATGGAGGCCGCGCTGTCTCGCACCGTCTGATAAGTCGCCGCCAGGTTTTCCGTCAGCCCAGCGCTCAGTTCGGCAGCGTTGCCGTTCAGCACGCGCGCATAGACCAGGAATACCAGGGAGAAGGCCAGTGCGACCACCGCTGTCAGTAACCAGGGTCTGGCGTCAGGACGGCCGCGAGGACCGAGCACGGCACAAGCGGCAAAAGCCAGCAGGCCGATGGCCGCCAGCGTCAGGATGGCGCTCACGGTGCCAGACGGCGTGGCCACCGGCTGCAGGCGTTTCTGCAACTGCACCATGCCGGCGACTTTTCCGCCCTCGGCGGTGAAATAGGGCAGAGAGATAGCGAGCGTATTGCTGTCGGTGAAATCGAGCAGGATCTGGCGCTTGCGACTCACGCCTTCGTCCCGATTGGTGTCGACAGCGGCGCTCAGTTCCTTCGCACGGTCGAATGTTTCCTTCTCCTCGCGCACGAGGCGCCGCGGCAGTGACTTGTCGGCTGAATCGGCGGGATTCGTCGAGGCGAGCAGCTGCGCACCGCTCAGTCGCAGTACCCGGATGTTGCCGAGTTCCGGGAACCCGACCTGCCAATCGCGGATCAGCGCATCGAGCTTTGCGGCGGATGCGCTGTGGTCTGCTGCCTCGATACCGCCCACGCTGTCGGCCAGCGCCATGCTGTGCACGATCAGGTCACGATGCTGGGCTTCAGTAACCGTCGCTCCCAGGTATTGGTCGAGGAACAGCGTCGTGAGAGCAACGGCCACGAGTGCACCCAGCAGCGCACCGAACAGCACCGGGTGCATCCGGGCCCGGCGCGCGGCTGGCTCAGGCCTGGCCTGAGCCGGTGCATCCGTCGTTGCAACTTGTGTCGTGTTGGCCATTAACTCAGCGACTGGTCCTCAGGACGTCGATATCCTTCTCCACTTTTTCCTGTGCTTCGGCCAGTGCCGCCTCGGGACTGGCGGAGCCTTTCACGATCTTGTTCATTGCGGTGGTGACCGGCGACCACATCAGGGTCATCTCGGCGTAATTGGGCATCGGCACCGCGGTTTCCAGCTGCGTTCGGAAGGCAGCCAGCGTGTCGTTGTTCGCGACCTCGGGCTGCTCGTAGACCGCCTTGTTGGTTGGCAGCTGCCCGCCCTCCAGCGCCAGCACGCTCGCGGCCTCTTCCGAGACAAGGTAGCGGGCGAATTCGTAGGCCGCATCGAGGTTCTGCGAGTGCGGCGAGATATAGACGCCCTCGATGGTCAGCCACGGGCGCATCGGTTCTCCGCCTGCAGCGTCCACCCGCGGCAGCGGCGCGAGTCCGTATGCCACGTCACCCTCGATTTCGCCCAGGAACCACGGTCCTGAAAACACGATGCCCGCCTTGCCGGAGTTGAACAGTGAGGCGATCAGCGTCGCGGAGGGGTCGTCGGGCAACACGCCCTCGGTCTTGTACCAGCGCATCATCTCCTTGATCGCGGCGATGTTCTCCGGGGAATCGATCACCGGCTCCGGGCCCGGCGCAAACACCTGGCCGCCGACGGCGTTCATCAGCGCCGCGTGGAAGAAATAGTTCGAGTACTCGTAGGCGATACCGAAGTTGCCGCTCGCGACGTTGGTATTCTCTTTCGCCACCTGGATCATGTCGCGAACCGTTTTTGGCGGATCCTCCACGATCTCCGTGTTGTAGATCATGGTGATGCTCTTGTAGTTGAGCGGGATACCGTAGATCGTGTCGCGGTACGTCATCGCGTCGATCATGCCCGGCAGCAGCGAGTCCAGCAGCTCGTCATCCACGAAAAAGTCGATGGACTCAACCGTCTTGCCGGCCTCGACCCAGCCCCCCAGGCGGTCCTGCGCGAAGATATAGACATCTGGTCCCTTGCCGCGCGGGATGGCAGCCGTGATCTTGTCCGCATAGGCGTCGTAGGGCACGGCAAGCGGCTTGGCCTTCGCCGCATCGTCAGTCTGCCGCGCGTTGTACATCTCGATCACCGTCTCGAAGGCCGCCTTTTCGCCGCCACGATAGGCGTGCCAGATAATCAGTTCGGCACTGACCGGCGATGGCAACAGTCCGAACAGCGCGGCAGCCGCGATGGCCAGGGTCCTGGCAGAGTTACATGCCGATGTGCGAGCTATTTTCATTAAAGCCGTTGCTCCGTCTCCGGATTGAACAGGTGGATTGCATCGGCATCGAGCGCCAGGTGTACGCGTTGCCCGTAGTCCGGCAGCGTGTGATGCGATCCCAGCTTGGCGATGATCAAATCATCGTTCACACGGGCGTGAATGATGACCTCGTGCCCCACTGTTTCGATGATTTCGACCACGCCGTCGAAACCCACGGGGTGGCTGCTGTCCAGCTCGTCCGGCGAACTGATGTGCTCCGGCCGGATACCGAGCATGATTGTCTTGCCGCGAAGTTCGGCAGTGCCGTTCCCGGCATGCGGTTGCGTCAGCGGCACGGAAAACGCGGGATGCTCGATGCGATCTCCGCCTTCGTTCAACGCCCCCCGCAGCATGTTCATGTTCGGCGTACCGATGAACCTTGCGACAAACAGGTTCTGCGGCTGGTCGTAGAGCTCCAGCGGCGTCCCGCACTGCATCAGGTTGGTAGAGCCGTCGGGCAGGGCAGGGCTCAGCACCGAGATTCGGTGCCCCATGGTCATGGCTTCCACCTGGTCATGGGTGACGTACACCGTCGTGGTCTTCAGGCGCCGCTGGAGCTGACTGATCTGAGCGCGCATCTGCACGCGCAGTTCGGCATCCAGATTCGACAAAGGCTCATCGAACAGAAACACCGAGGGCTTGCGGACAATGGCGCGGCCGAGCGCCACACGCTGCCGCTGGCCGCCGGATAAGGCCTTGGGCTTGCGATCGAGTAATTCCGGGAGGCCCAGAATATCCGCCGCCTCGTTGACCAGCCTGTCGATCTCGTCGGCGGGCATCTTGCGGATCCGCAACCCGAAGGAGATGTTCTCGCGCACCGTCATGTGGGGGTACAGCGCATAACTCTGGAACACCATCGCCGTGTCGCGGTCCTTCGGATGCACGTCGTTGACCACGCGGTCGCCGATCGACAGATTCCCCTCCGAGATTTCCTCGAGTCCGGCAATCATTCGCAGCGCTGTGGACTTCCCGCAGCCGGACGGACCCACGAACACCATGAACTCCTCGTCGCGGATCTCGAGGTTCAGGTCGTCGATCACCCGCACGTCGCCGAAGCGCTTCGCCACGTGATCGAACAGGATGCGTGCCACGGTCCGCTAGCCTCCCGTCGTCCCTGGCGCCATCACCCAGTACTGAGCGCTGACCGCCGGCACACTGAGGGTGAGTTTGTCGTTCTGCGCGGTGATGGTACCGCCGCCGATGGCATCCTTGCCGGCAGCGCCGGCCCACTCTGCGGGCGCCTCCACCCGCGCCGCCGACGGTTCCTGGCCCCGATTGGCGGCGACGATCACGACATCACCGGACGCCGCATCGCGCTTGGCAAATACCAGCAAATCGCCGTCGGTGGACAGTTCGACATACTCGCCGCGACTGAGCGCCGGGTGCGCGCGGCGCGTGGCGATTAGCTTGCGATAGAAAGCGCGCATCTCTTCGTCGCGCTTCTCGCCCTTGCCCGGCAGGATCTTGCGGTCGCCCCACGGCATGTCGTTGCGATTGGTGGGCCATACGCTGCCGCCGCGCGCCACCTCCTCGCCATAGTAGATGACCGGTATGCCGAGAATGGCCATCTGGATGGCCGCGCAGATTTCAAATTTGTCTTTGTCGCCTTCGAGTTCGTGCAACGCCATCGGTTCATCGTGCGTGGACAGGTAATGCGCGAGGTGGTAACCGTCGCGAACGCGATGGCGTTTCTGCAGATAGCGCGAGAAGGCGATGGTGCGGCCCCGGCCCTTCACGAAGCCTTGGCAGCTGCCCTTGAAAGTGAAGTCGAAACCCGCGTCCATCTCGTCGGGCTCGAACCACTGGTCCAGCACCTGCGCGTCTCCGCCCCAGACTTCCCCGAGCAGGAAGAAGTCCCCCCCGAGGCGGCCGCGCGTCTCGTCGCGGTGCAGGTCCCAGAACTCGTGGTTGATGTGCCAGACCGTATCCAGCCGGAAGCCGTCGATGCCGGTGCGCTCGGCCAGCGCGATGTTGGCGTCCAGCAGGTAGCGGCGCACGTCGTCGCGCTCGGTGTCGAAGTCGGGCAGCCCGCCCACCTGGCAGGTTTCGCGGTCTGCGCCGCAATCGACCTCCCGCGTGCGCACCCAGCCCTTGAACTGCGCATCGCTCTCGTACCGCGAACCGTAGCCGGAGTGGTTGTAGATCACGTCCAGCAGCACCTTGATGCCGCGCGCGTGGGCCGCCTCCACCAGCGATTTCAGCGCGGCTTCGTCACCCAGGCGGGCTTCGATCGCGTTGAAGTCGTCCATCCAGTAGCCGTGGAACCCGTAGTGCTCGAAGAAGTCCAGGTTCAGTTCCGGGATGCCTGGCACGATGGAAGGTTGGGCAATTTGCAACTGGACGGGGGTAATCCAGATCGCAGTGGCGCCGAGGGACGCGATCTCATCCAGCTGGGCTTCCAGGCCCGCGAAATCACCGCCGTGCCAGCCGCCGGGGTTGTTCAGGTCGACGTCGCGGTTGTTGGACCGGTCGCCATCGGCGAAGCGATCGGTGATCACGAAGTAGATGATCGCGTCGGACCAGTCGCGCTGGGGCTCGACGACGTCGGGTCCAGTGGTTTCGGCCGGGACCGTAGAAGTTTGAACGGCGCTACAGGCCGCTGTGACGGCCGCAATTGTCAGCAGCAGGTATTTCGCCGCTGTCACTAACACACCGGCAACGCGACAGTCATTGTCGCGAACAAGGCGGGCGGGCGAAGTATGTCCTCAGGCCCGGGATGCCGAGATGTTGGTTTGCCCCCCGCGACGGTGTGCACTTGTTGGTGCCCACTCACAGTTATTTATTCTCGTTTTCCCCCGAAGGCTACTTGATGTTGCACGACTCAGACAGGCAAATGCAAGCACTGATTGGCGTCAAAAAGGCGTCCTCCTACGCGTCGGCGCAACATTTCGATAACGAGCATAAACGATTGAAATTATTAATAAAAAAAAGAGAGCCTCAGGTTTGCGTTGAGACTCTTCGGCGGGCCGCTTGGATCATCCTCGGGCACTGCCCGGTGCGTTCGGCGAGGCATGAATGACACGCTCCGAAACAGGGCCGCGCCGATGCGACTGCGACGCGAAAATCCGGCCCGGGAAAGCCGCTCGGCAGGTCGATCACGAGGCTTGCCGGGCAGCCAGAAAAGCGTGCAAACCAGCGCGGCACTGTCGCGCGCCTCAGGCAGTGCAGCCTTCGGGCTGCGACCGCCATGCTACTCTGTCGCAGCGCGGCGACTGACCTTTCACCCACCGCGCCCACTGCCAGCGATCCGCGCCCATGCAAGACGCCACCCAGCCTGAAGATGCGGGTCGACCGCGAGCCGTTTTCCATGTGATCGTACTGGCGTTCCCACTCCTGTTCTTCGCAGGGCTTGAAGGTGGGATTCGCTTGTTTGGTCTCGCGCCGGTGGAGCCGCTTTTTGTGGACGGTCCACCGGGGTACCTGCGTCCGAACGAGGCTGTGGTGAACCGGTTTTTCATTCACCCGTCTCGGGCACCACGCGTGAGCATCGATACCACGTTCTTTCAGCGCGAGAAGCCCGACGATCTGTTTCGCGTGGTGGTGCAGGGGGGTTCCAGCGCGGCGGGTTTCCCCTACGGTAAGTGGGCATCACTCGCCGGCATGCTTGGCCAGCGGCTGAAACGCATCGCCCCGGAGCGCGAGATCGAGATGATTTCCACCGCGATGTCCGCGGTGAACTCCTACGCGCTGCTCGACTTTGCGCAGGAGATTATCGACATTCGGCCCGACGCGGTGCTGATTTACGCCGGGCACAATGAATACCTCGGTATCCTCGGCGTCGGTTCCACCTTCGGCGCCGCTTACAGCCCCGCGACGACCCGACTGTTGCTGGCGCTGCGTCGCCTGCACCTGTTCCGCGCCATGCAGCGCGTCTACGGCGCGCTGACTGAGCCGACGACCCAAGGTGCCGCGCAGCGCAGCGGCACCCTGATGGCGCGCGTGGCCCGTGACCGCGCGATTGCTTACGACTCGACCGCGTTCTGCGCCGGTGTGGAGCAATTTGCGCACAACCTGGATGCGCTGCTGGCCGCCTACGCACAAGCAGGGATTCCCGTGTTCGTCGGTACGCTGGTGTCGAATGAGGGGGGACAGGGGCCGTTCATCAACGCGCTGGGGGCGACCACGAGCCTGGTGACGTTGCAGGAACTCGCGCCGGCGGCAGCCAATGCCAATGACGCAGAAGCTTTCTTCCGGCTGGGCGGTGAGTTACGAAGCGCAGGCCGCGCCGAAGACGCACGCCGCGCCTATGTCTGGGCGCGCGATCTCGATGCACTGCGCTTTCGTGCGCCGTCCGCCATGAACCGCGTGATCACAGACAGTGCGGCGGCACACTCGGCGACAGTCGTCGACGTGGAAAGTGCGCTGGCGAAGTCGTCTCCGGACGGGATTGTCGGCAACGAGCTGATGCTGGAGCACCTGCACCCGAATCTCCGCGGCTATTTCCTGCTGGCTGACGCTTACTTCGATGCACTGACCGCAACGATCGATGCGCAGCGCTGGCCGGCGGGTCCGGACCGGGAAACCGCCTGGCGGGAAATCCCCGTCACCGAGATCGATGCCCTGGGCGGGGAATACCGCCTGCGTTTCTTGAAATCCGACTGGCCTTTCCAGCAGGAAAAGCAGCCGGTCAACATCGAGAAACCGCGCAACGAAGTCGAACGCATTGCGCAGGACTGGTTCTTCGGGCGCATCGGCTGGCCGCAGGCGATGCAGCGGGCGCTGGTGTACTACCAGCGTGCCGACCGGCTGGACGAGGCGGCGAAAGCCGCCATGAACCTGGCCGATGCCTTTCCCTTCGAGGCCAACCCGCAATACGTGTCGGGTCGCCTGCTGCTGGCAATAGATCAACCGGCGCGCGCGTTGGCCTACCTGCAGCGTGCGGCGCGGTTGGCACCGGGCAGGGCCGACACCTGGCTGGCGCTTAGCGAAGCCTATGCCGGTACCGGCCGACAGGCGCAGGCGCGACAAGCCCTGGAAGAAGTCCTGCGGCGCGACCCGGATAACGTCGAGGCGCGGCGGCGGCTTGAGTAGCGTGCCCGCCGGTCAGCGTCCGACCGAGGGGACTCGCACGCGCACCACGCGTTTTTCCTGCACACTGCAGACCGTGGTGGCGTTCAACTGCCGCGATCCTGTTCCAGCAGGCGCCGCGCCTGCTCGGCCCGTGCGTTACCCGGATCGATGGTCAGCACGCGGTTGAGTACCTGATCGGCCTCAGGCTGCATGTTCAGCCGCGCGAAGGCCTCGGCCAGGGCCATCAGCGCTGGTACGTCGTTCGGTTCACGGGTAGCCGCTCGGTAGGCGTAATTCAGGGCCTCGCGCGCACGCTCCCGGCGCAGCAGCAGCGTGGCCGCGGTGGTTTGCAGGTCCGGCAGGAACGGAAAGGCGTCGGAGAGGATCAGGGCCAGGCGCAGATGCTCGTCCGGATCGCGTGCGCGGTAATAGTCGCGCAGCGCCAGCGTCGCCTCGGGCCAGCTGGTTTGCTGCCGAAAGAGCTGCTGGGCCAGTTCCTCTGCATAGCCGTCCGGTTCGGGCAGTTCCGGTTCCCAGGGCGTGTCGACGAAGGGCCAGTCTGCCCTTAGCCGCGCGACTTTGTAATCGCCAAAGTTCTCGTCGAGCGCGGAGACCGGTACCTCCGCGCGCGCGGTTTGTCGATCCGTCGGCACGGAGGGCTCGCCAATCAGACCCGAATCGACAATTGCGTTGTAAAACGCGTCAGCGATCAGGAAGTAGCCGTCCAGCGTCGGGTGCAGGTGCTCGAGCATTATCGTTTCGCCGACTACGCGGTTTGGTGAGGCCGCCGCCAGCGCCTGCTGCGTGTCCACCAGCGTGACGGCATCGCCGTCGCCCAGGGACTTCAGTACGTCGTTGAACACCTCGGGTGCGCGGAAGCGGAGTTCGTCACGATCCTTCGCGCGCAGGTACGCGTCGCGCGCCTCCGTGTAGCGCCCGCCGCCTTCCAGTTCGCGGCCGAGTGCGAACCAAGCGTCCGCAGAATTCGGCGATGCATCGACACTAGCTCGCAGCCGCTCGACGGAGCCTTCGCCAGTGGCGCCCAGTTCCGCGGTTCGTGGTGCGCTGCTCGAAAACGGTGCCTGGTCGCGCTCATTCGCTACCAGCGTGCCGATGAACACCGGGATTCCCGCGCGCCGGTAGCGCGCGAGCAGTTCTCCCATGTTGCGCCGGAACTGTTCGACTCCGCGCTCGAAATCTTCGCTGCCGTAGGGAATGGCCTGCTTGCCGGCCACGCGCGCCATCATGCTGCGCCCTGTCGCGCGGTCGGTGGGCGGATCGCTCAGCGCCGGCGTGAGAATGTTGCCGAGCGCTCGGTAGATCCGGAGTTTGCCCAGCGCGAAGTGCGCGCGCGTGATCCACGGGGACGCGGAGACGGACAGCCGGGACCCGACACCGAAGATGCCCAGGTATTCGTTGTGGCCGGCATACACCACCACCAGGTCCGGCTCAATGGCGATGATTTCATCGACGAAGTCGAGCAGGGTGTAGCTGTTCACCGCCGACATCGCGGTGTTGATCACTTCGACCGTGCGATGCGGGTAGGCGCGGCGCAGGCGCCGCTCCAGCATACCGGCCGGTGACGCGCCCAGGCCGTAGGGAAAGCCGGCCGCGGTGGAGCCGCCCTGCACCACAATGCGCAGCGAGTTCGCAGGCTTTTCTGCCAAAAAGAAGCCCGTCTCGATCTGGATGCCGGGTGCGTTCTCGTCACCGGGGAAATAGCGGCGCACAACGTCGGGGTTGGCCAGGCGATAGTCCGGGTGCTGCGGCTCGCTGATGAACAGCGGCGCCGGTACCGCGACACCGGCCACGCGCAACGCGACCTCGACCGCGGCGAACAGCGCCAGCGGCACCAGCAGCATGATCAGCGTGTAGACAAGCCGCCGGCCATCGGTGCTTCGTGCTTCAGTCATGATCCACCAGATCCCGGCGATCGGCACCGCCGGCTCAGCACGGACGGGAGGCGCGGTCCAGGAAAAACGGCTGGCCGGGTTGCCCCGGCTAGCCACGATCATGCGTCGCTCAGGGCGTGACCGTCAACGCCGGGTTGTAAGGGTTCGTCGCGTCGACATTGAAGGTCACGTTGCCGTCCGCATCGAAGGTGATGCTCAGGTTGCCCGGGTCCGCTCCGCAGGACAGTGTAGTGGGGACGCCCGGCGCTACTGGCGGCATGTTGGCCGCCGCGCCGCAGTTGATGGTCGCCCAGTCCTCGGCGGCGACTTTGAACTCGTAGGTACCAGCAGTCACCGATACCACTCCCTCGTACACGTCCCCGCCAATGGATACGAGTTCCTCAGTCGGGGGGTTGGACCAGTCTTCGAAGCCACCACGGACGAACACCGCCACCGTGCCGAACGCGCCGCCCATCGCCGACGTGACCGTCAGCGTCGGGTTCCCGGCGTCCGCCTTGTTAAGGCTGAACGTGAAGTTCCCGTCGTCCGGGAAGTCGAGCCCCAGGTTGGACGAGTCATTGTTACAGCTAAGCGTCGTGGCCGTGTCGAGCGAGATTGCCATGGTCGAGCCGAACGGGGGCCCGCCGCAGTTGATGGTCGACCAGTCGGCGGAGGCCACCTTGAACTCGCGGTCCGGGCCGGTTACCGCTATTGTTATCTCGTACACATCGTCGCCGACGGGCACGAACTCATCGACCGGCGGGTCCGCCCAGCCGTTGAAGCCGCCACGCAAGAACACTGGGGCCGCGCCGAAGCCGTTGCCTGTCGGCGTGTTGATGCTGATCGTCGGCGTTGTCGGTGTGGCCGTATCCAGCGAGAACTTGAGATCGCCGTCCGTCGCTGCGGTGAGCGAAAGATTGTCCGGGTTCGCGCCGCATTCGAGCACCGTTGACGCATCCACCGGCGTCGACAGCAGACCGCCACCCTCCGGGCCGCCGCAGTTCACGGTGGCCCAATCGTCGGAGGCTACTTTGTACTCCCAGCTGCCGGTCGCGACGTTCACGGTGGCTTCGAGCACGGCCGTGTCGCCGACTCGCTTCAGCGGCGCCGTCGTGCCCCAGTCGTTGAAGCCGCCGCGCACGAACGACTGCGTCCCGAACTCGGCGCCGATGGTGCAGAGCGCACCGCTTTGCGCCTGCACGAAGACCGCGGTGGTGCGCGCCGGCACCGAGAAGCCGTTCGTATCATGCGTCGCGGTCTGCGTGATCGGGTCGGTCGAGGCCTGCTGCAACGGATGCAGAGTCCAGGTCTCGTCCGTGAACAGCGCAATGGTCTGTGGGTCGTCCGTTGCGTTGAACACGGTCAGGGTCGCGCCGTAGTTCGGATCGTTCACGTCGGAATCCACACAGCCGTCCAGCCCCATCACGATCACGCCCGGGATCTGGTCCGGACCGGTGTTGTAGAACGCGAGACGCTGATTGATTGCGCTGGCCGTCTGCAGCCGGAACAATACCGAGCTCTTGCGGATCCCGAGGAGCTCGTTGAAGCCGTCCTCACCCGCCTGGATAGCCAGCGTGCCCGGTTCGGTGGTCGGGTCGTCGAAGACCTGCTGGATCTGCGGCCAGTTGCCCCCGCTCTCCTGCTGCGACGGCAGGCCGACGCGGAACTTCGTGTCCGTCCCGGAGAAGTCGAGCTCGTTAAACCAGTCGCCGGAGTCGAAGGAGTTGCGATCGATCGACTTGGACCGCAGCAGGTCCTGGCCCGCGTGCACGAAGGGCACGCCCTGCGCCAGCAGGATGAAGGAGTTGCCCACGGTTTGTGCGCGCACCCGATCGGCCGTGCTGGTGCCTGTTGGATGCTTGTACTGGCTGATGTC
>CAZTIB010000093.1:0-4164 GCA_964613615.1 uncultured Chromatiaceae bacterium
CTCCAGGCTCCAGCCGAGCAAGCGCGCGTAGCCCGCCTCCATCCGGTCGAAGCCGCGAGTCAGCACACGATAGACACGGCCATGCTCGCTGCTGGCCTGCAGGTAGCGCGAACACAGCATTGGTGTCAGCGTCAGGGACACGAACAACGAGACCAGCACGCCACAAGCCACGACCACGCCAAATGAGCCGATCAGGCGGCCCGGAATGCCAGGCACGAAAATCACTGCGGCGAAAATACACGCGAGCACCAGCGTTGAGGCCACAATGGCCAGCTGCACTTCGCGTGCACCCTCGATGGCCGCGGTGCGTCGGTCCTGCCCCTGTTCTTGCACGCGCCGCTGGATGTTTTCCAGGACTACGATCGCATCGTCGACCACGACACCGATCAACACGAGCAACCCCAGCATCGTGATCGTGTTCAAGGAATAATCGAGGAAGTACATCACCAGCACCGCGCCGAGCAGCGATACCGGGATCGCGGACGCGACGATCAGCGTGGCACGAAAGTTTCGTAGAAACAGCCAGACTATCAGGGCGGCAAAGATCGCCCCGCTGACCAGGTGATCTTCCAGGGACCGCAGCAGATCCAGGATGTAGATGCTGTCGTCGCTGGAAATGGACAGTTCGATTCCCGGGGGCAGGTTCGGCACGATCTCGGCGTAAATGCGCCGCTTGATCTCCGCGTTGATCTCTACCGCGTTCCGGCCGGCGATCTTTATGATACCCAGGCTGACCCCGGGCCTGCCGTTGTAGCGGCCGACGCGGCGCGCGTCCGACAAGCTGTCTTCGATCTTGGCGATGTCTTTCAGGTAGATCGTCACACCCTGCCGGGAACCTATGATCAGGCGCTCGAGGTCCACCGGGTCGTGGTACTCGAGATCCAGTTTCAGCAGTTGTTCCTTATCGGCACCCACCAGGTAGCCGCCCGGCAGTTGAAAGTGCTCGTCGCGGAACGCAGCGACCACGTCCTGCACCGTCACGCCGTAGGCCGCCAGCCGCTCGAAGTCGATGTTCACGCGGATGGTCCGCGTTCTTTCACCGCCGATGATGATCTCGCCCACGCCGTCCACCGTCTCCAGCCGTTTCTTGACGACCGTGCGGATGTACTGATTCAGCTGCTGGATCGTGCGGTCACCGGAGATGGACACCCAGAATGATGGAAATGAACCGGTCTCGCTCTTGGAGACCACCGGCACATCGGCATCTTCCGGCAACAGCCGCTGAATCTGGCTGACCTTCGACTGCACCTCGTTGAAGGCCACATCAATGTCTTTGCCGAGCTGGAAGGTCGGCGTGACGACAGACTGGCCTGCCGAGGTCGTGGACACCAGCTGGTCGATGCCGGGCACACTGCTGATGGCACCCTCGATCACGTTGGTGATGCTCGCATCCACCACTTCGGGATTGGCGCCAGCCAGCCGCGTCAGCACCGACACCTTCGCGAGATCGATGTTCGGCAATCGCTCCACACCAATGCGGTCGTAGGCCACGATGCCAAACAGCACGATCAGCAGGTTCAGCATCGCGGCGAACACGTAGCGCTTGACGGAGATAGCGGCCAGGCTCATGTCAGTCTGCCACCACGTCGACGGTTGCGCCGTCGGCCAAAAAACCGGCGCCGTCTACAGCAATGCGCTCATCACCGGTCAGCCCGGCGACGATCTCGACCATGCGGTCACGCCGGTCACCGCGCTGCACGATCTGTTCGTAAGCGACGCCGTCACGAATCGCGTAGACCACGTCGCCCGCAGGTCGCCTGACGACTGCGACCTGCGGCACCAGCAGCGAGTTCTCGCGCTTCGACAGGACCACATCTGCCCGCACGCTGGCGCCGGGCCGCCAGCCGCCGGGGTTCTCGAAGTCGATAATGACAGTCAGCGACCGGCTCGACGGATTCACGGTGGGCCGGATCTCGGTCACGCGCGCTTCCACCACGCTGTCGCCAGCCGCCGCTGACGTCAGGCGCACCGGCAACCCGATGGCCAGCTGCGGCGCGCGGTACTCAGGAAACGGCAGCCGCACCCGCAGGTTCCGCATATCGATCAGGTCGAAAAGGACTGTGCCCGGTTGCACGTAGTCGCCGACATCAACATTGCGCGCGGCCACCTGGCTTTCGACCGGCGCTACGAGACGCGTTTTCCCGAGGCGCCGATCCGTGCTCTCAACCTGGACCCTTGCGCCCACCCCCTGTTCACGCAACGCGTCCAGTTCAGAGGCGAGGCCGTCCAGTTCGTCTTCGGCAATCAGGTTCTCCGCGTAGAGTTTGCGGGCGCGCTCGAGTTCCCGTTCCTGTTTGCGCACCAGGGCGGCCAGGCGCCGCACTTCGGCCTGCTCACGATTTCTGTCCAACTGGTATTCCGACGAGTCGATCTCGGCCAGCGCGGCACCCGCGGCCACGCCCTGCCCCTCGTCGACGAATACCTGCACCACTTCACCGGCCACCTCTGCCGCCAACTGGGCTGAGGTCCGGGTTTCGATCAGCCCCACGGACCATTCGGTCTCTTCTACCGTAGCCCGCGTGGGCAGAGCCGTCGTCACGCGGATGGAACGGCTCTGCGCAGACGCCGCCACGCACCCCAGCAGCGCGATGCCGCAAATTGCGATCCGGAAGCCCGCCCATGGTGTGACTCGCCTGCTCAAGAATGTTTCCTGCCAACCGCCTCGGAGACAGCGCCTACCTTAGAGGCTGCGGCGCCCACCGGGCGCGCGGGGCGCACGCGCAATCCACTGGTCGGCGCCCGCAAGCTACCCGCGCGGCTGCGGGTCGGCGACAGGATCGGGCGCTGCCAGTTCGAGCTCTTCTTTGAAGCCGAACCAGCGGCTGTTGTCGATGAGCCGGATCCGGTCTGGTCGCAGGCAATAGAGGTTAGCGGCCTGGAGTCGTTTGGCAATGGTCTCCTCGTTGCGGTCGCGGGGCTGTTCAAATAAGGCCTTTACGTCGTGAAATTTTGCCAGGTAGTAGCCGAGGCCCTTCAGCCGGGGACCCCCGCTCAGCACCTCTACGCGCCCCTCCAGCTGTAGACCCTTGACCTCATCCCAAGTGCCACAATCAGGGTTAATCGCGCCGGCCACGCGGGCATTTGCCTGCATGTGGCGGCCGTGCCGGGTGCGCGAGTCACTGACAAAATACAGATTCAGCTCGGCATCACTGGCGTAGAACACGGTGGCGACCCAGGGCTGGCCTTGCTCGGACGTAGCGAGTGACACCGTGTTGTGCGCCGCAAGCATTCCGCGGATCGCGGCCCGAGTATCCTCGCTCACGCGCCTCGCTGACCCCGTTCCGGGCCGCGCCAGCGTTTCACGAGACCACTGTCCATGCCGAACAGGTCCATCACTCTGCCGACCGTGTGGTTGATGATGTCGTCGACACTCTGCGGGTCGTTGTAAAAGGCCGGCATCGGGGGCACCAGGTGTGCGCCCATCTCCGCGGCGTGGGTCATCAGTCGCAGATGCCCGAGATGCAAGGGTGTCTCGCGCGGCACGATAATCAGCGGGCGCCGCTCTTTCAGAATCACATCTGCCGCCCGCACCACCAGGTTATCGGCATAAGAATTCACCACGCCCGACAAAGTCTTCATGGAACAGGGCGCAATCACCATCCCGTCGGTCTGAAAGGAACCGCTGGCGATGGATGCCGCCAGGTTCTGGTCGCTGTGAATGACGTCGGCCAGGCTCTCGACAGCCTTCACGTCCCATTCCGTTTCCAGCGCAATATTGAGCTTGCCGCCGTTGCTGAGCACGAGATGAGTCTCCACCTCCGCCACGTCGCGCAGCAATTCCAGCAACCGAATGCCGTAGATAACCCCGCTGGCTCCGGATATGGCCACGATCAGACGCATGTTTGCTATCTCCCTCGACAGGACTCAAGACTATGGCACGGCGCCGCACGGCCGGGAAACAGGCAATCGTTTACACGCCGACGGGTCGGCGGACCCTAGCACAGGGAGATCCGGAGTCTGTCCCGCTGTGCGGTCGCCGTGGCAGCCCGGGCCTGGAAACACCGCGCCGAAACTGACGGCAGGGGGTTTTTTGGCTATGATCCGGCTCGATTCGCGCCGATGTGGCACCATCCATATAAGGTGCTGCCCGCTACTCGCGGGTGGGGTGGGGGAATGGCGCTCTCACGGGGTTTTTTTGGGGTAGGCAATGATTAGAAGAACGGG
>CAZTIB010000094.1:0-4877 GCA_964613615.1 uncultured Chromatiaceae bacterium
CAAGAATGTCGTCGCGGAACTCGAAGCGCTCGACTGAGCCGCGATGCCCCGCAGGGCTGGCGCGCAGCTCACCGCGACAGGCTGTATCGCGAGGCTAAGCCGGGCTCTAGTGCTTGCCGGGTGCGAGCGGGACACCGCGACGTTCTTTGTACACGTAGGCCTCCAACGCGATCATCTGCGGGTCGTCGGCCGCCAGGTTTTCGCCCTCCAGCGGGTTGCGTATGCACCAGTTGATCATTTCCCACAACTGCGCCACGCGGCCCAGCTGTTTCTGGAACTTCGGATAGGTCTCCGGGTGCGTATTTGCGCCGTTCGGGTGGCACTGCGCGCACGCGACGCCGTTCGTCCCCAGGTCACCGCTGGTCCAAAGCGCGCGGCCCTCGGTGGCCACCTGTTCGAACTGTTCCATCCAGCGGTCTACGTCGGTGTCAGTGAACTCGTCGGCGTGGGCGGTGGTGGCGAGCAGCAGGCCACACAGCAGCACAATCATCAGCTTTTTCATTTCGTGTTCCCCTAGTAGTGGCGCTGCGCGGCCGTGCGCTTGTTGTCCGGCTGATACGAAGTGTCTTCCGGCCGCTGGGTCTCGCGGTTGAATGCGACCGTCCGGTTCGTGTTGTTGTAGAGATTGAATTCCAGGTCCACGCGACCGCTGTTCACGTTCACGAACTGCCAGCCGGTGGCATCGCGTTCGTCGAAGGGATCGGCACGGTTCATCGGCACGGTCAGCACCGGCAGGTAGCTCTCGGCCTGCGCGTAGGTGCCCGGGTATGGCCACGGCCAGGCCGTGGACATTACCGACGTGAACGCAATGTTGTCGATCTGGTTGTACTGGATCTGGTGCACGTGACCGTAGATCACGTTGGCTTTCTTGAATGGTTTCAGCATGGCCTGGATCTCGTCGGCTTCCTCGGTCCAGAAATTCCAGCCCTTGTAGATCTTCTGCAGCGGCGAATGCGAGAAGACCACTACCGGCGTGTCGGTGGACACTCCTCTGAGGTCCTTCTTCAGCCACTTCATCTGCTTGCTGCCAACCATGAACGGCGAGCCGTTCGGGTTATCCAGTCCCGCCATCTCGTTCATGCGCTGCTCGGCGGTGGGCCAGCGATCGAAGGTCCACTCGTCGTAGGTCAGGATGCTGTTCAGCACCACGAAGTGCACGCCCTTGTGGTCGAAGCTGTAGTAGTGGTCGCCGTACAGCTCGCTCCAGTACTCGCCGAGGTCCAGGTAGTAGTCGTGCTCACCCATGACCATGTAGGTCTTGTAGTTCAGCGCCGACAGGATCTCGGCGCCGTGGTCGAGTTCGGGCTTGGTGCCGAGCTGGGCCAGGTCGCCGCCGAACATCACGAAGTCGGGCGTCGGCTCCAGCACGTTGGTCTCGGCCACGGCCCGGATCAGGCCGCGGTCCCAGTTGCGCACGAACTCGTTGCCCTTGATGTGCTGGATGTGGGCGTCGGAGATATACGCGAAGGTGAAATCCTCCCGGCTGTCATCACCGAAAGCCAGCTGCACGAGACTGACAGGCAGCGCGCCAGCAACCAGGCCCGCGCCCGCGTTCTTCAGAAAATTACGGCGATTGTCGGTCATTGGCTGAGACTCCCGAGCTGGGCCGCCTCGGCGGCGGCGGTTTGCATGTCGGCGTACTGCGAACTGGTAAGGGCTTCCATGAACGCCACCAGGTCGTCGATTTGCTCATCCGTCAGGTCCAGCGGGCGGATACCGCCGGCCAGGAAATCGTTGACCGGATCGCCTTCGTTCGTCACACCGCCATTGTTGTAGTGCACGACCACGTCACGCAGCGTCTCGATGCTGCCGTCGTGCATATACGGCGCGGTCAGGTCGATGTTCCGCAAGGTCGGCGTCTTGAACGCGCCCATGTCGCTGAGCTCCTCGCTGATCGCCAACCGACCCAGCTCCGACTTGTTCGCGTCGGTAAGCACCGCAACGTCCACATCCATGTCCGGGTCATCCAGCTTCTCCTGCTGGAAGGCCCGGGCCGTGCTGACAATGGTGTCCTGCATGTCGTTGATGCCCACGCCGATATTGTGGAAGCGGTGGTCGGTAAACACGGCCTGGTCCTGCTCGATCACGTGGCAGGACACGCAGCGCCCCTCGTTCAGGAACACCTGGAAACCGCGCTGGGCCGACGCGCTCATCGCATCCGCCTGCCCGCCGAAATACCAGCGGTCGAAGGGTGAATCACCCGCAACCTGGGTGCGCTCGAAAGCCGCGATGGCCAGAGTCACTTCCCGCATCGTGATCTGTTTCGGGCCGACACCAAACACCGCACGAAACTGGCGCACGTAATTTTTGTCGTCACGAACCTTGTCCAGCAGCACGTCGTGATTCGGCAAGCCCATCTCCACCGGGTTCACGAAGGGGTGCAGCGCCTGGTCCTCGAGGTCCGGCGAACGGCCGTCCCAGAACTGCGTGCGGTTGTAGGCGGCGTTCAGCACGGTGGGCGCATTGCGCGTACCCGTCAGCTGGTTAATGCCCTCCGACACGCGGAGCGGGCTGTCCGTGAAGCCCTTGTCAGCGGCGTGACAGGTGGCACAGCTCACCTCACCGGTGGTGCTGAAGCGCGTGTCGTTGAACAGCTTGTCGCCCAGCGCGATCTTCTCGGCGGTCTGGGGGTTGTTCGCGGGCACAGGCACTGCCGGCAGGCCCAGCAGTGCGTCGGCCAGCGCACCCGTACTGACGAGGATGCCGAGTAGCAAGGTTGTCGTTCGCATCGTGTTCTCCCGCTCTATCTCGAATTTGCGCTGCCGGTTTCGCCGGCGCCGGGTGCGGCAGCACCCACTGTCGTAGCGGTCACGGATGCTGGCGAGGCTTTCGTCTCATCCGTGACACCACAGTTGAAAACCATGACTTCGTCGGTCCAGAACATTTGCCGCGGCGGCAGTACCTGGACATTGCCGTAGCCTCGAGCGGCGAGCTGGGCTTGCAGCAATCCCGCCCGCATGCCGCTCTTGCAGTACACGACGATGGGCTCGGCGGTGTCGGCCGGCAGGCGATCGGCGAATTCCCCCAGCCGGTCGTGGGGAATGTTGACCGCGCCGGTAACATGTCGCGTGGCGTACTCCTCCGGCGACCTGGCGTCGATCAGGGTCAGGGTGCTGTTGTCGGCCAGGAAACCCAGCAGCAAAGACTGCTCCACGAGGGGGCTGGCCTGCGGCGACGCCGCGGCGACGGGCTGGTCGACTTCGGCAGCCGCCGGCGCCAGCATGGCCAAAGTCAGCCAGGCGCAGAACGCTCCCTGCGCCGCGGCTCTCAAGAATCCGGCTCTTGGTCCGTTCAATGACTTGCCCCTGTTTAGACTCGGTCTAAGCTAAATCAGCGCACCCACACAGTCAAGACTGATTCTAAATAGGCCCTGAACCCCGGCTATCCGTAGATACCACTCTTGATACGCGCCCTGGTGACCCCCGCACCGCGTGGCTGGGACCGGGCCGTCCAGCCAGGACTTCAGCCGTCGCGTTCTTTATTCAGGCGCTCCACGAAGTCACGGTCTACCTCGGTGATACCTTCCTCCAGCGCCCGCTTGATGATGCCTTTCAGTGCGGTCTTGATAAACGGGCGGGGTATCCCGGTGAGCTGCTTGCATGCGTCGCGCGTGAACTGCACGTCCGGATTCAGCCGGTTGGCTTCATAGAGTATCGACTCTTCCTTCGCGCCCTTGTCCGTCGGCGTTGGGAACCAGAACGGCTTTTTCAGTTCGGCGAACCAGAACTTGGCCCCGTCGCGGAAGCCAAAGGTAATGGGCATCTTCGGCATCCGGGTCGTGCCTTGTTCGATATTCCTGGCCCAGGTTTCCTTCAGCAATATGTTCTCGATACGCAGGACCAGGTACTCGGGTGTCTTGCCGTCATCGCGGATGTGCTGCTCCTGATCCAGGCTGCACTCATAGACCTGGAAGGCCTCCTTCAGGATTTGCGGCAGGCGCTCGCCGTCCGCCTCCCGGCCGGGCGTCGGGCTGTCCACCAGGGTGTAGGGGTTGTCCTTCATCTTCTCGGCCGTGGTCTGGCCCGGATAACCCAGGCTCACGATCTTCTTGAGATTCCGCCGATCGAATTCCACGAAGTTCAAGGCGCACTTGCCGGTGCGCTTTACATTGCGGTCGGTGTTGGAATTCTGGCGACTGATAATCATCGCCGCGCGGCCACCGATGATCTCGAACGGAAAGGTCAGCTGGTAGGGGCCGATGTTGGTCTCACCGTCGTCGCTGACCGTGGTCGCCAGCGAAAAAGACGACGGCCAGTAGGAACTGGCCTGGTACCAGTTGTCGCGCATCGGGCTGTTGACGAACGGCTCGTTAACAGTACTGCGGCGGAACTTGTCGAGAATGCTCATGGGTTCGGTTACCGGTAGACGGGGCTGGCGAGTGAGTCTATTGCGCCCGCGCCTTTCGCATCAGCATTCGCGCGCGATGCGGCGGCCGGTGCGCCAGCCTGTCCGGCAGGTGGTGGGGCCTCGTTCACGCTCTGCTAAAATCACCGTTACCGGCAGCAAGGAGCGTCCCCGCCCCGGCTGCCGCCAACAGAGAGGCTTAGCAATGAACCGACGAGATTTTGTGACGCGCCTGAGTGGCTCCCTGGCCGCCGGTGGCGCGGCAGTTGCCACCGCAGCGGCCGCATCGCGTGACCGCGCCGGCGATGGGGCACAGATCCTGCGCCGGGAGATCAAGGCGCTGAACGACCGGCTCGACAACGTGGATGAATCCCACAAGCGACTATTCCGCGCACTGATTGTGGTCGCAAGCGTGTCCACCGGGATGGATGTACTGACCCTGCTGAAGGGCGATGTGTTGAGCTAGCAGCAGCGTTCTGTCCCGCGTGGGGCGGGACGCTATTCTTTGCGGTAAAACTGCATCCGCACCTTTT
>CAZTIB010000095.1:0-4385 GCA_964613615.1 uncultured Chromatiaceae bacterium
CGTCGCCGCGTCGAGATTCATTTCGACCATTTGACGACAACAGGGGTTGTGTACGTCGCGCCGATCGGCAATTTCGCTTTCCTTGGCGAGGCGCCTCTGGACGAGATGGTTGCACAGATCAGGCGCTGCACAGGGCCCAGCGGCACCAACGTGGACTATGTGCTGGAGCTGGCGCGCGCCTTGCGTCAGTTAGATGTATCGGACGCACACGTGTTCGAACTCGAGAGGCTGCTGCTTTGAGTCGATGACTTGTTAGAGGCCCGTTTTCGGCGGCCAAAAGCGAACTGTAAGCGCGCGAACTGGTTCAGCAGAACGGAAATACTAGTGCTGATCAATCGGTTCGCCTGGTCCGACCCCGTAATTGCCATTGCCGTTTGATAGACTCCGCGCCGTGAACACCATTGCCCGCCGCATTCGATCGTCAGCCGGCCAACTGCTGACGGCTCTTGTTTGCGCCATCCTGGCGACAACCGCTGCGCATGCCGGCGGCCCTGCCTTTACCCGGCTGTTCGCCCCCGCCGAGACCGCCCAGACCTCTTACCTGAATCCCGCCGGCATGACGCGTCTTGAAGGCTCGAATTTTGCCGGGCAGCTGATTTATGGTCGCAGCTTCCAGACGTTCCAGAACGATGACTCCGTCACGACCAACTCCGGGGGCGATCCCCGTGACCCGGATCCGGTGATCGTGCCGAGCCTTTATTACGTGCGGCCCATCTTCAACGATGACTGGCGCCTGGGCCTGACCCTGAACGCGCCGGGTGGCTTCGGTGCCGGCAATGGCCCCAACTGGGCGGGTCGCTACTACAGCGATCAGTTCAGCCTGATCTTTCTGGCGGCCACCGCCACCCTGGCGCGCCGGGTGACGCCGTGGCTGTCGCTGGGCGCTGGCGTGTCGGTTCAGTACACATCCGCCGATTCAACGACCCAGGTCTTGGACCCGGGGCCGGGGGACGCCAAGCTTGAAGTCGACGCGGATGGCGCGGCCCCGGGCTACATCGCCAGCGCGCTCTTCGACATCTCTGACCGCACCCGCTTTGGCATTACCTGGCATTCGGAAACCGACCCGGACGAATCTGTCGACGTCAGCCTCAAGCGTTCCACGTTGCCACCTGCCATCGTGGCCGCGCTCGAGAAGGCGGGTGACAACATAAATACCACGCTGCGCACGCCGCAACACGTGGACTTTGGCCTTTACCACGGCTGGGATAACGGCTGGTCTGCCACCCTCGACGCGGTGTGGATCGACTTCAGCCGCTTCGGGCTCAGCGAGTTCAGAGTCGATGGTTTCGATCTCGACGTGCCGGACAGCAACTTCAAGGACTTCTGGATCGTGATGGCCGGCTTCGAGTATCCGCTGGCCGACAACATGCAAGGGCGCCTGGGCGCCATGTACTTTCAGCAGCCCGTGAGCAATGAAGACCGGAGCTTTTCCTTCGCCCTGGACGATGCGTGGGGTGTTGGCAGCGGTTTCGTCTATACCCGCGAGAACGGCAGTCGTATCGACTTCAATGTCACCGCAATTAGCATCGACAATGCGCCGGTAGATACAGGCCCGCTCTCGGCCCTGGAGCCGCGGGGGCGGGTTGCCGGCGCGAACAGTTCGTCATGGGCCCTGGCGGTGGAGTTCACCTATCACGTAGCGCGGCCGCGCCGCCAGTAGGGTGCGTTCCACGCACCGATAGATTGATGGTGCACGGAGTGCACCCTGCGGACGATCCGGCCCCGGCGCCACGGGGGAGGGTAGACGTAGGGTGCGTTTCACGCACCGATGAATTGATGGTGCACGGAGTGCACCCTACGATCCGGCACCTTCTCACCCCCTCGCGCCAATGGCGGCTACACGGGATCGTCAGATCGCCTGGCTGACGCGACCGAGTCGGACCATTGCCCACGCTCACGCGTTAGCAAGGCGATCTTCGCCTCGTGTATATGAGTCGCTACCTGAAGCAATCTTTGGCGCGTTTTATGATCAGGCGCAACTGCGAATACTTGGTCGATGGACTCCTGAGCCTGATCCAGGATGCGTTTGGCGCGGATGATGAGTTGATCAGGCATTGTCAGGTATCGAGGCGTGCGTCGACGGCTGGATTTCGGACTGGAATTTTTATCCGGTCACTAGATCCTCTAAAGTGGTAATACGCTAACACTGGGCGCGCAGGGTTCACTATCCTGATTGCGACAGAAGCCAGGTGCGGCGTGTGGTGCACCGGGGACCCGTAAGCTGGTAAACATTGCGGGTTGAAGGGAGTCAACGAGGATTATCCGGGGACCCGAACCGATGTGTGGGCACCCGGATCAAATGGAGCGGTGATGGGAATCGAATTTACGTCATCAGCTTGGGAAGCTGTGACTAGAGGGGACCAGGACATGGGGACATTCTGCTTTTTCCACCTGGTGGAAAAAGCAGAATGTCCCCATGTCCTGGTCAATCGGCAGTGACGCTCCGGACGCGCGTCGGTTTCGGGAAAGCGAACCGTGATTCACCGTCAGTCTGCTCGCGTGGAAAGTCGGTCTTGTCAGCATCGCGCTGCGCCTCGATGACCCAACCACCGCCCATCGCCTTGTAGGTGCCGATCAGAGAGGCATAGACATCGCCCTGCACTGCCACGTATTGCAGTTCCGCATCGAACAGGAACCGCTGCGCATCCAGCACCTCGATATAGGAGGCATAGCCCTCGTCGTATCGCAGCCTGGCCAGACGTGCGTAGTCGCTGAGCGCCGCGACGCGCCGGCCCTCTGCGACCAGTTGCTCGCGCGACTTCTGCACACTGACGAGCGCGTCATCCACTTCGCGAAAGGCCGTCTGGATGGTTAGCAGGTAGCCCACCAGCGTCTGGCGCTGCACGGCCTCGCTGGCGCGTACCTGCGCCGAAATCCGGCCACCGGTAAATATCGGGCCCAGTGCGGAACCACCGACGCTCCAGGTATTCGCCGAATTCCCCAGCAGGTCGGAAAGTGAATCGCTGGCATAGCCAAACAGGCCAGTCAGCGAAATTGTCGGGAAGTATTGCGAGCGGGCGACGTCGACCCGGGCATCGGCGGCAACCAGGCTCTGTTCAGCTGAACGAATATCGGGCCGGCGCGCGAGCAGTTGCGCGGGAACCCCGGCGGGTATGGCAGGGAGGGCCAGTTCGTCGATGGTCTTGCCGCGCAGCATGGCGCCCGGGTTTTGTCCCAGCAGAACGGAGAGTGCGTTTTCTGTCAGGGCGATGCTGCGCTCCAGTGGCGGGATCGCGGCGGCGGCCTGTTCGTACTCGGTGCGCACCTGCGCGATCTCGAGCTCGGAGACCACGCCGCCCTTGAATTTCATCTTGAACAGTTCCAGCGACTCGCTGCGATCTGCCAGCGTTTCCCGGGATACTTCAAGCTGCTGGTCGAGTTGACGCAATGTCACATAGGAAGTTGCCACGGCCGAGACCAGCGAAAGGATCACGGCGCGCCGGTTCTCTTCCTGGGCCAGCAACTCTGCACGCGCCGCCTCGGTGGCGCGGCGGATGCGACCCCACAGATCAAGTTCCCAGCTGAGATTTGCCGCGATGCTGTAGTTGTTGTAGTTTCGGTCGCCCTTCGGGACCCCGTCAAACGCGTCTCGCGAGTCGCGGTTGCGGCTTCCCTCGCCGTCATAACTGAGCTGCGGATAGGCGCCGGAGCGAAAGATATCCACCCGCGCGGCGAACTCCTCGACCCGCGCAGCGGCGATACGTATGTCCTTGTTTTCCCGCAGCGCGGTATTGATCAGCCCATTGAGCACCGGGTCATCGAACAACTCCCACCAGCGGGTGTTGGCGGTCTCGGCCGCCGCGTCGTAGTTAACCCGCCAGGCCTCGGGACTGTCCACCGCCGGGCGGACATAGTCCTGTCCCAGGGTGCAGCCGGCCAGCAGGAAAAGCACGAGAGACAAGGCGCCGAGATGAGTCAGGCTACTCATGCCCCGACTCCCCTGCAGGCGCCTTTGCTTGCTGTGCCTCCCCGCCTTGCTCGTCGTGTTCCGAGTCAGCAGATTCGGCTGCCGTGTCGCCGGACCGTCCGATACCGAGCTTTTCCAGTACCAGGAAGAACATCGGCACGAAGAAGATCGCGATGGCCGTGGCCCCCAGCATGCCGCCGATGACGCCGGTGCCGATGGAGTGTCGGCTATTGGCGGAGGCACCGGTGGCGATGGCGAGTGGAACCATGCCGAGGATGAAGGCAAAGGACGTCATCACAATCGGCCGGAAACGCAGATGCGCCGCTTCGACCGCCGCATCGTACAGCGATTTGCCGTCCCGATGCTGATCCACCGCGAACTCGACGATGAGGATGGCGTTCTTCGCCGCCAGTGCGATCAGGGTGAGCAGGCCAATCTGGAAGTAGACGTCGTTCGGGATGCCGCGCAGCACGATTGC
>CAZTIB010000096.1:0-4306 GCA_964613615.1 uncultured Chromatiaceae bacterium
GCCGGCGGCGGTCAGCTCGGCATTGGCGAATGCGCGGACCTCAACGGCCATCGCGCGCCCCGCGGTTTCCGCGAGCCTGCGAAGCCACTCGACGTCCGTGACCACAGAGATGCGCTCGAAGTCGCGCAGGTGATGAAATCCCAGCCGCGCGTCGTCCCATAGCGCGGTGGTAGCAAAACGCTTGAAGTCCGGGCCAAGGTGATACAGCAGCCGCAGCTGGGAATGGCGGTTGAGCTTGTCTTCAACGGCAGGCGTCAGGACGTCGCGGTAGTCCTCTGCCGTTACGCGGTCGTGGGCGCTGATGGCGAGCACCGCATCCGGAAAACCCTCCAACACTTCAATCATCGCAACTTCGCTACGAAAGAAGCGGCGCTGGTAGGAATGTTCTTGGTGGGAGCGGCTTTAGCCGCGACAGGTACCCGTCGCCGTGTCCAAGTAGGAATCGCGGCTAAAGCCGCTCCCACCAAGACCGGTCCCACTGCAAGGAAACAACAGGGGCGTCGCGCAGGCATCAGAAACCCGCTACCCGCTGGATGGTCCAGAAGGCTGCCACGCAGCCGATGCCGTAGGCGGGCAGCACTTCCACCCACGCCGGCCACACCCGCGGCACGCGCTGCAAGCCGGCGATCACCAGCAGTGCGGCGAACACAAATAGCAGCTGCCCCACTTCCACGCCGACGTTGAAGCTGAACAGCGCCAGCGGAATCGCCGACTGCGGCAGCCCGATCTCTGCCAGCGCGCCGGCAAAGCCGAAGCCGTGCAGCAGGCCGAAGGTCAGTGCAACGAGCCACGGCCGCCGTTCGGCGAGACCAATCTGGCCGTGCAGGCGCTTCACCAGTTCCGTGGCGAGGAACAGGATACTCAGGGCGATGACCGCCTCTACCGGCGCCTGGGGCACGTTCACGAAGCCGAGTGCGGCAGCCCCCAGCGTTACGCTGTGCGCCAGCGTGAATGCGGTAATGGTCTTGACCAGCAGCCCGACGCCGTTCACCAGCAACAGCAGGCCAAGGACGAACAGCAAGTGATCAATGCCGAACAGAATGTGTTCGATTCCCAGCACGACGTAAGCGGTGAAAACCGCCCAGCCCGACTGCTGGCCGGCGACGACGAAAGCCGGGGCATCGGGCTTCAGGATCACTGTCTGCGTGTCGCCGGTGGCCAGCGTTACACGCGCCAGCACGTCGGTGATGCTGGAAGACAAACCATCGATACGGACTTCCTGGCCCTGCAGGCCATTGTCCCCACCACAGTTAATGTTGCGGCGGACGATCAGGCCGCCCGGTGTGATCGCCTGTACCGGTGGGGTGGTGTCACTACACAAGGCTGGCAGCACGGGTCTCAGGGGCAGAATCAGGTCCCCCCGGCGAGGCACCTTCCAGGTCAGCGTGTAGGTCCCTGGCACGCTTTCAACCAGCTCGAGAAAACCGGGTCGCGATTCGTGGGCCACCCCGGTGAAGGGCAACAGCAGCAGTGCCAGCAACAACAACCGGTGCATCAGGAAGCGTCCGGGCCAGCCGTGCTGTACACGATGTCGTAGCGTGAGCGCAGCGCTTTATAGGTGGCGGCCCGGACTTCCCGCTGTCGCTCATAGTCGAATTCCCGGCGTACCTCTTCGCGCACCCTGTCGAAGTCGGGCATGCGCAGCATGACTCGGTCCGTCACGCGCACGAGGTGCCAGCCGAAGCCCGATTCTACCGGGCCCTGCCAGTCTCCCACCGGCAGTTCGAACACGCGTTCGGCAAAATCGCTGCCGAACAGTTGGGCCGCATCGCGTTCGGTCAGTGAGTCGTAGCGCAGTTGCATCAGGAAGCGGTCGCCGCGCTCGCCGGCAGCCACGATGTTGGCTGCCTGCAGCTCTGCAAGCACCAGTTCCGCATCGGCGAAGGCCGCGGCACCACGCTGATCCGGACTGAAGTAAACATGGATGAAAGACACTCGTGCCGGTTCGGCGAAGGCCGATTGACGTTCAGCAAAGAACTCGCGCAGCTCTGCGTCACCGGGTTCCACCAGCGTGCCCAGGTCTTCGCTCAGGAATTCCATTTTCTGGGCCAGGCGGCGGCGGATGATGGTGTCGTCGCGGTTCAGGCCCAGTGCGATCGCTTCGCGGTACAGCACTTCCTCGCGAATGTGGTCTTCGATCAGCCCGTCGAGTTCCTGCTGTGTCGGTGGCCGGCGCCATTGGCGGGACCACGCGTCTTGCAGGCGCTGCACGGTGCCCGCCGTGATCTCGATCGTCCGGTTGTCCGGGCCGGCTGCAGTCGGGTTTATCCAGCTATACGCGGCGAACATCAGTGCGCCAACGATCAGGAAATGAATCAGTGGTTCTTTCAGAAGCTTAGGCATGGGCTATGTCAGTGAGCTGGATTCTAGCGGGGGCAGTGAGACCCGCCAGCGTTGCGCCGGCGACCAGGACCAGGGATTTCAGGCATTGCATCGCGGCCTCCTCACCACTTTTTGGCTGACGATCGCGAATGCTAACTCAAGCGGCTTGCGGGGACGGGAACGCGAGGCTGACCCGCAAACCGGGTTTGTTGTCTTCCAGGGTCAAGGTGGCGTGATGTCGTGCTGCAATCGCATTAACCAGGCTCAGCCCCAGGCCCGCCCCTGGTGCGGAGCGGCTCTCGTCCACCCGGTAGAAACGATCGAGCACCTGCGTGAGTTGCCCCTCGGGTATACCCGGCCCGGAGTCGGCCACGGTCAGCAGCACGCCGCCTGCCGCAGGCGCGGCGCGCGCGGCGACGCGGCCCCCTGCGGGCGTGTACTTGATCGCATTGTCCAGCAGGTTGGTCAGCGCCTGGAAGATCAGGTTGCGGTCACCGAGGATGCGGGCGCCGTCGGCCGCTTCGCAGCTGAGGTCGATGTGATTCTCTTCGGCCAGCGCCTGGTAGAGCTCGCACGCATCGCGGGTGACCGCCGTCAGGTCTACGTCCTGCAGCGCTTCGCCTGACGCGGCCGATTCAATGCGGGCAATGCTCAACAGCGATGCGAAGGTGGACAGCAAGCTGTCGGCGTCTTCCAGGCAGGCGTCGATATCGTCGGCGTCTCCCGCCGACGCCCGTGCCCGCAGCGTTTCCAGCCGATTGCGCAATCGGGTTAGCGGGGTGCGCAGGTCGTGGGCAACATTGTCCGACATGTGCCGAACGCTGCTCATCAAGGTTTCGATCTGGTCGAGCATCGCATTCAGGTTGCGCGACAGGGCGTCGAACTCGTCGCGCGTTTCACTCACCGGCATGCGCTGCGACAGGTCGCCGGCCATGATCTGCCGGGACGCGGTATTGATGGCATTCACCCGGCCCAGCACGTCGTTGCTCATCAGCAGGCCGCCGAGCATGGCCAGCACCAGCGTCACGCCGAGCACCAGCACGAAAGCCCGCTCGAGGATCTTCTCCAGCGCCCCCAGGGCCTGGACCTCGCGGCCTACGAGCAGCCGGCCACCGGAGGGCAGGGCTACCACGCGGCCGCGGGCCGGCGCGGTGTCGCCGTCGGCCGTCTGGTAAGCGAAGGCAACCCAGCCGTCACCGGTGGCCTGCAGGGTCGGCCAGGCAGGCAGGTTGCCAAGCACGGGCCGATAGCGCTGGTCCGCCAGCAGGTACAGCGCTTCGCCGGGGTTCTCGGCCGCCTTGCGCGCGGCGACCAGGGGCTCGATCGCTGGCAATCCACCCAGGCGATACAGTTCCGTGAAGGTGCGCAGCGCCGTCTGCAGCGACTCGTCTGCGCGGGTTTCGATGTAGTCGTTGATGGCCCAGTTGATGACCGCCATCAGGATGGTGACGGAGACGAAAAACAGCACCATGTACCGCAGCGTCAGCAGGAACGTGGTGGTGCGAAGCTGCTGCTTCAGGCCCATGCGTCAGCCGTCAATCTTGTAGCCTGCGCCACGCACGGTCTGAATCAGGGCCTGGGCCTGGCCCTTGTCGATCTTCGAACGCAATCGACTGATGTGCACGTCGATCACGTTGGTCTGCGGATCGAAGTGATAGTCCCAGACTTTCTCAAGCAGCATCGTGCGCGTAACGACCTGGCCGGCGTGGCGCATCAGGTATTCCAGCAGCTGGAAGTCGCGCGGTTGCAGCTCAATCATCTCGCCATCGCGGCGAACTTCGCGGCGCAGCAGATCCATTTCCAGCGGCCCTACGGTCAGTGTCGTTTCCGGGGCACCGCCGCCGCCGCGCTGGCGGCGGAGCAGAGCCTCCAGCCTGGCTGCGAGCTCGCTGAAGGCGAAGGGTTTGGTCAGGTAGTCGTCGCCGCCGGCCTGCAAGCCCTTCACGCGGTCGTCGACCTGGCCCAGGGCACTCAGGATGATCAC
>CAZTIB010000097.1:0-22454 GCA_964613615.1 uncultured Chromatiaceae bacterium
GCAGGAGAACCTCGAATGAAAATTTATGCAGAGAGTGACGTGGACGCTACCAGGCTGGCCGGCAAACGGATTGCCGTGATCGGCTACGGCAGCCAGGGTCGGGCCCACGCGCTGAACCTGCGCGACAGCGGCATGAACGTGGTGGTCGGCCTGCGTCCGGGGGGCAAGACCTGGGCCAAGGCAGAGGCCGACGGCTGCGAAGTGCAGGAACCGGCGGCCGCGGCGGCGGGGGCCGACCTGATCGCCTTCCTGCTGCCCGATACGGCGCAGGCCCAGCTGTACGGCAAGATCGAGGATTCGATACCCCAGGGCGCCACGCTGCTGTTCGCCCACGGTTTCAATATCCACTTCGGCCAGATCGAGCCGCGCAGGGACCTCGACGTAGTGCTGATCGCGCCCAAGGGTCCGGGCGACCTGGTTCGCCGCCAGTACGAACAGAGCAAGGGCGTGCCATGCCTCGTGGCAGTGGCCCAGGACGCCAGCGGTAACGCGCTGGCCACCGCGCTGGCCTACGCCCACGGCATCGGCGGCGCGCGTGCCGGCGTGCTTGAGACGACCTTTGCCGAAGAAACGGAAACGGACCTGTTCGGCGAACAGGCGGTGCTGTGCGGCGGCGCCACGGAGCTGGTGCTGGCTGGCTACGAGACCCTGGTCGACGCCGGCTACCAGCCGGAGGTGGCCTACTTCGAGTGCATGCACGAGCTGAAACTGATCGTCGATCTGCTGCACGAGGGTGGCCTGGCCAAGATGCACCAATTCATCAGCGAGACGGCCCAGTGGGGCGACCTGATCAGCGGCCCCCGGGTCGTCGACCAGCACGTGCGGGAGCGCATGAAAGAGGTATTGAAGGACATACAGGACGGTGTCTTTTCGCGCCGCTGGATCGAGGAGAATGAAGCCGGACAGCCGGAGTTCAAGCGACTCCTCGGCCAGGATCTCGAGCACCCCATCGAGCCGGTGGGCGTGGCGTTACGAGCCAGGATGCCCTGGTTGGACGACGAGAACTGAGGTTCGGCACGAGCCGGGCCGACAACGGAGACGAGCAATGAACGAGCAGGCAAACAAGCGTGTCACGATTTTCGACACGACCTTGCGCGATGGCGAACAGGCACCCGGCTGCAGCATGACCCTCGGGGAAAAGCTGCGCGTGGCGGCTGCGCTCCGCGACCTGAGCGTGGATGTGATCGAGGCCGGTTTCGCGGCTGCGTCGCCCGGTGACTTCGAGTCGGTCCAGGCCATTGCCGAAAGTGTGGAAGGCCCGCGAATCTGCAGCCTGGCCCGCTGTCATCCCGGTGACATCGAGCGGGCCGCGCGGGCGCTGGAGCCGGCCGCCAACCGGCGCATTCACGTGTTCGTAGCCACCAGCGAGATTCACCGCAAGTACAAGCTGGAACTGGCCAAGGAGCAGATCATCCGGCAAGCCGTGGACGCCGTGCGCCTGGCGCGCGAGTCCTGCGATGACGTCGAGTTCTCGCCCGAAGACGCGTCCCGTACGGAACCGGCCTACCTGGCGGAGGTCGTGACGGCGGTGATCGAGGCCGGCGCCCGCACGGTGAATATCCCCGATACGGTGGGCTACACGGTGCCCACCGAGTTTGCCGAGTTATTCCATTACCTGCGTGAGCAGGTGCCGAACATCGCCGACGCGGTGCTGAGCGTGCACTGCCACGACGACCTGGGCATGGCAGTGGCCAACAGCCTGGCCGCGGTAGGCGCCGGCGCCCGGCAGGTAGAGTGCACCATCAACGGCATCGGCGAACGGGCCGGCAACTGCTCGCTGGAAGAAGTGGTCATGGCGCTGCACACGCGGGCCGAGCACTTCGGCCTGGATACCGGCATCGACACCCGCAAGCTGTACCCGACCAGCCGGCTGGTCGCCAGTATCACCGGCATGCACATCCCGCGAAACAAGGCCATCGTCGGGGAGAACGCCTTTGCCCATGAAGCGGGCATTCACCAGCACGGCATGCTGAAGCACGCCTCCACCTACGAAATCATGCGCCCGGAAGACGTAGGGCTGAGTCGGTCGAACCTGGTGCTGGGCAAACACAGCGGCCGGCACGCCTTCCGGGAACGGGTTGCGGAGCTGGGCTTCCAGCTGGACGACACGGAACTGAATCGCGCCTTCAAGGCCTTCAAACAGTTGGCAGACCGCAAGAAGGAACTGTTCGACTCAGACCTGGAAGCCATCATCATGAACGCCGAGGCTGGCAGCAGCGGCCCGTGGGCCATTGACGAACTGCATATCTCGGCCGGCACCGGGACCATCGCGGCCGGGGCGGTGCAGCTGAGCCATGCCGACGGCCGAACGGTCAAGGAAGCGGCCGTGGGCGACGGCCCTGTTGAGGCCGCGTTCACCGCGCTGGAGCGCGCCACCGGCATCGACCTGGATCTGCGCAATTTCGAGGTTCGCAGCGTATCCATCGGCGAAGACGCCCAGGGTGAGGTGACTGTTACCGTGGAATATAATGGCCAGAGTTACCGGGGCAACGGCGTCAGCACCGACATCGTCGAGGCCGCCGCCCGGGCCTATCTCGAGGTCATCAACCGCGTGGCCCGGAGAACAACGCACGACAGCGCAGGCGCCGAAACCGATGCGGCCCAGCAGGCCGCAACGATCTAAGCGCGGACAACGCCCGGAGTCGATGACCGATGAAGAAGAGCGAGTGGATCTGGCACAACGGCGAGCTCGTGCCGTGGGAGGAGGCTCGCGTGCATGTGATGACGCACGCGCTGCACTACGGCTCTTCCGTGTTCGAGGGCATTCGCGTCTATCCCACCCCTGCTGGTTCCATGGTGTTCCGGCTGCAGGCCCACACCCAACGCATGCTGGACTCGGCCAAGATCCACCGTATCCGGATCCCCTACTCCGCCGACGACATCAACGCCGCCTGCCGGGCAGTCGTCGCGCGCAACGGGCTCGATAACGGCGCCTATATTCGTCCCATTGCCTTCCGGGGCTATGGCGAAATCGGTCTGGCCCCGGGGCCGGACCACCCGGTAGAACTGTCGGTGGCGGCCTGGGAATGGGGCGCCTATCTGGGCGACGAAGGGCTGGAGAACGGCGTCGATGTCTGCGTGTCGTCCTGGCAACGGGCGGCGCCTAATACGATGCCGGCCCTGGCAAAGGCCGGCGGCAACTACCTGTCGAGCACCCTGATCAGCCTCGAGGCCAAGGAGCGTGGTTTTGCAGAAGGCATTGCGCTGGCCACCGATGGCATGGTCAGCGAAGGCGCGGGGGAGAACATCTTCCTGGTGCGCGACGGCAAGCTCTATACGCCCCCGGCCTGCGCGTCGATCCTGACCGGCATCACCCGCGACACCGTGATGACGCTGGCCGAGCAGCTCGGCCTCGTGGTCGTCGAACAGAGCATTCCCCGCGAAATGCTCTACATCGCCGACGAAATCTTCCTGACCGGCACGGCGGCGGAAGTGACACCCGTGCGCTCCGTCGACAAGGTGCCGGTGGGCAACGGCGGCCGCGGTCCCGTGACCCGGCAGCTGCAGGACAGCTTTTTCGGCCTGTTTGACGGCCGCACGCAGGATCGCTGGGGTTGGCTCGAACCCGTGCTGCCCGGGCAAAGTGCGGGCGAGCTCGCCGCGTCCCGCTAAATCCGGCCGCCGGACACCCACCGGCAGGACCCATACAAGAATCACGGAGACCGACTTATGAGTGGTCAAACCCTTTTCGAGAAAGTCTGGCAAGACCACCTGGTCGTGCCGGAAAGCCCCGACAATCCGGCGATGTTCTACATCGACCTGCACCTGATTCACGAGGTCACGACGCCGCAGGCCTTCGATGAGCTGCGCGAGCGCGGCCTGCCCGTGCGGCGCCCGGATCTCACCCTGGCGACCATGGACCACTCCACGCCCACCGTGCCCATGGCGAGCCTCGGCGATCTCGACGTCGTGGCCGAGCCCGCCGCGGCCGGCCAGATTCGCCAGATGATCCTGAACTGCGAAGAGTTCGGCATTGACCTGCTGGGTTTTGACAGCGAACACCGCGGCATCGTGCATGTCATCGGACCGGAGCTGGGCGCGACTCAGCCGGGCAAGACCATCGTCTGCGGTGACAGCCATTCCAGCACGCATGGCGCTTTCGGGGCGCTGGCCTTCGGCATTGGCAGCACCGAGGTCGGCCATGTCCTGGCGACGCAAACCCTGCTGCAGCGGCAGCCGAAGACCATGGCCATCAACATCCAGGGCGCGCTGAAGCCCGGCGTGGGCGCGAAAGACCTGGTACTCGCCCTGATCGGGCGTATCGGCGTGGACGGCGGTGTTGGCCATGTCCTGGAATACCGCGGCAGCGCGATCCGCGGGCTGACCATGGAAGAGCGCATGACCGTCTGCAATATGACCATTGAAGGCGGTGCGCGGGCCGGCATGATCGCGCCCGACGACACCACGGTGGAATACCTGGCCGGGCGCCCGCGGGTGCCGCAGGGGGCAGACTGGGATGCGGCCGTGGCCCGCTGGCTGGCCCTGCCGTCTGACGAAGACGCGGTCTTTGACCTGGAAGTGAATCTCGACGTCAGCGACCTGGCACCTCAGGTCACGTTCGGCACGAATCCGGGCATGGTGGTGCCGGTCACCGGCCATATCCCGGCGGACACCGGCAACCTCAGCTTCCGCAAGGCACTGGATTACATGGGCCTGGAAGCCGGCCGGCCGATGCTGGGTACGCCGGTGGACGTGGTGTTCGTGGGCAGCTGCACGAACTCCCGGCTGTCGGACCTGCGCGAAACGGCCCGCGTTCTCGACGGTCGGCGGGTCGCCGACAATGTGCGCATGCTGGTCGTGCCCGGCTCCCAGCTGGTGAAACAGCAGGCCGAAGCCGAGGGCCTGGACGCAGTCTTCCTGGCCGCCGGCGCGGAATGGCGTGAAGCCGGCTGCTCCATGTGCCTCGGCATGAATGGCGACGTAGTGCCCCCGGGCAAACTCTGCGTCAGCACCAGCAACCGCAACTTCGAAGGCCGGCAGGGTGTCGGTGCGCGCACCGTGCTGGCCAGCCCCCAGACAGCCGCAGCCTCTGCCGTGGCCGGACAGATCGCCGATCCGCGCACACTGCTCAACCACTGAGACTACCGACATGGAACGAATCACCCGCATTACGTCGCGCACCATTGCGATGCCGCAGACGGATATCGACACCGACCAGATCATGCCGGCGCGCTACCTGACCACCACGAACAAGGAAGGTTTGGGCGATGCGGCCTTCGCCGACTGGCGCTACGACAAGGCCGGCGCACCGGTGCCCGACTTCCCGCTGAATGCGCCCGACGCGAAGGACTGCCAGATCCTGGTGGCCGGCAACAATTTCGGCTGCGGCTCGTCGCGCGAACACGCGCCATGGGGCCTGGTGGACTTCGGCTTCCGTGCGGTAATCAGCACGCGCATTGCGGACATCTTCAGCAACAACTCACTGAAAAACGGCCTGGTGCCGGTCATCGTCCCGGCCGACGTTCACGAAGCCCTGCTGGCCAGTCCCGGCGCAGAAGTCACGGTGGACGTCGATACGCGCACGCTCACGCTGGCGGACGGGAGCAAGGTGACCTTTCCGCTGGACGGCTTCTCGCGCCACTGCCTGATGGAAGGCATCGACCAGCTGGGTTTCCTGCTGTCGCAGGCCGACGCCATTGCCGAATTTGAACAGGATCGTCCGTGGCAGCCCTGATCACGGTCCTGCCGGGCGACGGTATCGGCCCCGAAATCATCAAGGAGGCCCTGCGGGTGCTGGCGGCTGCCGGCCAGGCGGCAGGACAGAGTTTCGAGGTCCGTGAAGCGCTGATCGGTGGTGCAGCCATGGACGCCACCGGTGACCCCTTTCCCGCTGAGACCCGGGCACTTTGTAAAGAGGCCGACGCGGTGCTGCTGGGCGCCGTGGGCGGACCCAGGTGGAGCGACCCCAATGTCAAGGTGCGCCCCGAGCAGGGCCTGCTCGACATGCGCTCTGCGATGCAGGTCTACGCGAACCTGCGCCCGGTGAAAACCCACCCGGCGCTGTACGCCGCATCGCCCCTGAAGCCCGAACGCCTCGAGGGCGTGGACATACTCGTCGTCCGCGAACTCACCGGTGGGGTGTATTTCGGTGAGAAATCCCGCGACGACAACTCGGCGCGGGACCTGTGCACGTACACCCGGGAAGAAATCGAGCGCGTGGTCCGCATGGCCGGCGAGCTGGCCCGCGAGCGCCGCGGCCACGTCACGTCCGTGGATAAGGCCAATGTCATGGACACTTCGCGGCTGTGGCGCAGCGTGACCACAGACGTCTACGCCAGGGACTTCAGCGACCTGCAGCTGGAACACATGCTGGCAGATGCCGCCATGATGCACCTGCTGTCGCGCGCCGCGGAGTTCGATGTCATCGTCACGGAGAACCTGTTTGGCGACCTGCTTACGGACGAGGCGTCCATGCTGTCGGGGTCGCTAGGGATGTTGCCTTCGGCATCGCTGAATGCCGACCGGCGCGGCCTGTTTGAGCCGATCCACGGCTCGGCGCCGGACATTGCCGGGCGGGGCATTGCGAATCCTTGCGGCACCATCCTGAGCGTGGCGATGTTGCTGCGCTATTCCCTGGACCTGGAGGAACTGGCCGGGCGCATCGAACAGGCCGTCTTCAACGCAGTGGCGGCCGGCCACCGCACCGGGGATATTGCCGAGCCCGGTGCTGCCAGCATTGGCACGGTGGCAATGGGTGATGCGGTGCTGGCCGCTTTCGAAGCCCTGGCTTAAGCGGCGGCGTCCAGGCCGCGCTGCAGATCCTGCACCAGGTCGTCGGGCGACTCGATGCCGACGGAAATCCGGAGCAAGCCCGGCCCGATGCCCGCAGCGGCCAGGCTGGCTTTGTCGAAAGTCGCGTGGCTCATGCTCGCCGGGTGGCAAATCAGGCTTTCCACCCCGCCGAGGGACTCGGCCAGGGTATAGAGCTCGATTGCGTCAAGTAGACTGCGCACGCCCGCCTCGCCCCTGGCCAGTTCAAAGCTCAGCATGCCGCCGAAGCCGGACTGTTGGCGCTTTGCCAGCGCGTGGTCCGGGTGGGACGGCAGGCCCGGATAGTGCACCCGCGCCACGGCGGGATGGCCCTCGAGCGTCGTCGCCAGAGCCAGCGCGTTTTCTTCGTGCTGGCGCATCCGGGCGTACAGCGTGCGGATGCCGCGCAGGGTCAGGAAAGCGTCGAAGGGTGAGCCCGTAAGACCAAGGGCGTTGCCCCAGTAATGCATCTGCGCGGCGAGTTCCGGCGTGCCGGCGATGACGGCGCCGCCGACCATGTCGCTGTGGCCATTCAGGTACTTGGTGGTGGAATGCACCACCAGGTCAGCGCCGAATTCCAGCGGGCGCTGCAGCGCCGGCGACAGGAACGTATTGTCCACCGCCACCAGCGCGCCGCAGGTCCTGGCCCGGGCGCTGATATCAGCGAGATCGATCAGGCGCAGCAGCGGGTTGGTCGGGCTTTCCACCCAAATCATGCGCGGCCCCCGGGCCACGGCGGCGTCGACAGCCCCGGCGTCGGCCTGGTCGATCAGCTCCACCTGGAACAGGCCACGCTGCGCGCACTGGGTGAGCAGCCGGAATGTGCCGCCGTAGCAGTCCTGCGGCCCCACGATCAGATCGCCGGGATTCAGCAGCTGGCAGGCCAGGTGAATAGCCGCCATACCGGATGCGGTCACCGTGGCGCCGGCCCCACCTTCCAGCTCGGTCAGGGCGTCGGCCAGCGCGTCACGGGTCGGATTTGCGGTGCGCGTGTAGTCGTAGGGACCAGCCTTGCCCAGCGCCTCAAAGGCGAAATTCGAACTCAGGTAGAGCGGCGGCATCACCGCGCCGTACTGCGTGTCCGTATGCACCGCAGCCCGGACGGCGCGGGTCTGTCTGGTCTTGTCCTGGCTCATAACGCGGGTCCGGGTGACTGGGCGCCGGCTCATGCGCCGCGGGCGGCGGAGTTTAGGGGTCCGTCACAAAGTCGGTCAACCGGGCTTGTCGGGCCCGTTTTAATGTACTAGCATGTTAATACACTTGAACACCCTGGAGCCATGAAAGATCACCGGATTCTCAGTCCCGGCGAGGAAGTCGCGGCCGAAGACGAGCTGTTCCGCGCGTTGCTGAGCCTGCGCGACCTGGCCGAGTGCCGGGCGTTTTTCCAGGATCTCTGCACGCCTGCGGAATTGCAGGCCCTGAAAGATCGCTGGGCCGTTGCCGAGTGCCTCGCCGAGGGTCTGAGCTATCGCCAGATTCACGACCGCACCGGCGTCAGCCTGACCACCATCAGCCGCGTGGCGCGCTACCTCAGCAACGGTGCCGGCGGCTATCAAAAGGCGTTAGAGCACCTTAAAAAGTAGCTGTAAATGATTGATAAAGAAACACGTATAAAGATCGCAATCCAGAAGTCCGGGCGCCTGACGGACCATTCTCTGGACCTGCTGCAGCGCTGCGGGCTGAAGTACACCCGCGCCCGCGATCAGCTGATCTGCTTTGGCGAGAACATGCCCCTGGACATCCTGCTGGTGCGCGACGACGACATCCCGGCCCTGGTGCGTGACGACGTCTGCGACCTGGGCGTGGTGGGCCTCAACATCGTCGAAGAGGCCCGGCTGGGCTTCGACGACCGCGATGCTGGCGAACCCTTCTCCATCGCCCAGCGCCTGGACTACGGCCACTGCCGGTTGTCTTTTGGCTACCCGGAAGATGGGCCCGTGCAGTCGGTTGCCGATCTGCAGGGCCAGCGCATCGCCACGAGTTACCCCAACATGGTGACGGACTACCTCCGCCGCGAAGGCATCGCCGCCGAAGTGGTGGAGTTTTCCGGCGCGGTGGAAATCGCGCCTAGCCTCGGCCGCGCCGATGTGATTTGCGACCTGGTGTCCACTGGCACAACGATGACAGCCCACAGGATTCGCGAAGGCGAGACCATTCTCGACAGTGAGGCGGTCATCCTGCGCACCCCGGTGGAGATACCTGCGGCCAAGCAGGCGTGGGTCGACCGCCTGATGCAGCGCATCGAGGGCGTGATGCAGGTTCGGGAGAGCAAGTACATCATGATGCATGCGCCCAAGAGCGCGCTGGCCCAGATCTGCGAACTGCTGCCGGGATCCGAGGCGCCTACGGTGCTGCCCCTGGAAGGCCGCGACGACAAAGTCGCCGTGCACATGGTCTGCCGCGAGACCGTGTTCTGGGAAACCCTCGAGAACCTGAAGAGTGTCGGCGCCAGTTCGGTGCTCGTAGTGCCGGTGGAGAAAATGCTGGCATGAGTACCGGCATGAACAACATTCGCTGGAGCGAGCTGGACGAGGCTGCGCGCACCGACGCGCTGACCCGCCCGGCCGTCCGGGCTAACGCCAACGTAGCGGCCCAGGCCACAGAGATCATCGCCACCGTCCGGCGCGATGGCGACGCAGCGCTGCTGCGCTTTGCCAAAGACTTCGACGGTGCGACGCTGGAAACACTGCAGGTCACGGCGGCGGAAGCCGCGGCTGCCCGCGCGGAACTTGGCGCCACGGCGATGGCGGCGATTGAACGGGCCATCGCGAATGTCGAAGCTTTCCACGCCGCTCAGCTGGCGCCGCCGATCCGCGTCGAAACGTCCCCGGGCGTAATCTGCGAACGGGTATCGCGGCCAGTCCCGGCCGTGGGGCTGTATGTGCCGGCGGGCAGCGCACCGCTGCCCTCCACCGCCATTATGCTCGCGGTCCCCGCGCGGCTCGCGGGTTGCCCGGTGCGGATCATCTGCACGCCGCCGCGCCCGGACGGCCGTGCCGATCCCGCGGTGGTGGTCGCCGCCCAGGCTTGCGGCGTGGACCGAATCTTCAAGGTCGGCGGCGCGCAGGCCGTCGCGGCCATGGCTTACGGCACCGACACCGTGCCAAAGGTCGACAAAATCTTTGGTCCCGGCAACGCGTGGGTTACGGCGGCAAAAACCCAGGTCGCGGCAGATCCGGCCGGCGCAGCGCTGGATATGCCGGCGGGACCGTCTGAAGTCATGGTGGTCGCCGACGCCGGCGCCGATCCGGAATTCGTCGCGCTGGACCTGATGTCCCAGGCGGAACACGGTCCGGATTCCCAGGCCATCCTGGTTTGCACGGATTCGGACCTTGCGGACGCGACGCAGAGGGCGATAGCGGCTGCCCTGCCGGCGCTGTCGCGCCGCGAAACCATCGCGGCCTCCCTGCAGCACGGGGCGATGATCCTGGTGAGCAATCTCGAAGAGGCCTTCGAAATTGTCAATCGCTACGCGCCAGAGCACTTAATACTTCAGATTGATAACCCGCGTCAATATATTGATTTAATTGCTAATGCAGGCTCCGTCTTCCTCGGACCGTGGACGCCGGAGGCCGTGGGGGACTATTGCAGCGGCACCAACCACGTGCTGCCCACCTACGGCTATGCCCGCAGCTATAGCGGTCTGTCCGTCGGGAGCTTCCAGAAGCAGCTAACGTTCCAGGAACTGAGTCGCGACGGCCTGGCCGGTCTCGGCGCTACGGTCACGACCCTGGCGGGTCTGGAGGGCCTGGAAGCCCATGCGGAGGCCGTGCGGGTGCGCCTGCGGCGACAGTCGAAGCGCGGCGCGGCATGAGCGGCCTGACGGCGCTGTTCCGGCCGGAGCTCCGGTCACTGGAACCCTATCGGGCGGCCACCTATGCGTCCGGCCTGCTGCGCCTGAATGCAAATGAAGTGCCGTGGGCGAGTCCCGGCGCAGAGGGCCTGAACCGCTATCCGCCGGTGCGCCCCGATGCGCTGACAGAACGCCTCGCGGAGCACTACGGTGTGCGCCAGGACCGGGTACTCGTCACGCGGGGTTCTTCCGAGGCCATCGAGCTGCTGATTCGCGCTTTGTGCCGGCCGGGCCAGGACGACATCATCATCTGTCCGCCGACTTTTGGCATGTACGCCCACTACGCGCAGGTGCAGGGCGCAGGCATCGCCGAGGTTCCGCTGCTGGCCGAAGACGGATTTTCCCTGGACACAGCCAGCCTCAAGGCCGCGTGCAGCGCGCGCACGCGCATCGTATTTCTCTGTTCACCGAACAATCCCACAGGCAACGCACTGGCTGTCGCCGACGTCGCGGCGGTGTGTGACGCGGTTGAGGATCGGGCGCTGATTGTCGTGGACGCCGCGTACGCGGAATTCGCGGCCAACACGGCTGAGCTGATGGCCCTGCTGGATCGCTACCCGCAGCTGGTCGTGCTGCGAACCTTGTCCAAGGCCCTGGGCCTTGCCGGCGTGCGCTGCGGCGCACTGATCAGCTCAGCAGAGATCGTCGACATGACCGGGCGGATCATGCCGCCCTACGCGTTCTCGTCCCCCTGCGAAGCCGTGGTGCTCGCCGCGCTGGCCCCGGGAGCGCGCGCGGCAGCCGACACCCGGCTGGCGGGCATCCGGCAGGAGCGCGAGCGCCTGTCGGCGCAGCTCGCGGCGCACCGCGGCGTGCGGCGGGTATGGCCCAGTGAAGCGAACTTCATACTGGTGGCAGCGGCCGACCCGGCTGCGCTAATGACGGCCGCCAGGGCCGGTGGCGTGCTGATTCGGGATTTCAGCGACAGCCCGTGGACGCCCGGCTGCATTCGCATCACGGTGGGCAGCCCTGAGGACAATGACCAGCTGCTGGCAGCGCTGGAGGCAGTGAACTGACATGGCGAACGGCAAACGCATCGCATTTCTCGACCGCGACGGCACGCTGATCCTGGAGCCGGCCGACGAGCAGGTAGACCGGCTGGACAAGGTAGCGCTGGTGCCGGGCGTGGTGCCGGCCCTGCTGCGGCTCAAAGACGCCGGCTATGAGTTCGTGATGGTGACGAACCAGGACGGGCTGGGTACCGACAGTTTTCCGGAGGCGGCCTTCCGCGCGATCCAGGACTTTGTCATCGAACTCTTTGCATCCCAGGGCATTGAGTTTCTCGAGGTCTTCGTGTGCCCGCACATGCCGGACGACGCGTGTCTGTGCCGCAAGCCCAGACCGGGGCACGTCGGCGACTTTTTTGAGCGCGTCGACGTGAACAAGGCGGCCAGCCTGGTCATTGGCGACCGCAAGACAGACCTGGAACTCGGCGCCAACATCGGTGTGCCCGCCGTCCGCATCGATCCCGGACACCCGCAGGCCTGGGCCACCATCGTGCGCGAAATCATCGACAAGCCCCGTACCGCAACGGTGAACCGGCAAACGCGAGAGACGAACATTCGCGTCGATGTAGACCTGGACCGCGAGGGGCCCATCGAGGTCAGCACCGGTATCGGCTTTTTCGATCACATGCTCGAGCAGGTCGCAAAGCACGGCGGGTTCGCGCTGCGGCTGAACTGCGAGGGCGACCTGCACGTCGACGAACACCACACGGTAGAAGACACTGCGCTGAGCCTCGGCCAGGCCCTGCGCGATGCCCTTGGCGACAAGCGCGGCATCGCGCGCTTCGGCTTCCTGCTGCCCATGGACGAAACCCGTGCGCAGGTGGCCCTGGACCTGTCCGGGCGGCCCTATTCCGTGTTCGAAGGCGAATTCCCGCGCCCGGAGGTGGGTGGTCTGCCCACGGAGATGGTGCCGCACTTTTTCCGGTCCCTGGCCGAAAGCCTGGGCGCATCGCTGCACCTGAGCGTGCAGGGTGAGAACACGCATCACATGGTGGAATCGTGCTTTAAGGCCACCGGGCGTGTGCTGCGCCAGGCCATTCGCCGGGAAGGCCAGGAATTACCGAGCACGAAAGGCGCGCTGTGAACGCTGCGGCCAAAGAGGCAATAGCTGTCGTGGACGGCGGCGGCGCGAACATTGCGTCGCTGACTTTTGCGCTCGCCCGCCTCGGCGTGCAGGGCGAACTCACCACGGACGCCGGACGAATCCGCGCCGCAGAGCGGGTGATCCTGCCCGGCGTCGGCGCGGCGCGAGATGCGATGACGCGGCTGCGCGCCAGCGGGCTGGATGAAGTCATCCCGACGCTGACGCAACCCGTGCTTGGGATCTGCCTGGGCCTGCAGCTGCTGTTCGACGGCTCGAAGGAAGAAGACGCCGAGTGCCTGGGCATCCTCCCCGGCACCGCCCACCGCTTCGTAGCGGACGCTGACCACGCGGTGCCGCACATGGGCTGGAACCGCGTGTGGCAAACGCCGGATTCACGACTACTGGCCAGTATTCCGGACGGCGCGCAGTTCTACTTCGTCCACAGTTACGCGGTGCCCGTCACGGACTGCACCACCGGGCGCTGCGAGTACGGCCGGAATTTTTCCGCTGTGGTCGAGCGCGGCAATTTCGTCGCCACCCAGTTCCATCCGGAACGCTCGGGCGTGCACGGCGCGCACGTGCTGGCCAATTTTCTCGAGCTCCGGAACACGTAGTGGAAGTCATCCCTGCCATCGACCTGCTGAACGGCCGAGTCGTGCGCCTGTACAAGGGCGACTTCGACCAGGTCACGCAGTACGACCAAGACCCGGTGGAACTCGCGCAGCGCTACCTGGCTGCCGGCCTGACGCGCCTGCACGCGGTGGATTTGGACGGTGCGAAGACCGGCGACCCGGTCAACCTGCCGCTCATCGAAGCCTTTGCGGACACCGGGCTGCGCGTGCAGGCCGGTGGCGGAATCCGCGATGCCGCGCGGCTGGAACAACTGCTGGCGAGCGGCGCCGAGCGGGCGGTGATCGGCTCCGTTGCGGTGCAGTCGCCGGAGGAAGTCATCGGCTGGATGAGTTCGGTGGGCGCGGACCGCGTGGTCCTGGCCTTCGACGTGCGCATTGAAAACGGTACGCCGGTGCCGCAGACGCACGGCTGGACCCGCGGCAGCGACATCACGCTGTGGCAGTTGCTGGACCGCTACCTCGCCGCGGGCGCACGCGACGTGCTGTGCACGGACATTGCCCGCGACGGCACACTGGAAGGGCCGAACATCAGCCTGTACGCCGACTGTGCCCGGCGCTATCCGGACGTGCGCTTTATTGCTTCGGGCGGCGTCAAAAGCGCGGCCGACCTGCCGGCCCTGGCAGCCACCGGCGCAGCCGGCGTGGTGTCGGGCAAGGCCCTGCTAGACGGCCGGCTCACCCTCGAGGAGATCGTGCAATTCTTGCAAGACGCATAATTCCTTGCCTCGATGTGCGCGACGGCCAGGTGGTCAAAGGCGTGCAGTTTCGCGACCACGTGGTCATGGGCGGCATCATGGATCTCGCCGCGCGCTACCGCGAGGAAGGCGCCGATGAACTGGTGTTCTATGACATCACCGCCAGCCCGGATGGTCGGCGCGTGGATCGCAGCTGGGTAAATCGTGTGGCAGAGGTCCTGGACATCCCTTTCTGCGTCGCCGGTGGAATCCGCAGCGTGGCAGAAGCTGAAGAGGTGCTGAACTACGGCGCCGACAAAATCTCGGTGAACAGCCCGGCCCTCGCCCGACCCGACCTGATCGGCGAACTGGCCACGCGTTTCGGCTCGCAGTGCGTTGTGGTCGGCATCGATAGTCGCGAAGAAGACGGCGGTCAATATCGCGTGTACCAGTACACCGGCGACCCGGAAAAAACCAAGCACAGCGGTCGACTCACCCTGGACTGGGTGCGCGAAGTCCAGGACCGCGGCGCCGGTGAGATAGTGCTGAACTGCATGAACCAGGATGGCGTGCGCAAAGGCTACGACATTCTGCAACTGCAGCAGGTGCGCGCAGCCTGCACGGTGCCGCTGATCGCATCGGGCGGCGCCGGCACCATGGCACATTTTGCCGCGGTGTTTCACGAAGCACGCGTGGACGGTGCCCTCGCCGCCAGCGTCTTTCACACTGCGGCCATCAACATCCAGGATCTAAAACAGTACCTGCGCCAACAGCAGGTGGAGATACGCGAATGAACAGCTCTGCGCTGGATTACCTGCTGGAATTGCAGCAGACCATCGACAGTCGCCGCAATTCAAGCACCGAACACAGCTACACGGCCCAGCTCTTTGCCGCGGGTCCGTCACGTATTGCCCAGAAGGTGGGCGAAGAAGGCGTGGAAGTGGCCATTGCCGCCGTACAGGCTGACGGCCCGCGCCTGAAAGCTGAAGCCGCCGACCTGATTTATCACCTGCTGGTGCTGCTGCGGATCAACGACCTGAGCCTGGAAGAAGTGGTGGAGGAACTGGCGCAGCGACGCGCTGGCAAGGGGTGACGCAGCCACGTCCAAAGGTGCAAGCTGACGCACCCCATTTGGGCCAGCCCGGACGAACCTCACGTCGAAAGCCCTGGCTTAGGCCTGGCGCCCTCCCGCGGACGGGCTGCTCCCTGCGTGTTGCTGCACTTCCGCGTCCATCTTTCCCCGCAGCATCAGCCAGAACATCCTGAAATCGCCCCTGAGCGACCACACGGGGTAGATGAACGTAGCCGGCCGGTTGCGTTCCACGAAAAAGTGCGAATACCAGGCGAAGCCATATCCCGCTACTGGCACCACTAGCAACAGACGCCAGTCGGTAGCCAACGCAACGACCAGGGTCGTCAACGCGGCGAGCGTGCCGACGAAGTGCAGGCGGCGCGTGGCCCGCAGGCGGTGCTCACGCACGTACATGGGCCAGAATGCCTGGAATGTCTGGTAGCGCCGGTGTTCAGACATGCAATGCTGATCACGGGTTCGGGAAGCGTGGAGCCTTGCCGTCTTCGTCCCCATACCTGCCGCGATAGTGATTGCGCGCAACCAGTGCCACGCCCACCGTGAAAACCACGGCGGACACCGGCATGATCAGCCGTGCGAACCAGTCCGGCAGAAAAATATCGGCAATGTCCCGGCGCCCGGCCAGGTGGTAGATCAGGCTGGTCAGCGGGCACTCGAAGCCGTTCAGAAAGTTGGCCGCACCCACCAGGCTGGCCACCCCCATGGATGTCCACAGGAAGACATTGGTCTGGCCCACCAACCCGCAGTAGACCACGTAGAGCACGCAGCCTGATGCCATGAAAAACACCCCCGTATGGAGGACTTGTAACCAGTAAATCCAGTCCATTGCTCTACGCGTTTGTCCTTGATTCGATCACCGGCAATCAATCCGCCCCGCCGTCAACTCTGCGCACCCGGGGTGTGCTGGAACGGCAGGGTCACGTACCTCACCCTGTCCGCTTCGATGACCAGCACCACCCGGCCGGCAGGATCTCGCAGCGGGAACGGCGCGCCGGTGTACTTCACCGATATCGGATCCATGAGCGTGAAGCCCTCGTCCAGCCGGCGTTCAACGACGCGGCCGCGAATCTGTGCTTCCTCATAGGGGTTGTCAAAATCCACGACAGACAGCGCGACCCGCGAATCTCGATCGGAATTCATCGCTTTCAGGGTGCTCTCGCCGGTGCCCACCAGGACCAGGTCACCGTCTCTGCCGACCCACACCGGATCTACGTGGGGCGCGCCGTCGGCCATCAGGGTCGCCAGGTGGGCGAAATTCGGCCGGTCCAGAAGCGCCCGGACTTCGTCGGACAGTGCGGTCATTGGCTCTCCATACGCGTGCTGGCTACCGGTGAAAAGGGTAGCAGAGTGAGCGAAAAATGCAGGCCATCACGCGAAATTTCGTCCGTGGCTAGTCGGAACCCTCCGACGGGGCAAACTGCGCAAACACCTCGGCACCGGTCAGCTCTCCGGTCTGGTTGGCGAACGCGTAGTAAGCGGGCTTTTCGTCGATGAAGATCTGCTGCTCGAAAGCCCAGTCCTGGGTGTCGCCGAACAGCCCCACCGACACCGCGTGCATTTCGCCGGATTTCAGCCGGTAGAAGAGATTCGTGCCGCAGTGCTTGCAAAAGCCTCGCTCTGCCCAGTCCGATGAGGGGTACACGGTGATGTGTTCTTCGCCGTTGAACTGCAGGGCTCCCGGGCCGGCTTCCGCGGCGAAGAGCGGCCCACCCGCCCAGGTCCGGCACATGCTGCAGTGGCAGACAGACATCGCGTTTGATTCCGCCTGCAGCTTGATTCCGACCTTGCCACACAGGCAATGGCCCTCGAACACGTGTTGCGTTGCCATCGTTGACTCCTTTGTCAATTGTTGACTGCGACCACTGGCTTGCCCCGCGCGTATGGCTAGCCAGCCGGCCGTGGCAGATCAGTTGAGCCAGCGGCTGACCCGGTCCAGCATTGCCGACATATCTTCGCGAGTCTGCGGCAGGTCTTCCGGCGGCAGGTCCATGTGGTTCAGCGGCGCCTCCTGCTGGTACTGCTCGAACACCGGTGCCACCACTTCCACCGGATAGCGCGGAATGCGCCGATTCTTGCGGAACTCGGCGATAGGTATTTCGGCTGCGATGATACCCTCGTTGTTTGTCGGGTCTTCGGCCAGGATTCGCCCGCGCGGGTCCACGATCAGCGACTGGCCGCCAAAAGGCGCAGCCTCGCTGTCCGGCGGGAAGATGATGTTGGACATGGCCGAGTAGAAGTTGTGAAAAAATGCGGTGGCGCGCACATCTTCCGTGGAAAACAGGGTCGCGGTGCGAAACATGATCTCAGTCCCGCGCATGGCAAAAGCCGCAAAGACGAAGGGATCGAGCTGCACCGTACTTACTGCGATATTGCCGTACTCCGTCCGCAGCACCGGAAATTCTTCCTCAATACCGTAGCGTGCCCGGTACTTGTCGCGGACACTTTCTACAGTCGTAGTTGGAATCTCTGCACCGGGGGTCAGGCGCTTGATGTTGCGGGTCTTCCAGATCTTTTTCTTCACCTCGCCGTCACGGCCGATCGCCGTGTTGATGCTGAGGATGTGTCCGGGCCACTCGTCGTCGCTCGCATAACTGCCGAAGATGATGTACGTATCGCAGTCGCGGGCGACCTCCCCCAGGCGAACCGTTTCCGGCCCGGGGATCTGGATAGTGAACTTGAGCTTCTCTTCGCGCGTGCCGGTGGAGTAGCCCGTCAGAGGGAACTCGTTAAACAGCAGGAAATCGGGCTGCTTGCCCTCGCTGCAGGCCTGCTCCGACAGGCGCACCATGGTATTCAGATTAGTCTCCAGCCCGGCCTCGATGGATTCGGCCTCCTGCAGGTTGACCACGCCGTTCTGAATCACCTTCACGACAACCACGTCTTTCTCCAGCGGCACTACCGGGTAAGTCCCGTCGGCCCTGACCAGCTCGGGAACGGTTTTCGCTTCGCTCGGGGGTGGCTGGGTCGCGTCGTCGGCCGGGGGGCCACCGCAACCCACGAGGGCGCCGACCAGCGACGCAACCAAGGCGCTATGGCTGATAACCGCCAATTTTCTTTCTAAAATCACTGTCCTGTCCCCATATCTCTGTTCGCTAGCAGCTTGTCCAGATGCTTCGCAAAGTTCTGTCGATCACCTTGGCTCAACGGCGGCGGTCCCCCGGTGTCGATGCCGCTGCCTCTCATCGTATCCATGAAATCCCGCATGTTCAGCAACGACCGGATCGTCTCCCGTGAATACAATTCGCCCCGCGGGTTCAGGGCGTGTCCGCCTTTTTCGATGACTTCCGCCGCCAAAGGTATATCCGCGGTAATCACGAGATCACCCGCGCTCAGGCGCTGGACAATCTCATTATCCGCAACGTCAAATCCCTGCGTGACTTGCAGCATCCTGATATGGCGAGACGGCGGGACGCGAATGGCGTGGTTGGCCACCAGCGTGAGTGGCACGGCGGTCCGCTCGGCTGCCCTGAACAGTATCTCCTTGATGACCGCGGGGCAGGCATCCGCGTCTACCCAGATGTTCATCCCTCGAGACCTGTGTTGACACGGTGTCGTCGCGCTGACCAATCACCGCCCCGATTAGCCGCACGCGCTGCGCGTGCCGGGCTGCAACGCGCCACACGGTTTACTTCTCCAGGCATTTCATACAGCGCGTACTGGTGGGATCGACGGACAGGCGACGAAGATCTATTTCTTGCCCGCAGATAAAGCAATGGCCGTACTCGCCCGCGTCGATCCGGCGCAACGCACCTGCGATGGCTACCAGGCGCGCCTGCCGCCGCCGAGCGGCCTCGAGGGCCATTTGCTGCGCCTGCATCGCATCCATACGAGTCAATCGGCCAACCCGTGCCTGGTCCAGCTCGACGGTCTCGCTGGACTGATCCAGGCTGTCGCCCAGCGCCTGGAGTTCGGCTCGCAAGCGCAGAAGTTCCTGCTTCATCGCGGCCATTTCCAGATCGTTCATAGCGGTTGCCCGTGGCTGTGCGCCCACAGCGGTAAATATCGCCAGGCTAAAAGTCGTAGGGACCCGCCGCCATCTGCGCTGCCGGCAACCAGGTTTCGTGCACGTGGAGCCAGCGCAGCTCGTCCGCAGCATTAAACAGCACGGTGGCGACGCGTCCGTTGTCTGGCGGCGTAGATGCCAGCGCGTGGCGCTGCCACTCCTGGTAGGTCGCCAGTACCTGGCTGTTTGCGGTCCGGCGGACCCGCACCTCGCGTATCGCGATGCGGAAGTCCGGGTTGCTGCCGTAGGCGGCACGCAGACCACTGGATAATTGCGCCAAAGACAGCAGCTCACCGGACGGGGGTATCAGCACGAATGCCGGGTCGAAACGCCGCGTGAACTGTGCATCGAAGACACTATTCGGCAGAGTGCCGGAGAACCACCCCATGAAAAATTCGTGCAGCGACTCGATCTCCTGGCGAATCGCTGACTCAATTACCACTGCCGACAAGTTTCCTGTACCTCAAACGACGAATTCCGCGGCCGGATCGCGCAGGTTGTAGTGCGAACTCATAACGTAGCCGTAGGCGCCTGTGGTTGCGATCAGCAGCACGTCACCTTCCTCGCAACGTGGCAGTAGCCGGTCGTTGCCGAGACGGTCGCCCGTTTCGCAGTTCGGGCCCACCACATTCACCACCTGCTCTGCCGGTTCGTCCAGGCGGCTGAGGTTCACGATCTCGTGATACGCGCCATACAGCGCCGGGCGAATGAGTGAATTCATGCCGGTGCTGACGCCCACGTACTGCACATCGCCCTTACCTTTCACCTGGGTGACGGTGGCCAGCAGGACGCCGGCCTCGGCCACGATGTAGCGGCCGGGTTCCAGCCACAATTCGTAATCGGGTGCCGCCGCCCGGATAGCGACCAGGCTGGCATCGAGTTTCTGCATATCCAGCGCGCGCTGGCCGGGCTTTTCCGGCACGCCCAGGCCGCCGCCCACGTCCAGGTAGCGCACATCCGGAAACCCGGCGGCAATCTCCGCCAGCGTGTGCGCCACGTCTTCCCAGTTGTCGGCCTTCAGGATGCCGCTGCCGGTGTGGGCATGCAGCCCGATCACACGCGCGCCGGCCGCGGCCGCCAGTTCGCGGGCTTCATCGAGCTCGAACAGCGGAATGCCAAACTTGGATTGCGCACCGGCTGTCCGCACGTGTTCGTGGTGACCACGACCCTGGCCCGTGTCCAGTCGCAGGATGATGTCCCGGTCGCGGAAGACCTCAATCCAGTGACGCAGAGGGTGCAGGTTGTCGAGGGTGACGAACACGCCCTCGCTCAGCGCGAACTCGTATTCCTCACGTGGGGCGAAATTGGGCGTGAACAGGATGCGCTGCCGGTCGAGATCAGGAAACAGCTGCAGCACGCGCCGGATCTCGCCGGGCGACACGCACTCGAAATTCACACCGGCATCGCCCACGGTGCGCAACACGTCCGGATTGCTGTTGGCTTTGATCGCAAAATAAACCCGACCGACATTGTCCAGCGCGGTCAGCCGCTCGCACGCGTGGCGCACCGAGTCCAGCTCGTAGACGTAGGCTGACGGCGATTCGGCGGCGATGGCCAGCAGCTCGGCCCGGCGCGCCTGCCACCAGGCTGGCGGCGACGGTTTCGCCGGCACCCACTCCGCCTGCAATTCCTCCCACGTGGGCCCGAACACCGGGTCACGCGGGCCGGGACGAATGAGCGTGGCGTGCAGGTCCTGCAGCAGACGGTGGGCCTGCCCTTCTTCCACCACGAAGCTCAGGTTGAGGTCGCTCGCGGCCTGGCTGACCAGGTGAATACGATGCTCGGCGAAGGCTTCCAGCGCCGGACCGATTTCGTGCAGCGTAGCGCGAATCTTGCGACCGACCAGGCTCACCACTTCTGCGTTGGTAATGATCTCGACGCGGCACAGGCGTTCGAGGCGCCGCTGCAACCTCGGCATCACGTCGGCGTCCACGGCCTGCGCGGCAATGTCCAGCGTGACGGTGACGTTACTCTCGGCAGTGGAAATCAAATCGATGGACAGACCCAGGTCACTGAAGCAGCGAAAGGCCTCCGTCAGAAAGCCCACCTCGTGCCACATGCCCACGGTTTCCATGGACACCACCGTGATCCCGCCCCGGCTGGACAGTGCCGTTACGCGCGGCGCATCGCTGACCGGGACAGCACTGATCAGCGTCCCGTCCCTGTCCGGGGTGTGCGTGCAAAGTACGCGCAGTGGGACACCCTGCCGGCGCACCGGCCGGATGCAGCGCGGATGCAGCACGCTGCCGCCGGTGGACGCAATTTCTTGCGCCTCTTCGTAGCTCAACTGCTTCAGCAGTCTCGCCCCCGGCACCACGCGCGGGTCGGCGCTGAACATGCCGGGCACGTCGGTCCAGATTTCCAGGCCTTCGGCTTGCAGCTTGGCGGCCAGGTAAGCGGCCGTGGTGTCCGAACCCCCGCGGCCAAGCAAGACGTCGTCACCCTGGGCCGTGCGGGCGATGAAGCCCTGGGTCAGGATGACGCCGCCGACACCGGCCAATTCCGCGGCCACGGCAGGATCAGGATCAAACTCGCAGCTGGCGGCGAGATAACGGGCACGTTCATTGTCATGACCCTCGTCTCTCGCCACCAGTACCTCGCGCGCATCGACGAGCGTCACCGGCAACTGCTGAGATGCCAGGTAGGCTGCCCCAATTCGGCTGGCCATCAGCTCACCCAAGGCCATGACCCGCGCGTGCACGCGCGGGCTGACTTCGCGCACCAGCCGGATGCCGGACAACAGCTGTTCCAGCTCAGCGAGTTCCGTTGCGATCAGCGTCGGGCCGTCAACCTGCAGCTCTGCCGCCAGCGAATGATGGGCGGCGGCGATCGCCGCCGCGTCGTCGCCTCCGGTACCCGCTGCCGCGTGCTTCAGCGCAGCTTCCAGCCGGTTCGAAATTCCGGCCAGCGCCGAGTGCACCACCACCGGACTCAGGCCGACTTCACGGCGGGCCCGAATCAGGGCAACGATTGTGCGCCAGCCAGCCACCGTGGCCACGCTCGTGCCGCCGAACTTCATGACCAGCCAGCGCGGGTCGCCTGTGGATGCAGATTGACTCATGGTCTGGACCAGCCGCGCGAGCGGCAGTCAGTCGCGGGTGGTCACCGCGCCCAGGGACGCGGAACTCACCAGTCGGCGGTACTTGCGCAACAGGCCGGGGGCGGCCGGCGGCTCCGGTGGCGTCCATGCCGCACGACGCCGGGCCAGTTCGTCAGCCGACACGTCGAGGTCGATGGCTCTGGCCGCCGCATCGATGCGAATCCTGTCACCGTCCTGCACCAGCGCCAGCGGTCCGCCGGCCGCCGCCTCGGGTGCAACATGGCCGACGACAAAGCCGTGGCTGCCGCCGGAAAAGCGGCC
>CAZTIB010000098.1:0-2806 GCA_964613615.1 uncultured Chromatiaceae bacterium
CGACGCAGAAGTCCGACGCCTGGACTATGTCGCCCAGGCGGGCATGCAGCGCGCGCTGTGGCAGGCCGAGAACGCCTCCTGCACTGGTGACTTCACGATTCCTGCCACGGCTATCGGTCCGGACACCTACAGTGCATCGACGACGGGCGGCGGCAGCAACTCAATTTTCGTCTTGCCGGCCGACCAGGACGCGTGGATTCGCAGCGACAATCCGACCAACACCGGCGGCAACGACCAGCACATCCGTTCCGAGGGCAGCAACCTCGAACGGCCGCTGTACCGCTTCGACCTGTCCACGTTGCCGCCGAATGCAGAGGTCAACTCGGCGACTGCCTGGTTTTTCCTCGAAGCCGGCAAGCAGCATCCGGAAGGGCCGATCACCGTCCACCGGCTGACGGCCGACTGGACCGAGGGTGGCGCGACGTGGGAAGACCTGGGCGACAAGTTGGATGCCGCAGCGCTGGGCATGATCCCGGCCCAGGCAGTCGGCGGCGTCTGGGTGTCGGTCAACCTGACCGCGCAGGTGCAGGCGTGGGTCAACGGGCAGCCGAATTACGGCATCGCGCTCGCATCGACGGCAGAGGGCATTCATGCCGAATACAAGAGCCGCGAGGACGGCAGCACGCCGCCGCGGCTGGAAGTCGTGGTGGGCACGGGTGCTGCCTCGCCCCTGAACATCCAGGCCACCGGCACGCTGGACACCGGTGTTACGCATACCTTGAGCCGGCCCATCGCGTCGGCCTACCAGCCGCCGGCGTCCGTATCCCTGCAGCTCGCCGTCGATCCCGGTGAAGACGCGATGACGGATTCGTTCTATGCCGCTCGCAACTACGGTGGTGCCACCTACGTCCAGGTGAACGACAACGGGTCGGACTGGCAGCAGTACCCGCTGATTCGCTTCGATCTTGGCAAGGTACCGCGCGGTGCCGCGGTGCGCTCTGCGCGGCTCGAGTTACACATGAGTAACATCAACTCGCCTGGCATGGCCACCATCCACCAGGTCACGCGCAGCTGGGTAGAAGGTACCAAGGCTGGCGGCGGTACAGCCGACGGCGCCTCGTGGTTTACATACGACGGCACCAACGCCTGGACATCGGCAGGCGGGGATTTCAATCCGGGGGTGGTCGCCGAGACCGCGATCGACGGTACCGAGACCTGGGTCAGCTGGGACGTTGCCCCGCTGGTCGAGCGCTGGCTCGCCGGCGACCCGAACCATGGGTTGATGATCAGGCCGGCCAACGGCCTGCGGGAGGCCGAATTTTCATCGAAGGAAGACTCCAATGATGGCGTCGCGCCGAAGCTGACGATCGAGTACGCCTGCGAATGCGGCACGCCCTGCATGGCGCCGCAGGGGTCGGGCGATCTCGTCATGGTCGTGGTGAACCCGACGACCCTCGTGCCAATGGACGCCTACAAGAAAGCGCTGTTCGAGTCCTGGGGCTACACCGTGTCGATCCTCAGCGAAAGCGCGAACCAGTCCAGCTACGATACGGCCATGGCGGCCGCCGATGCGGTGTTCATCTCCGAGTCGGTCAATGCGATGCAGGTGGGCACCAAGCTCCAAAATGCCGCCATCGGCGTGGTCAGCCAGGACGGGACATACAACAGCGCGCTCGGTCTCGCATCGGGCCAAGCCTGGCCGGTCGGCTCGGCGATCAACGTCGTCGATACCGACCATTACATTACGAGGCCCTTCGCGACCGGGCCGCTCGAAATCACTGCAGCGGGCATGGAGCAACTCACCGTGTCCGGCGCCGAGGCGCCGGGACTGCAGACGCTGGCAGACGCGGGTGGCGCGGGCGCGCTGGTGGTGCTCGACAAAGGCGCGATGGGCAGCGGCGGCAGCCCGCTGCCCGGCCGTCGGGTCATGCTGCCCCTGGGCCGGGACGGCAACACCAATTGGGACTACCTCAACAGTGAAGGCCTACTGCTCGTTCAACGCGCCATCGTCTGGGCGATGGGCGCCGACAACACCAGCATCGCCAATGTGCTGATGGTCGTCGTTGACCCGGGCAGCCTGACGGCCCAGGAGGACGCGAAGAAGACGCTGATGGAGTCCTGGGACTTCACCGTGAACCTGATCGACGAGAGCGACAGCCAGGCCAACTTCGACACCGCGATCGCCGACAACGACGTGGCCTACATCCCGCAGGACATCAACTCATCGAACCTCGGCACCAAGCTCCGCAACGCGACGATCGGCGTCGTCAACGAAGAAGGCGAGCAGGTCGACGAGCTGGGCTTCAGTGCGGACAAGCTGTTCAAGAGCCGGCACGAGATCGACGTAGTCGATGACTCTCATTACATCACCCAGACGTTCGCCACGGGTCTGCTGACTTTTGTTTCCAGCGATCAGTCCGTGCACATGCTTGCCTCGCAAATCGCGCCCGGACTGCAGACACTGGGCGAGAGCCTTAACGTCGGCAGCCAGTGGGAGCCGTCGCTGGCCACCCTCGATGCCGGTGACGACCTCTCGGGTGGCGGCACAGCAGCCGGTCGGCGCGCGCAACTGCCCTGGGGTGGCGGTACCTTCGACATCAATCAGCTCAATGATGACGGGCGGACCATCATGCGCCGGGCGCTCGAGTGGGGGGCGGGCATCGATGCGGGTGGTTCCGTCTTTGGTGTTCTGCTGGTCGTGGGCGATGCGGCCGCGCCATCGACCAAGGACACTGGCAGACAAGCGCTGATGGAATCCTGGGGCTTCACGGTGACGCTGATCGATGATGGTGACAGCCAGGCAAACTTGGATGCGGCTGCGGCCGCCAATGACGTCGTCTACGTCAGCGGCACGATCGGCGGCGGC
>CAZTIB010000099.1:0-9106 GCA_964613615.1 uncultured Chromatiaceae bacterium
CATCCGTTACTGACACACCGTACTCGAGAGCTGCCGGGTCGCCCGCCAGTTTCTGGTTGCCCGCATGCAGGTTGCTCTCGAGCATGAACCCGATGATGGACCGGTTGCCGTTGGCAACCTGCTCGATGCAGTCGCGTGCCACCAGGGGCTGCAGCGACGCATCTTTATTGGAATTATCGTGGCTACAGTCGATGACCACATGGGCCGGCAAGCCGGCTGCGTCGAGGGCCTTCTCGGTGAGCGCGACACTGACGGAATCATAGTTCGGCCGCCCGCCCCCGCCGCGCAACACGATGTGCCCATAGCGGTTGCCGCGGGTGCGGAACACCGCGCTTCGGCCTTCCTGGTTAATGCCCAGGAAAGCGTGGGGTTCCCGGGCAGACTCCAGCGCGTTGATGGCCACGTCCAGGGAGCCATCCGTGCCATTCTTGAAGCCCACGGGCGTCGACAGGCCGCTGGCCATCTCGCGATGGGTCTGCGACTCCGTGGTTCGTGCGCCGATCGCCGTCCAGGAAATCAGGTCGCCAAAGTACTGCGGCATGATGGGATCGAGGGCCTCGGTGGCAGTCGGCAGGCCCATGTCTCCAAGCTCCAGCAGCAGGTGGCGCGCCGTTCTGATGCCCTTCTCGATGTGGAAGGAATCATCCATATCCGGATCGTTGACCAACCCTTTCCAGCCCACCGTCGTGCGCGGTTTTTCGAAATACACGCGCATCACGATCACCAGCACGTCCTGCAATTCGTCAGCCAGGTCTTTCAGCCGCTGCGCGTAGTCCATTGCCGCCCCGACATCGTGTATGGAACAGGGGCCGACCACGGTGAACAGCCGCGGGTCGCGGTCATCCATTATCTCGCTCAGCGTGCGACGACTGCGCAGCACGGTGGCTTCCGCTGCCGGTGTCGTTGGCAACTCGGCCTTCACCTCGGCGGGTGACGGCAACACCTGCTTGTTGGCAACGTTGACGTTGTAGAGCTGATCTTCCATAACTGGCCATCTTGGGGCCGGGACTCCCGGGCCCGATTCGGGGGCGAAAGAATACCAGCTGTCCGGGGCATTGGTAGCGGTGGAGACGGGGCCCGGACAGAGACCGGCAGCCGACGCCTTTTCTGCGCGACAGCCGTGCCGCCTTGCGGGCTAGAATGGCGCCCGGGGAGAGCGAAGGACGGCGACGGGTGTCTACAGTGAAAATGCCGCGCGCGCGGCAGGCTTTGGGGAAGTACCGGATTGAAAAGCGTCTGGCGGTAGGCCCGCGCGCCACCGTTTTTCGTGCCTACGACACCATTCACGGCATCCGGGTCGCGCTGAAGATTGCCGATCCGGCCATGGTTTCCGATGTGTTTCTCGAAGATTTTCGGCGCGAGGCTCGCCTGTCCGTGAAGATGGAGCACCCGAACGTGCTGCCAATCCAGAACGCCTGCTTCCTCGACGGGCTGTTCGTGATTGCGATGCCCCTGGGCGACGAAACCCTGGCGGACCGGATGACACGCCGCATGTCCACCGCGCTGGCACTGGATTTCACTGTCCAGGCCCTCGACGCCGTGGCCCACGCTCACAGCCGCAACATTATTCACTGCGACATCAAGCCCGATAATTTCATCTTGTTCGACGGCTATCGCCTGAAGCTGACGGACTTCGGCTTCTCAAAGGTGATGATCCGCCCGGGCCAGAAGGGCTCGGGCTCGGGCACCGTCGGCTACCTCGCGCCGGAACAGGCATTGGGCCGCCCGATGTTTCAATCCGACGTCTTCGCGTTGTCGCTGATGATCTACGAACTGTTCAGCGGCGCACTGCCCGAGTGGCCATTCCAGTGGCCACCGCCGGGCTACGCGCGCATTCGCAGCAAGCTGCGACCGAAGGTTCTGCGCTGGTTGCGCAAGGGCATGGAATACAAGCCTCAGGCGCGCTACCGCAACGCGGTAGCCATGCAACGTGCTTTCGAGGAAATTCCGTTGAAGCTGGTGGGCCAGCGTGTCTGAGCGAGGCAAGAGCTCGAAGCGCCTTGCCGCCGGGCTCGACAAACCCCGGCTGTACGTCGGCGACCACGATGACGAGCGTGACGTCTATACGACAGCCCCCGGCGAGGTCGCAGCCGCCAGCATCGGCGATGCGGGCAAAGACCGCCCGAACGAAGATTCGGCGGCCATCATCCCGGTTAACGATACGCATGTCGTGCTGGCGGTCGCCGACGGCGTTGGTGGCATGACGGGCGCCAGGCAGGCGTCGAACCTAACAGTGAAGGCGCTTCGTAAAGCGCTGACCGGCAGCACCGAGCCGCCCGGGCGCAGTCTGCGCACCGCCATCCTGGATGGCATCGAGGCCGCCAATCGCGCGATCCTTGATTCTGGCAGCGCCGGCGCCAGCACGCTCGCGCTGGCGGAGATCGGGCCTGACTATGTGCGCCCCTACCACGTGGGTGACTCCGTCGTGCTGATTTGCGGCCAGCGCGGCAGGCTGAAGCTCTATACAACGCCCCACTCGCCGGTGGGCTTTGCGATGGAGGCCGGCCTGCTGGACGAGAAAGAAGCCATGGCGCACACGGAACTCAACCTGATCTTCAACGTGATCGGCTCCACGGACATGCGGGTCGAGGTGGGCTCGGAGCAGCCGCTGGCGCCGCGCGACACGCTGGTGCTGGCCAGCGACGGGCTCACGGACAACGTCCTGCAGGATGAGATCATTGCTGCCGTGCGCGCCGGCCCCCTGGACCTGGCCATTAACCGCGTGGCGGACCTTGCCCTGGCACGCATGCGCGGCACGCAAGCCAACAAGCCGTCTAAGCCGGACGACCTGACCGCACTACTGTTCCGCCGCCATCCGCAACGCTAATATCCTATCCCCCGAATTCGCCGGAGAACGATAATGACCAGAGAATCCACGCTAAAGCCTTTTGCTTACGGCGACATCTTCGCAGCCGCCACGCTGCTGAACGATCCGAACGACGATCACGCCGGCCCGGGCCGGATCATCCAGTACAACAGTGATCTCACCGAGAAGGGCGTGCTGTGGACGGAAGGGACCTCACACCTCGTCGGCGGATTGAAGTTTGGCCCGGACGGCAACCTCTGGGCCTTCGACAGCAACGCGCACTGCGTGCTGCGAGTCAGCCCCGACGGGCAGCAGTTGCCGCGAATTCATTTTGCGGATCGATCGTTCTCGAACTGCAACTTTGCCCCGGACGGCACGGTGCTGATGGGCGAACACCTGGTGGGCAGCGAGAGTCGTTTTCCGCTGGGCACCACCCTGTCCCATGTGCCGGGCACCGAAGTCTTCGGCTACGGCCACGTGTGGCGCTTCAAGCTCGACGGTGAGAAGGTCGCCGAGTACGAAACCGAGACCACCGGCGGCATGACCGGCTTCCTGGGCTGTACGACCTCCAGTCTCGCGCCTGACGGCAAAACGCTGGTCTACAGTTCCGAGACCGGACCCACCATCTTCCAGTACGACGTGGAAGCGAACCAGCAATTGCCAAACCTGTTGAGCTTCACGCCGGAAAGCCGGCAGATGGTGCTGGTGGCCACGCATCGGCCTGACGGCACGCTGCTGATGATCAAGGCCGTGTCGCGCGAGGAGTTCGTCATGGTGCACTTGAGTGCAGACGGCGACGAACTCAAGACCTTCGAACTCCCCGGGCCCGGCTGGGCCACCATCGCGCCGTCCCTGGAAGACGACGTTATCCTGATTGGCAACTTTTTCGCCGGTGCCCTGGCCAAGTACGACCTGAACACGGGCAAGCTGACCGCGCAGACGGAGGTTGGCGTGGAGCGCTCCCTCGCGGGCATCGCGCAGTACGAGGGCTGAATCGGCGCAGGACCCGGCGGCGGCCCCTTACCAGGGAATGATGTCGCCGTCGTAGTTCCAGAACGTGCCTGAGGTTTCGATCGTGTAGCGGTCGATGTTGCGCACCATGTCTGCCGTTGCGTCGGCAGGCTGGCGAATGTTCGGTATCGCCTTGCGGAAACGGGGGCCGATGAAATCCGTGGCGGTGGCGCCAGGCGTTACCAGGCCAACGATCACGCCGCGGCGTTTCGTCTGCGCGGCGAGATTCGTCATCAGCATATTCACCGCCGACTTGCTGGCGCGATACCAGTAGAGCATCGGGCGGGTCACGCTGGCGATGGAGCCCTGGCTGCTCGACACCGTGATGATCTTCTTCATCTCACTGGCGCGGACCTGGGTCATGAAGGCCTCGGCCATCTTGATGGGCCCGATTGCGTTCACTGCCATCACGTCGTCGAACACCGGGTAGTCAAGGCGGCCAAACAACTGGTTCTGCGACCCGCCGCCAATGCCAGCGTTGTTGATCAGGATATCGATGGGCCAATCGCGGTAGCGGGCCGCCAGAATGTCGATGGCCGCATGATCCGTCACATCCAGCGCCTCGACGATCACATCAGTATTGCCGGCCGCAATCGCGTTGAGCGCGTCGGCCGCCTCTGGCCGGCGGCAGGTGGCAATGACCCGCCAGCCGCGCGCCGCGTAGATACGCACGAACTCCAGCCCCAGGCCGCGGTTGGAGCCGGTCACGAGCACGGTGATCTTAGCTGGCTCAGGCGCAGGCAACGCCTCCACGGCCTCGACGGCCGGCGCGGTGTCGGGCAGCTCCCCAGTCGTGTGGGCACCACCGCCCGCTGACGTGGTCGACAGTGCTGCCAGCAGCCCGGTCGCACCGGCGAGGAACTCGCGGCGGTCTACGGATTCATCGTTCTTGTCTGCGGCCATCGTCTGGACCCCATATGCAAACGGCCGGCAAAAGCCGGCCGTTCAGTCGGAACTTCCTTCCGGAAGCGTCTAGCCCGCGGCCTTGAGTTCGGCCTTTGCCGCCTCAGCCGCCTGCAGCGGAATCGCGTCCAGCACCCAGCCCTTTTGCTCGCTGCGCGCCGGGCTCGGGATCGCATAAGCGACCTTCATGCGGTTGCGCTCGACTTTGTCGACGTCGATGCGCCAACCCTGCGTGTCCCACTCCTTCAGTTTCTCGCGATACATCAGGATGACCTTGTCCGATGGCACCATGAATTCTTTGGTGTTGGTCGGGGGCGTCAGAACCGGGCGAAGGTCTTCGATCACGACCTTGTCCTGCAGGGCTACATACTGGTTGCGGTCGATCATGTACGCGTCGTTCTTCTCTTCCAGGAAGCCGTTGCGCATGCAGAGCAGGTACAGGTGGATGTTGCCGTCGTCCAACGGCCGTTCGAACAAATACTGGTGAAACCACATGGTTTCACTGGCATGGATATAGGTCCACACCATATTGGGACCGTGATGACCGGTGCCGACTTCCAGGTCACCGGCCTGCGTGCGGCCACTTTCCATCTGGCCTTCCGGCAGCGGCGGCGCGTCAAAGGTGTGCCAGAAACCGTTGCCCCAGGAGGCCCATGCCGGTTCCGCCTCGATACGCATGTCGCCGATCTTGTACTCCTCTTCTTTCTCACCGCTGAAACCATGGGTGTCGTGGACGTACTCATTGTGGGCGGGGTCAATGCCGTTCTCGATGGAACGCTCGTAATTACCCTTGATGCCATAGTGCTGCAGGGTCGGGCGCCAGCCTTCCTGGTTCCACTCGGGCACATCCATGATCGGTGGCCGCTCATCCTCACCCAGCTCCCCGAGGAACGCGAAAATCATGCCGTAGCGCTCTTCCACCGGGTACGCGTCGATCCGCGTCCGGGCCGGCACACTGGCATTGGCGCCCAGGGACGGGATTTTCTTGCAGTTGCCGTCACCGTCGAACTGCCAGCCGTGGTAGGGGCACTGCACACAGTCACCGCGAACCTTGCCGCCGGACAGCGAACCGCCGCGGTGGGTGCAGGTATTGCTCAGGCAGTGCGCCTGGCCTTCAGAGTCCCGAAAGACGACGAAATCCTGGCCGAGGGCACTGACTTTCAGCGGCTTGTCTGCCTCGACCTCTTCGCCGGTGGCCATCGGATACCAGAAGTTGATATACATGTTTTGACTCCTCGAGCGCCACTGGCTTCATATGCCGCGGCAATCATTCTTAAACTATAGGCGGGTTCGGCCCGGCGGCCAATACGGATTCTCCACAACCGGAATCAGTGACCGCGGGCACGGCTGACGGCCACCAGCACGAGAGCCGGAATTATGACGCAGGCAGCGGTAAACAGCGGGCTGTTGACGCCCAGGCTGGCGAACAGCAGCCCGGATATGGGCGGCCCGATGGACCGGCCCATCCAGCTGCCCGACTGGTAAACCCCGAGCACCAGGCCCCGCTCTGTGGGCTCGGCCTGGTGGGTGACCAGGGAAGACATGCTGGTAATGAACAGCGCGCCCCCGCCGGCGGTAAAGGTAATCCCGAACATCATCACCGGCCACGTTGGTGCCTGGGTCATGACCAGCAGCCCGATGCAGTAACTGATCAAACCCACGGTGACGAGGCGGCCCTCGCCGAATACCGGCACGAGGCGGCCAACCAGCACGCCCTGGACCAGCCCGACCAACAGGCCAAGGTAAGTGAATATCAGCCCCACCTCCCGCGGGCCCCAGCCGTAACGGGCGCCCGACCACAACGGGAAAATGGTTTCGAACAGGGCCATGGCCGTGTAGACCAGAAAACCAACCAGCACCATGGAGGCCAGCGCCGGATTGCGAAACACCCTGCGCGTTGCCGCCAGCTGGCTTTCGCCGCTATCACCGCGCGCGCGCTCCCGCTGCTCCGGCGTGAGGCTCTCGCGGAGAAAAATAATTGCGGAAAGGCACGTAGCAAAACAGATGGCAGACGCGGTAATTGCGGGCCAGAACAGGTTCGCCGACTCGGCATCCGAACCGCCCAGCACACCGCCCAGCGCCGGGCCCACAATGAAACCCAGGCTGATGGCCCCACCGATCAGACCCAGGCCCGCGGCCCGTTTTTCCGGCGGCGTGATGTCGGTGACATAGGCCATCGCGACCGGCAGGTTGCCTGCGGTCAGCCCGTTCAGGCCGCGGGCCAGGGCCAGCATCCACAGGTTGTCGGCAAAGGCCAGCAGCAGGTAGCTCGCCACCTGCCCGGCGAGGCTTAGCACCAGCAGCGGTTTGCGGCCAAAGCGGTCGCTGAGCCGCCCCCACACGGGCGACGATAGGAACTGGCCCACGGAAAACAGGCCAATGATCGTGGTGGCAACGACGGGCGACGCGCCCAGGTTCCCGGCAAAGAACAGGAAACTCGGCAACACCAGCCCGAAACCCAGGCCGGAGAGCAGAATGGTCATCAGCAAGATCGGCATGGGCGAGGCGACGGAACTTCAACGGGGAAATCGCCGCCAGCGGTGGACGACACGAGGCGGCGTACTATCCGGTAAAGGCCGTCGGCTGTAAACAATGCCCGGTCATGGCCATCCGGGCCGTGGGCAAACCCGGGGCCCACGGTTGCGGGACAGCACCGGGTGACCGGACACTGCATTCAACGCCGCGAACCGGAGAACAAGGAATGCGTTTCCGCCACGATCCCGACGGGAGTCGCCTGCCCATCAAGGTTGATACCACGACCAACGGTGAATTCGCCCCGCGCCCGCTGGAACGGAGCACCCGTGCCGCCAATGCCCTGGCCAGCGACCGGGCCGGCGCCAATGCAAAACGCGCGGGCCTGAGCCGGCGGAGTTTCCTGACCTCCACCTGCGGGGCCGCCAGCACGCTGCTGGCCTTCAACGAGGCCCATGCCGCCGCCGGCAAGACGGGCGGTTTTTTCGATATTCCCCTGGCTGCGGCGCTGGAACCCGCCGCCGCCGACACCGCCCTGACCGGCCGGGAGTTCATATTCGATATCCAGGGCCACCACGTAAATCCGCTGGACCGCTGGCGTGCGCCGTCCATGTTTACCGCCACCGGCCTGAAATTCATGCCGCAAAGCAAGTGCGACTACCTGGACCCGGACGGTGAGTGGGGCCATGTGAAGTGCTTCACCGGTCAGGCATTCGCGAAGGAAATGTTCCTCGACAGCGACACGGACATGGCGGTGCTGACCTTCACGCCGACGACTTACGAAGACATGCCCCTCACGGACGACGAGGCCGCCGCGACACGCGAGCTGGTCGAGGCCATGGACGGCAACCACCGCCTCCTGGTGCACGGCCGGGTGGTGCCGAATATCGACGGCGATATTTCCCGCATGGCAGAGCTGCACGAGCAGTGGAATGTCAGTGCCTGGAAAACTTATACGCAGGCCAGCGTCAACGGCTCCGAGGGCTGGTGGCTGGACGATGAAGAGTACGGCGCCCCGTTGATCCAGAAAGCGCGTGATACGGGCGTTAATGTCATCTGCATTCACAAGGGGCTGCCCTTGCCCACCCCGTTCATGACCAGGGACAACCGGCTCTACGGCGGTTGCCGGGACGTGGGCAAGGCCGCGAAGGCGAATCCAGACATCGACTTCATCATTTATCACTCGGGCTACGACATCAAAGACAAGGACGGACCCTTCGCGCCCGGCGACCACCGGATTGGCGTGGATTCTTTAATCCAATCCCTGATGGAAAACGACATTCCACCCAACAGCAACGTGTATGCGGAACTCGGCACGACCTGGCGCTACCTGATGCGCGATCCGGAAGAGGCCGCCCATGTGATGGGCAAGCTCCTGAAGTATGTCGGCGAAGACCGGGTGGTCTGGGGCACGGACTCGATCTGGTACGGCTCACCCCAGGACCAGATCCAGGCCTTCCGAACGTTCCAGATCGCCCCCGAATTCCGCGAACAATACGGCTACCCGGAAATCACCCCGGAACTTCGCGCCAGGATTTTTGGCGTGAATGCCAGCAAGCCCTACCGGCTCAGCACCGCCGAGGTACAGGAGTACCTCGGCGGCGACATGGTGGCGCGGGAGCGAGAGAACTACCGCAACGAACCCGATCCGACCTTCCTGACCTACGGGCCGCGCACCCGGCGCGAATTCCTCGATTTCCTGCGGCTGAAGGGTCACTCCTGAGGCAGAGAAGCCGTCTCTCCACCGCGTGCGCGCCGGGGTCCGTGCCCGTCACGCCGGCTTGCCCTGCGGGTGCCCTGCGCTGCTCACTCACGTCGGGGTCCGGGACGCGGGGCCATCCCTGGCCCCGGGTCCCGGAGCCGCGCATCCCTGCGCGGCCCCTTCGGGCTATTCCCTCGTTCGCTGCGCTGCTC
>CAZTIB010000100.1:0-11894 GCA_964613615.1 uncultured Chromatiaceae bacterium
TGACCATTGGATCAGTGCTGTTTCATTTCTGGAGCCCCTGGTATTTTACGGAACTGGCCTCCAACTGGAGCTCCATCGATCTCACCGTGGACATCACCTTCTGGGTGACGGGCATAGTTTTTGTCCTGGTCAACCTGTTCATGGCCTACTCGATCGTTCGTTACCGCCATCGCAAGGGCCAGAAAGCAGACTACGAACCGGAGAACAAGAAGCTCGAGTGGTGGCTGACCGGCATCACGACGGTGGGTGTCGTAGCTATGCTGGCGCCCGGACTGGTGGTCTGGGCAGACTTCGTTACGGTGCCCGACGGGGCTGACGAATTCGAAGCAGTAGGTCAGCAGTGGAACTGGACCTTCCGGTTCCCGGGCGAAGACGGCGTGCTCGGCACCAGCGCGGTGCGTTTCATGACCACCAGGAATCCCCTTGGCCTGGACCCGGACGACGAGAACGGCCAGGACGATGTGCTGATTTTCGACAACGAGGTGCATCTGCCCGTCAACCGGCCGGTCAAGGCCCTGCTGCGGTCGAAGGACGTGTTGCACGACTTTGCGGTGCCGCAGTTCCGCGTGAAGATGGACCTGGTGCCCGGGCTGGTGACCTATCAGTGGTTTACTCCGACGCGAACCGGCAACTTCGATCTGCTTTGCGAAGAACTGTGCGGGCTGGCTCATCACACCATGCGCGGCAATGTCGTGGTTGATGAGCAGGCCGATTTCGAGGCCTGGCTGGACGGCAATCCGACCTTCGCAGAAACCATGGCCGAGCCGGCGGGCGATGCCGTCATCGGTCAGGCGTTTTACGCGCCGTGTGCCGCGTGCCACGGCATGCAGGGCGAAGGCAACCCGGTGCTGAACGCACCGAAGCTGAGTGGCCAGGAAGACTGGTATTTGAAACGGCAGTTGCGCAACTACAAACTGGGGCGCCGCGGTGCGGATCCGGCAGATATCAACGGCATGCAGATGGCAGCCATGGTTAATACCTTGCCGGACGTTGCCGCCATCAACAGCGTGGTCGCCTATATCCAGACCCTGCCCGACGAGCCGGCACCCGCAACGATTACCGGCGATGCGGCGCGCGGCAAAGCGCTGTATCTCACCTGCTCTGCGTGCCATGGCCGCGATGGTATGGGCGTCTGGTCTGTCGGCGCGCCACGCCAGGCAGGTATGAGCGACTGGTACCTGAAACAGCAGTTGCTCAACTTCAAGGCGGGTATCCGTGGGGCCCACCCCCAGGATGGCTTCGGCGAACAGATGGCCTCCATGGCAATGATGCTGCTGAACGAGCAGAACGTCGACGACGTGGTGGCTTACATCAATACGCTGCCGGTAACTTCACCGCAGCAGTTAGCGAATCTGGAGCAATGAAACCAGTTGCCCATGGCTCAGAAACCCACCGCACTGGCGGAATAACAGGTAGCAGGAGAATCTGATGGCCTACGTTGCGATCGCGGACCAAGGGCAGGAGCTCAGTCACCCGCACAGCTTCGTCACCAAGTACATCTGGAGCCAGGATCACAAGGTCATTGCGATCCAGTACTCCATCACCGCCATCGCGGTGGGGCTCGTCGCGCTGGGCTTGTCCTTCATCATGCGTCTGCAGCTGGCTTTCCCCGACACCTTCTCCTTTATCGACCCCAGCAGCTATTACCAGAGCGTGACCATGCACGGCATGATCATGGTTATCTATCTGCTGACCGCGCTGTTCCTGGGGGGCTTCGGCAACTACCTGATCCCGCTGCAACTGGGTGCCCGGGACATGGTGTTCCCGTTCCTGAACATGCTGAGTTACTGGGTCTACCTGCTGTCCGTGATCGTGTTGCTGGCCAGTTTCTTCGTCACGGGTGGACCAACCGGTGCCGGGTGGACCCTGTATCCACCACAATCGATCTTGCCCGGCACACCGGGCGCTGACTGGGGCATCCTGTTGATGCTCCTGTCCCTGGCGATATTTATCGTCGCGTTCACGATGGGTGGCCTGAACTACGTGACGACAGTTCTGCAGGCGCGGACCCGGGGCATGACCCTGATGCGCATGCCGCTGTCTGTGTGGGGCATCTTCATGGCCACGATCCTGGGCCTGCTGGCCTTCCCGGCCCTGTTCGTCAGCGCGATCATGATGACCTTCGACCGCCTGCTTGGCACCAGCTTCTTCATGCCCGCAGTCCTGTCCCTTGGCGACCAGCTCGCGACCGATGGCGGCAGTCCCGTGCTGTTCCAGCACCTGTTCTGGTTCTTCGGCCACCCGGAAGTTTACATTGTGGCCCTGCCGGCCTTCGGCATCGTATCGGACCTGCTGAGTGTGCATGCGCGCAAGAATATTTTCGGCTACCGGATGATGGTCTGGGCCATCGTGGCGATTGGTGCCCTGAGTTTCGTCGTCTGGGCGCACCATATGTACGTCAGTGGAATGAATCCGTATTTCGGATTCTTCTTTGCCACTACGACACTGATCATTGCGGTGCCGACGGCGATCAAGGTCTACAACTGGGTGCTGACGCTTTGGAAGGGTGACATCCACCTGACTGTGCCGATGCTGTTCGCGATCGCTTTTATCTTCACCTTCATCAACGGCGGGCTGACCGGCCTGTTCCTCGGCAACGTGGTGGTGGATCTGCCGCTGTCGGACACTTACTTTGTGGTCGCGCATTTCCACCTGGTGATGGGTGTATCGCCGGTGCTGGTGGTGTGCGGGGCGATCTACCACTGGTATCCGAAGTTGACTGGCCGGATGCTGAACGACACCCTCGGGCAGGTGCATTTCTGGCTGACGTTCATCGGTACCTACGCCATCTATTTCCCGATGTACTACCTGGGCATTCTCGGCTTACCCCGCCGCTATTACTCCAACGGCGTGACGGAGTTCATTCCCGAGTCGGTCGGCTCCGTGAATGTCGCCATCACGACGGCGGCCCTGTTCGTAGGTTTTGCGCAGCTGTTGTTCGTGCTCAACCTGATCACGAGCCTGCGCTTCGGCAAGAAGGCCGACTCTAACCCGTGGCGTGCGACCACCCTGGAGTGGCAGACACCGCAGACCCCGCCGGATCACGGGAACTGGGGCCCGGAACTGCCGACGGTCTACCGATGGGCCTACGACTACAGCGTCCCGGGTGCCGCCGAGGACTTCACGCCGCAGAACGAGCCGCCGGCGGGCCAGAGTGCATAGCGCCGAAGACGAAATCGTGGAGTCTCATTTATGAGTATCTTCAAGATCCTGGCCAACAAGCCCTGGCAGCAGAGCGGGCAGGTCGACAACCTGCAGGGCGGCGACGTGGTCGTGATGCCGTCCGCGCGAATCGGCCTGTGGGTATTCCTGGCTGTCGTGGCCTCTCTGTTCGGGCTGTTCACCAGCGCCTATCACATGCGCGCCGGGTACGCGGACTGGCAGCAACTGGATGCGCCGGCCTTGCTGTGGCTCAACACCGGGGTACTGGTCCTGGCGAGTGTCGCGTTCCAGTGGGCCTGGATGGCGTCACGCAACGGCAAGCTAACAGCCGTGCGCGATGGCCTGACCGTGGGCGGCGCGCTGACCATGGCTTTCCTGCTGCTGCAGTTCCTGGCCTGGCAGCAGATGATCGCCGCCGGTTACTTCGCGTATACGAATCCGGCTAACGCATTTTTCTACCTGCTGACCGGCGCGCACGCGTTGCACCTGCTGGGCGGTCTCTGGGTCTGGAGCAAGACCACGACCAGGGTCTGGGCCGGGCTGGACACAGAGAACGCCGAAGAGGTGGGCCGGGTGCGCCTGCGGGTGGAGCTTTGCACTATCTACTGGCATTTCCTGCTGCTGGTCTGGCTGGTTTTGTTCGGCCTGATGTTATCGACCTGAGGATCTGGAAAAGATGGCACAAGACGCTGCGCTGATGAGTTCCGGGGAAGTCGCCCTGCCAGAAGGCCTCGACGGGGTCGTCGACGACTGGTCCGCCGACAAGCAGACCTTCATCGTGCCCTGGGGCAAGGCGATGATGTGGATCTTCCTGCTCAGCGACACTTTTATCTTCAGCTGCTTCCTGATCAGTTACATGAAGGTTCGCATCTCGACGCCGGTGCCCTGGCCGAACACGAGTGAAGTCTTTGCCCTGAGCCTGGGCGGGGCGCCGATCCCGCTGATCCTGATCGCGATCATGACGTTTATCCTGATTACGAGCAGCGGCACGATGGCGATGGCGGTGAACTTTGGCTACCGTCGGGATCGCGCCAAGACTGCGCTGCTAATGGTGGCGACGGCCGCCCTGGGCGCCTCCTTTGTTGGGATGCAGGCCTTCGAGTGGACCAAGTTGATTGTCGAAGAAGGCGTGCGGCCGTGGAGCAACCCCATGGGGGCCCCGCAGTTCGGTTCGACCTTCTTCATGATTACAGGGTTTCACGGCCTGCACGTGAGTGCGGGTGTCATCTATTTGTCTGTGGTCGCCTGGCGCGTCTGGAGCGGCTTCTACGATCGCAAGGGCACCTATGAAACGGTGGAAGTGGCCGGGCTTTACTGGCACTTCGTGGACCTGGTGTGGGTCTTCATTTTTGCCTTTTTCTATCTTTGGTAAGCGAGCGGGCGGCGTTTAGTGGGCCGCGGAGAGCAATTGGGGAGTCTGGAGTATGGCAACGGCTGAAGGGCAACAACATCCGATCAGTATCTACCTCTGGATCTGGGGCTTGCTGTTCGTGCTCAGCGGGTTTTCCTATGCGGTGGATTATTTTCAGCTGCAGGGCTTGCTGCGCTGGGCCCTGATCCTGCTGTTCATGTTTCTGAAGGCCGGTTTCATCATTGCGATCTTCATGCACATGGCCTGGGAGCGCCTGGCACTGATCACAGCCATACTGGGCCCACCGATCGTATTACTCGTTTTCATCGGCCTGATGGTCAGCGAAGGGGAATACACGGTCGATACCCGGCTGGACGTCTTCGCCCAGGAGATCTTTTTGCCGGCGGAGCACGGCGCCACGAATCATTGACCCATCAGCCGGGCCCTTTGCTCGCAAGGGCTGATACGTCGACGCTGTGCCTGACGTAGCCGCCAATCCGCAAACCACCCGCCACGTGCTGATGATCCGTCCGCGCCATTTCGGCGTGAATCCACAGACGGCGGCGTCGAACGTCTTCCAGCACCGGGCGCCAGCAGGCGATAACCTGGCGGCGCGCGCGGCTGCGGAGGTGGACGCGGTTGCGGCGCGGCTCGTCGCCGAGGGGCTTACGCCGCTGGTGTTTGACGATACGGCTGCGCCCCCGAAGCCCGACGCCGTTTTTCCGAGCAACTGGGTGTCGTTCCATACCGACGGTCGCGCGGTGTTGTACCCGATGCAGGCCGCGAACCGCCGCGCGGAACGGCGTCCGGAATTGCTGGAAGTACTGGCGAAACGCGGCTATGCACTTCACGACACCGTTGACCTTTCGCACTTCGAAGCCACCGGTGGGGCCCTGGAAGGCACGGGCAGCCTGGTGCTGGACCGGCCCCGGCGGCGGGCTTTTGCCGCGCTGTCCAGCCGCACGCAGGCCCCGGTCCTGGCTGAATTTGCACGGCGCACCGGCTACCGCTTGCAGGCCTTCGCCACGGAATATCGTGGCCACCCCGTCTATCATACGAACGTCATGCTGGCCCTCGGGCGGCAGTTCGCCGTGGTATGTGACGAAGTCATCGTCGATCCGAACGAGCGCCAGACGCTGCTGGCACAACTCACCGCGTCGGCGCGGGACATCATCCGGATCGATGCCGAACAGATGGCGCACTTCGCCGCCAATCTGCTGGAACTGGACGCTGATGGCGGCCCGGTGATCGCGATGTCGACGACGGCGCTGAACGCCTTCCGCCCCGCGCAGCGACAGAGCCTGGAAGCGCATGGTCGATTGCTGGCCGTGCCGCTGCCGGCGGTGGAAATCGGTGGTGGCAGCCTGCGTTGCATGCTTGCCGAAGTATTTTTGCCCCGGGCCACCCGCGCGGGCGGCTAAAATCAACCCTATGGAAGATCAATCTAACGATGCCGCGATCGTTTACCGGCTGCGCCCGCTGGATCTTGCGGCGCACATATTTCAGCTGACGTGCCGGATCGATGCGCCGGATCCCGAGGGTCAGAGGGTGTATCTGCCGGCCTGGATTCCGGGCAGTTACCTGGTGCGGAACTACGCCCGCCATGTCCTGTCGCTGCAAGCCAGCGGTCCGGCCGGGCGGCTGGCGGTGCACAAACTCGACAAGGCGACCTGGCAAGTTGAGCCAGTGAACGGCGCATTGGTGCTGACGGCAGAAATCTACGCCAATGACCTGAGCGTGCGGGGCGCATTCCTGGATGCCGAACATGCCTTTGTGAACGGCGTGTGCGTATTTCCCGCAGTGTCCGGACACGAGAACGCGCGCTGCGTGGTACATCTCGAGCCGCCGGTCGACGACAACCAGTGGGAACTGGCCACATCGTTGCAGCGGCTGAGCGGTGTGGAGGGCGGCTTCGGCGCCTTTGCAGCCGCCAATTACGAGGAACTGGTGGACTGCCCGGTGTTAATGGGGTCGCTCTCGCAGGCGACGTTCGAGGTGGCCGGTGTGCCTCACACCTTTGCCCTGGTGGGTAAACAGGACGTCGACCTGGAGCGGCTGGCCGATGATGCGGCGACGATCTGCGCGAGCCACGCCGACATGTTCGGCGGCCAGCTGCCGATGTCGGCCTACCGGTTTCTGGTCACGGTGCTGAACAGGGGTTACGGCGGCCTGGAACATCGCGACTCATCGGCCCTGGTCTGCAGCCGCCACGACTTGCCGCGACCGGGCGACAGCGGCGTGTCCGACGGCTACCGGAAATTTCTCGGCCTTGTCAGCCACGAATATTTCCATCTCTGGAACGTCAAACGACTGCGCCCCGCCGAGCTCACGCCTTACAACCTGCAGAGCGAAAACTACACCCGCCAGCTGTGGCTATTCGAGGGCATCACGTCCTATTACGACGACCTCGGCCTGTTACGCAGTGGCTTGATAGATGCCAACAGCTACCTGGAACTGCTCGGTCGCACGCTGACCCGCGTGTATCGCAGTGGCGGGCGCCGGCGACAGACGCTGGAAGAAGCCAGCTTCGATGCGTGGATCAAGTTCTATCAGCCGGACGAGAACGCGCCGAATGCGCTGGTCAGTTACTACTCGAAGGGTGCCATGGTGGCCCTGGCCCTCGACCTGGAGCTGCGGCTGCGCACCGACGGCCTGACGTCTCTCGATAATGTAATGCGTGAGTTCTGGAAAGAATATGGCGACGGACACGGCGTGCCGGACGGCGCCTTCGAGCAACTTGCCCAGGCCGTGTCAGGCGTGCGCCTGGACGAGTTTTTTCACCAGGCCCTGCGCACCACCGTGGATCCGCCGTTGGGCATCCTGCTGGCCCAGTTTGGCGTGCGCTTGGCCCTGCGGCCGGCAGAAGGTCAGAAGGACAAGGGTGGTCGGCCCGGCGCGCGGGAATCGCGGCCCCTGGCGTGGCTGGGTCTCGGCACGCGCCAGCAGGGCGAGCGGCTGCTGATTCAACATGTGCTGAACGGTGGGCCGGCCCACGCGGCGGGCCTGGCCGCCGGGGACGAGCTGCTGGCCCTGGATGGTGAACGGCTGGATGCCGCGCGACTCGACAAGGCCCTGTCTCGTTTGCCCCTCGACCAGGATGTGCGCGTGCACGTCTTCCGCCGGGATGATCTGCTCGCAACCCGCCTGCGGCCGGTGCGCGCTCCCCGGGACACCGCCTGGCTGTGCCTGGACGACGGCGCTGACGCCGCGACGCTGTCACGACGACAGTTATGGCTGGGCGCTTGAGCAGGGCAGAACCGGGCCCGGTGCTAGACTGGGTCCGTCGCGACGCCGGTTAAAACATGCTGGAGCTCGGGCTCAAAGTACTGATCAGCTACCTGGTAGGCTCCGTGAACGGCAGCCTGCTGCTGGGCGGGCTGAAAGGGATCGACATCCGCAGCGTTGGTAGTGGCAATGCCGGCGGCACCAACGCGCTGCGCGCGCTGGGCAAGCTGTTTGCGCTGGGCGTGATGATCATCGACATCGGCAAGGGCTTCCTGGCACCGTGGCTGCTGCCGGCCCTGGTTCTGCCGGGTGTGCCCCTCGATCCGGCCGTGTCTCGCGAATGGCTAGTGCTTGCCTGCGCCGGGGCCGCGGTCTTTGGCCATTGCTACCCCGTCTGGTTCGAATTCCGCGGCGGCAAAGGTGCGGCCACGGCCATTGGTGCCATGCTGGTTGTGGCGCCCGCGGCGTTGATCCCGGCCGGCATCGTCTGGGTGGTGGTGTTGGTTCTGAGCGGCTATGTGGGTCTCGCCACCATGCTGGCCGGTGCGGCCATGGCCATCTGGCAGGGGGCCACCACCGGGTTGACCGACGCGCCGCTGTTACTGTTCCTGCTGCTGTTGGCGGCGTTTATCGTATTCACGCACCGCTTGAATATTCGCCGCCTGTTGAGCGGTGAAGAAAGCCGGATGGACAATGTGATGCTCCTGCGGCGCGCGCGCTAAACCCATGCCCCGCACTGTCGATGTGATCGAGCTGCTGGCCGACGGCCAACTGCACTCCGGATCCGAGCTGGCATCGCTGCTCGGGTGCAGTCGCACGGCGGTCTGGAAGCATTTGCGGGCCCTTGACGAGCTGGGCCTGGAACTCGCGGCCAGTCCCGGCCGCGGTTACCAGTTGTCGGCGCCGATAGAACTGCTGAATGCCGACCGCATTCGCGCCAGCCTCGGCGAAGCCGCACGGGCGAGACTGCAGAGTCTGCAGCTGGATGCGATTACCGATTCCACCAGCGATACCTTGCGCAACCTTGCTGCGCCGGAAACCGGTCGGATGCACGCGGCGTTGACAGAGTTCCAGCGGGGGGGCCGGGGTCGCCGGGGCCGCGCCTGGCTGTCGCCTTTCGGCAGCGGCCTGTGCCTGTCGGTCAGCTGGATGATGCCGGCAGGACCCGGCGGCTTTGCCGGCCTCAGCCTGGCCCTGGGCGTTGCCGGGCATGGGGTCCTGGAAAAACTCGGGGCCCGCGGTGTGGGTTTGAAATGGCCGAATGACCTGGTGGTCGGCAACGCCAAGCTCGGTGGGCTGTTGCTCGACCTGGAAGGCGAAGCCGCGGGACCGATGAAACTGGTGGCGGGCATTGGGGTGAACCTTAGAACGGACGCGAGGCTGCGGACGGCCGTGGACAACGGCGACGCACTGCCGCCGGTCGCACTGGATGAGTGTTGTGCTGGGCCGGTGTCGCGAAATTCCTTGGCTGCCGGATTGATTGGTGCATTCGGGGACGCACTGGCGGCATTTGAACTCAATGGGTTCAAGCCCTTTGCCGATACCTGGCGACGGCTCGACGTGCTGCACGGCGAGCCCGTCAGCGTGCGGGTCGGTGACAAGACCTGGCGTGGCGAAGCGCGCGGCATTGCGCCCGACGGTGCCCTGCTGGTTGCCCGCAACGGTGAGCTGGAAGCGCTGATGTCCGGGGACGTCACGGTGCGAAGCCGCGCATGATCTTGTTGCTGGACATAGGCAATAGCCGCACGAAGTGGGCCGTGCTCGGGTCGCGCGGGCTCGGCGCGTCAGGCGCCCGCGGGCACGGCGGCGGCATCGAAATCCTGCCGGCCGATGTGCCGATCAATCCAGATCACGTCTACGCGTCCAACGTCGCCGGGCCGCGAATGATCGACTCATTGCGCGCGGCAGTGCGCAGCCGATGGGGTTGCCCGCTGACCTTTGCGCGCACGGCGGCCACGCTGGGCAAGGTGCGCAATGGTTATGCGGAGCACCAGCAGCTGGGTGTGGACCGCTGGCTGGCCATCCTGGCAGCCTACGATCGGCAACAGGGGGCGACCTGCGTCGTCGATGCGGGCACGGCGACCACGGTAGACCTGGTCCAGGCGGACGGCCGGCATCTCGGTGGCTTTATCCTGCCCGGTGTGGACCTGATGGCACAGAGCCTGCTGGACGCCACCGGTGACCTGGCGCGGCTCACGGATCTGCCGGCCGGCGCTGCTTCTTTGCAGCCGGGAACCGGCACTGGTGCGGCGATTCGCGACGGCGCATGGCTGGCTACGGTCGGCTTGGTTGAGCGGGCCCGGGCCATGTTGCCCCGGGGCGCCGGCATGGAAGTGACCGGGGGTCAGGGCGCCACACTGGCGCATTTCCTGGGCGTAGACTGCCGCGAACTGCTGGTCCTGGAAGGCCTGGCGCTGAACTGGCGCGCCGGGGCGGCAGACGGCTGATGCTGCGCAATCTCGTCCTGTTGCTGGTGCTGGCCAATGCGCTGGTGTGGGCCTGGCAGCGCTGGATTGTCCCGCCGGAGGCGGCGAATGCCATCGTGTTGCAGGCTTCGCGCGCGCCAGAGTTGATCCTGTTGAGCCGCGCGCGCGGCACCACGCCCGACGGGTTCGAGGCCAACTGCCTGCGGGTCGGGCCCTTCGCCGAGTTGGCAGAGGCCGAACAGGGCGCCGTGAAACTCGCGGCCAGGAGCCTGCCGGCGACGCTGGAAGCCGAATCTGTCGAAATCTGGCTCGGCCACTGGGTGCAGGTGCCGGACCTGGGCAGCCGCAGCGCTGCAAACGGCATCCGCGAAGACCTGGTAGCGGCCGGTCTGGCCGATGCTTACGTGGTCCGCACCGACGCCGGTTTCAAGGTATCCCTGGGCGTGTTTCGCGACCGGGACCGAGCCGATCGCGTGGCGCGGATCGCCCGCGGCGCTGGTTTCGACGTGATTACGGCGGACCGGACCCGGGATGGCGAAGAATACTGGCTGCTGGTGGGGCCCATGGCCGGCGCAGCCATTGACCTGGAGGGCCTGGAGCCGGCCGGGGACCGGATTCTGCGCAGCGAGGCAATTGCCTGCCCCACCGCCGCGGCCGATAGCGAGCCGGGGCCCGATTCCTTAGAATCTGCGGCGGTTGCGGAGCCGATGCCGGAATAGCTCAACTGGTAGAGCAACCGCCTTGTAAGCGGTAGGTTGGGGGTTCAAGTCCCTCTTCCGGCATATCCCGGCCCCGACGTTCCGGGCTTGATCTGGCCAGCGGCTGACAATCTTCGTCAGAACAGGGTATGTTGCCGCGCCGGTTGACACGCCAGCCCCCACGTCAGAAAATTAAAGGCTTGCGTCGGCGGAGGGGTACCCAAGTGGTCAACGGGGGCAGACTGTAAATCTGCTGGCTTAGCCTTCGTAGGTTCGAATCCTACCCCCTCCACCACTGCGGGGCATTCTGGGCACGAATAACTGACTGAAGGCGGGTGTAGTTCAATGGTAGAACCTCAGCCTTCCAAGCTGATGATGTGGGTTCGATCCCCATCACCCGCTCCATAAGCGCAACGGGCGCATGGATTTACGAATATACCGAGTCTGAACTGAGGATAACCCGCCCACATAGCTCAGGCGGTAGAGCACTTCCTTGGTAAGGAAGAGGTCACCGGTTCAATTCCGGTTGTGGGCTCCACATAACTGATTAAGCGAGCGTCTGGAGAGACCGATGTCGAAGGAGAAATTCGAGCGTACCAAGCCGCATGTAAATGTGGGGACGATTGGCCACGTTGACCATGGCAAGACGACGCTGACGGCGGCGCTGACGAAAGTCATGGCTGAGAAGCACGGTGGCGAGACGAAGGCCTTCGACCAGATCGACAACGCGCCGGAAGAACGGGAGCGCGGCATCACGATCGCGACGGCGCACGTGGAGTACGAGAGTGACAACCGTCACTACGCGCACGTGGACTGCCCGGGGCACGCGGACTACGTGAAGAATATGATCACGGGTGCGGCGCAGATGGACGGCGCGATCCTGGTGTGTTCGGCGGCGGACGGGCCGATGCCGCAGACGCGCGAGCACATCCTGCTGGCCCGCCAGGTGGGTGTGCCGTACATCGTGGTGTACCTGAACAAGGCGGACATGGTGGACGACGCGGAGCTGCTGGAGCTGGTGGAGATGGAGGT
>CAZTIB010000101.1:0-7907 GCA_964613615.1 uncultured Chromatiaceae bacterium
TCGCTGATCAACCCCGACGACCTGGAGATGTATCACAGGGTGCAGACCGGGGTGGAAGAGGGCAGCGGCCTGTGGATCTGTAATCATCGGCGCGCCGAGGGAGAAGAGGACGGCTCGCGAAGTAGCACTGCGCTCAGCGAACGGTTCATCCGCAACCAGTACCGCGCATGGGGCCAGTACATGAGCGCTGAAGATGCAGGGTGACCCGCAGCTGCTGGCGCAGCTCGACGACGCTGCGTGCCCGGAGATCCAGTGGCTGCTGGACCGGGAGACGGAATACCTGGACCAGGGGCGCTACCTGGAATGGCTGGAGCTATACGCTGCGGACTGCACCTACTGGGTACCGGCTGCGCCGGGCCAGACGGACGCGGTCGACCAGGTGTCGCTGTTCTACGAAGACCGGACGCTGATGGAGATGCGTATCGCACGCCTCACTGGTGGCAGCGCGCATTCACTGGAATTGCCTGTGCGCGTCAGCCACGTGAGCGGGGTGGCGCTGCTGGCGGCGGTCGATGCTGATACGGGTGACGTGAAGGTGACGCGTCGCTTCCAGGTGACGGAGTACCAGGACGAGCGCACGCGACACTTCGCGGGGCTGTTCAGCTATGAGTTAACACGCGCCGATGGTGCGTGGCGTATACGGACCAAGCGGGTCGACCTGGTCGACTGTGACGGACCCTTCGAGCCGCTGCAGGTCTTTATCTAGCGACGTACTCAGTCGTCTGCCGGGCATGCATCGCCCGGCGCGGCGCCACCCGTAACCCGCACCGGCAGGTGGGTCGTGACCGCATAGGTGGACATACCCACGACTCCCTGGCGCTTGTCCGTATCCAAAAGCCGCGCGTGTTCGACGTCGAGCGTGTAGTGCACGCCGGGCCGCCACGCGCTGCCGGGAATCACGACCTGGTCGTTGGCGAAGGTCAGCAGCGTGTCCGACGGCTTGTCGGGCTCCAGTGGATTCGGCGTGTCCAGCGGCCGGCCGGAGTGAAACGCACGTTCGCCCCGGCAGTCTTTCATCATCACGAAGATCAGGTCGTCCGCAATCCCGTTCGGGTCGGCGCGGCCTGTTAGAAATGGTGTCCAGGACACCACGACGTCCACCCCGGGCGCGATACCGTCGTTCGGCACCAGCGCGCCGGCCTGCTCCAGGTTGATCACCGGTCCCGGGGGCAGGTCGGTCTGCCCGTCCGCGCCCGTCAGTGAGATGTCGAAGTTCTCGATGTCGCCCGCGGGCGTCGAGAAACGAAACAGGTACGTGCCGTTCGGCAGTTCGGCATCCAGGGTCTCTATGGCCTGGTGCCGGACGCCGCTCATGCCGTACAGCACCGCACCGCCATCGCCTTCCTCGTCGAAGGGAATCGGCTCGGCGCCGGGCGCGTCCAGCTGCATGAAGGCATCGCTCACTTCGCCGCCCGCCGTCTTGAAGATCTCGGTGAAGTAGCCCATGTCCACCAGCGTGAGTTTACCCGCGCTGTCCTGGTCGAAGTTCCACGACTTGCCGATGACGAAAAAGGATACGTGGTCCCCCGGGGAAGCCACTGTGGCTTCTGCAGGGGGGCTGGAAGGCCCCGGGGCAACAGGGTCCGGGGCCGGAGTATCCTGCGTACAGCTCTGTAGGCCGAGCAATACACAAATCACGATCCCGCCTATCCTTTGAAACGCATCGCGAACGCTAAGCATTTAACAGTCCTCTCTTGTTGCTCCCCGCTGTTTCAAAGCGATCTGCGTATAGATCGAGAAATCCATGCGGCATTCTGGGGCACAGCGCTCCTGCTTTGCCTGTGAACATCGATGACCGAGCGCAGCACGTGGCTGTTGTTGCGCTTACGGATCGAGTAGGGTTAACCAACGTCATTACCGAAGTATCGCATGGGAATCCAAATGAACAAGAGTGGTTTGGCGGCGTTCTTCGCTTGCACCCTGCTTATCCATCATGTTGCTCTCGCGGCTACAGAAGGCACAGTGACTCAGGAAGCTGCCTTGAAGCTCACGTTTCTCGGAACAGGGGCGCCCCGGCCATCCACGAAGCGCTATGGGCCAAGCATTCTCGTGGAGGCCGGCGAGCATCTGCTGGTGGTCGATGCCGGGCCAGGTATGCGCGAACGGATGTTCGTCGCAGGCGGTTTCGACTTGTTGACCCGCGTCGATCATGTCCTGGTCACGCATCTACACTTTGATCACGTGATCAGTATCCCCGGATTTTGGTTGGGCGGTTGGCTCTACGGGCGCCGAGTTCCGCTGAGAATTCAGGGTCCCGTCGGCACAGAGGCCATGATTGCGAATTTCCGCAGTGCTTATGAATGGGATATCGCGTACCGCGAACTAGTGGGAGTCCCGCTCGAAGGCACCGAAATCCAGGTGGAGGACGTCAAGCCGGGCGTAATCTTCGATGAAGGTGGGCTTAGCATCACCGCTTTCGATGTGGAACACATGCCCATCGATCCCAGCACCGGTGAGTATCTGGATTTTGACGGCCAGACTTTCGGTTACCGGATCGACTATATGGGCCGTTCGGTGGTGTTTTCCGGGGACACCCGGCCGAGCGATAACCTGGTCAAACATGCCCAGGAAGTCGACGTCCTGATTCATGAGGTTCAGGTGCCGTCCCCCGGTAGCTCCAAGGAAGCCGCCCTGGCCAATGTGAGCCTGTCCGTTCATTCCACGCCCGAACAGGCTGGCGTGATCTTTGCTCGGTCGAAACCTCGCATGGCGGTTTATTCACACATCATCCCGCCGGAGACAACCGCCGAAGACCTCGTCATTGCAACGCGTCCGACCTACGATGGTCCCCTCACGGTGGCCCACGATCTGATGATGATCGTAGTCGGCGAAGATATCGAGATCACCGAGCGCGCCAGGATGGGGGACCAGAGGTTCGAAGAGTCGCGGGTGCTGAAGTAGTAGTTGAATGACTGAAACGAAACGCCCCTGCCATTTCTGGCAGGGGCGTTGAACGGTCGCCGATCAAGCGGCGTCTGATGCCGTAGCTTAGAAACTAAACGTGGCTTGAGCCCCGTAGATGCGCGGATTGGGACGGAGCCGGAAGCCGCTCAAGCCAAAGTCCTCCTGGGTGCCCGTGTAGTATTTTTCGTCAAACGCGTTCTGCAGGAAGGCGGTGAACTCCCAGCTTTCACCCAACAGGAAGCCGGCGCGGAAATTGACCACGGTGTAATCTTTAGCCACCAGCGGATATCCGTCGGTGTTCACCGGCATCACGGTATTAGATCCGCTGACGATACCGTTCGGCAGTGGTTGCCCCTGGGTCTGTTTCCAGGTCATGCCTTCGACGTCCGTCGTCTGCTCGTCCCGGTAGACCACCTCGGCCCTGAACCAGGCCTCGTTGCTACCAAGAGGCAAGCGGTATTCACCTACGGTATTGAAGGTCCACTCCGGTGCGCGTGGCAGGTCCAGGCCATCCAGCTGCACGTCAAAGCCCCCCTTGATCGTGAAGTTACAACTGCAGTCGACCTCCGAGTCGGTATAACCCAGACCCGCGCTCACGGTGAAACGCTCGGTGATCGCCGCGTCCATTTCAACTTCAAAGCCTTTGGAATTTGCGTCATCTACGCTGAGCACTTCCTCGATGTTGGTGCCCAGATCGCCGGGGACCAGGAACCGGAAGGATTCCAGCTGCAGGTCGCTCCAGTCATTGTAGAACACGGAGGCATTGACCCGCAGGCGCTGGTCGAACCACTCGGATTTGATGCCCGTCTCGTAGGTCCAAAGTTCCTCTTCATCGAAGGGTGTCGCCACGATCGGATTACCTGGGGTGGCGAAATCGTTGTAAAGACCGGTTCCCCCGGCCTTGTAACCCTTGGACACGCTGCCGTACACGCCAACGTCGTCATTGATCTGGTACTGGAGCACGAACCGCGGCGAGAAGTCATCGAAGTCTTCCGTGTTATCCCCGCCCGGGTCCCCCGTGATGGGCTGTTCCAGCGTATTGGTGACTTCATCATCGGTGTAGCGGCCACCAACGATCACGTCGAGCTGATCGGTGGCATGCCAGGTGAAGTCTGCGAACACGGCAATGCTGGTCAGTTCAAACCGCTTGAAGCTGCCTGCCAGGACGGTTCCTGGAGGAATTGCGGGCAAGAGCGAGATGCCACCGGGATCGGGGCCAAATTGGCCCAAAGGCGTGTCGGCACAGCAACCAACCGTGACGCCATTCTGGCGCTCCAGATCATCGTCCGCATATAGGATTCCGGCAATCAGGCCCCATGCGTCCTTCTGGTAATCCATGCGGAGTTCAGAACTCCAGGACGTACCCGACTGCTCATTTTGCCGAAAAATAAGGTCAGCGCCACCGACCAGGTCATTGTCGAAGAGGCGGTCGTTGTCAGTATCGATAATGCCACTGATCCAAGCCATGTCGATATCCCCGATACTCCAGGACACCTTCCCTATGCCAACGCGGGCCTTGTTGTTGTTTTCCTCGTCCAGGTCAGAGCTTCTCTTGTTCCGGTTGCTGTCCCAAAAACCAATCCCGTCCGGATTGATGGGCGAGCTGAAATTCGTGCCGTTGTTTAGACCGAAGGTGTCTACGGTATCGATGTCCCAGACCCCGGAGGGTACGTTCTCATCCGCGCCCTGCTCCTCGTTCGTGTACATCGCCATCAGGTCCACCGTGACGCGGTCCGAGACTTCCCATCGAACAGCACCCCGGAGCATCTCGTAGGTGCTGTCGCTATCGTTGCCGCCGGGAGTCACGTTCTCCACTCTGCCGTCCGAGTCCTCGTAATACGCAACTGTCCGAAGAAAGAGGTTATCTAATATCGGCCAGTTGAACATGCCCTCTACATCGTAGGCCTCGCCGTCACCATCAAAACTTTGGGCACCCGCGGTCACATACCCCTCGAGTTGGTCGTTGGGTTTTTTCGTGGTCAGGTTCAATGCGCCACCCAGGGCGTTGCGCCCGAAGAAGGTGCCCTGCGGCCCCCGCAGGATTTCGATGCGCTCGAGGTCCTGCAGTTGGGGGTTGGCCACGCCCGTGGGGACCGCCGCCACGCTGAATTCGTCGAGGTATACGCCAACCGAGTTCACGAAGGTGTTTTCATCGGTCACCATATTGTTGATACCCCGGATACCGATACCGAGGCCGCGCTTGCCAACGGAAAAGCCGTCGGTAAACGCGACATTCGGGGTCAGCTGGAGGTACTGCTGGGCCTCGGTAATATTGGCCTGTTTCAACGCATCGCCGGTGAACGCGGTGACGCTGATCGGCACTTCCTGCAGGTTCTGCTCACGGCGCTGTGAGGTAACGACAATCTCTTCCAGAAATACCGAATCCTGAGCCATGACTGCAGCGGGCAGCAGTGCTGTCAGCATGGTGATCGCGAGTATGGAAAGACGCATGTGAATCCCCCTGATGAAATTATCGGCCTGGTTGTTGCGAAGCGCACAGCGCTGCGGTCGCACCGGGCTTGCGGATCGGATCATGGAACTGGGAACTGGCGATGAGGAGGCTGGGCCTGGCGGGAACGCGCGACGAGCGGATTCGGGCGGTGCATTTGCTGCACCAGCCGTGTCCAGACGAATTCCCGTTGTTGCGTACAGGCACCGATACGACCCCCCCGGCCCGTGTAAAAAACTTTACGACCGAACTATTGCCGCGTCAACCTCGCTGTGACCACCCTGCGACTGCCCGGGGCGATTCTGGGGCAGGCTCAGCCATGTCGTCACTTCTGTGGTGGAATTGCCACAGAACCGTGCACTCGGCAGTCATTCGTCGATCCCGGGCAGCTCGGCGGCATCGAGCATATGCTGCAGTTCCGTTAACGCCGTCGTCAGCCCTTTGGCTTCGGCCGCGGGCAGGGCCTGCAGCATGGCCTCGACCACCCCGCGGTAGACGGCCTGTATCGCTTCCCACTCTTCGCGGCCGCGTTCGGTAATCACCACCCGCAGCACCCGGCGATCGCTGCGTTGCCGGGTCCGGTCTACCAATCCCTGTTCACGAAGCCCGCGCACCACGCCGGTGACGTTGCCCTTGGACACCCCCAGCTTGGTGGCGAGTTCGGTCATGCTCAGGCCATCGGGGAAGGTCACCAGCGCCGAGCACGTCGAAACGGGGCAGGCTCATGTCGAATTCTTTGCGCACGCCCCGTCGCAGCGCCCGCTCGACGGTCGTAAAGCAGCCCACCAGCGTGAACCACAGGCGTAACGCGCGGTCATCTGCCGGAATATTGCCGACCATGGACTCGAACAGGTTCGGTTCTGTCATGCTTTTGGCCCTGTGCTATAGCCGCGCCATCACGGACTTGAGTTCGGTGTACTCGAGCAGGCCTTCCAGGCCGTTTTCCCGGCCCCAGCCCGATTGCTTGTAGCCGCCGAAGGGCACCGCCATGTCGGGTATCGCGTGGCAATTGATCCAGACGAGGCCGGCCTGCATGTCCGCCGCGAGCCGGTGGGCCTTGCCGATGTCCCGCGTCCAGATGCTGGCTGCCAGCCCGTAACGGGAGTCGTTTGCCCTCGAAGGTATCTGCGCCGAATCGTCGACACGCATGGCCGACAGCACCGGGCCGAAAATTTCCTCTTGCACGACACGCATGTTCTGCTTCGTGTCGGCCAGCACCGTGGGGGCCATGAAGTAGCCGCCGCCCAGGTCCAGCCGCTCGCCTCCGGCCGCCAGCTGCGCGCCGTCGGCAAGGCCTGACTCCACCATTTCGCAGACATAGTCCAGGTGCTGCGCAGAAATCAGCGGGCCCATTTCCGTGGCCGGGTCATGGCCGGGTCCCACCCGCAAGCCCTTGGCGATGGCGGCAATGCCGGCCACCACCTCGTCGTAGACCGCCGCCTCCACATACAGGCGGGAGCCGGCAACGCAGATCTGTCCGGCGTTGGAAAAAATCCCCCCGGCGGCGCCCGGGATTGCCTGGTCGAGGTCTGCGTCCGCCAGGATCACCATCGGTGATTTGCCGCCGAGCTCCAGCGTGACTTTCTTCAAATCTTCGGCAGCCGTTCGGGCAATGGCCTTGCCCACTGCCGTGGAACCCGTGAAAGAGATTTTCGCAACCAGGGGATGGCGGACCAGCGCCGCGCCGGCTGCCTCACCCGCGCCGGTAATGATGTTGACCACGCCGGCGGGCACGCCGGCCTCCCGCATGAGTTCGCCGAGGCGCAAACTGGTGAGCGGCGTCTTGTCATCCGGTTTCAGGATTGCTGAACAGCCGGCTGCCAGGGCCGGGGCAAGTTTCCAGCAGGCCTGCACCAGCGGGCCGTTCGACGGCACGATCAGGGCCACGACACCGATGGGCTCGTGGCGCGTGTACACGTGGAAGTCTGCGCCGGGCACCGTGGAGATGTCTTTGGTGTTTCCCTCCAGCTTGGTGCACCAGCCGGCGTGGTAGCGGAAACACTCGGCGGCAAAGGGCACTTCGCCGTGCCGGGCGGCGGCGAAGGTCTTGCCGGTGTCGAGCATCTCCAGTTCCGCCAGCTCGTCCGCGTTGGCTTCTATCAGGTCACCGACGCGCCAGAGAACCGCTGCCCGGGCTGCCGGTGTCAGGCCTCGCCAGTCCCTGGCATCGAAAGCTCGCTGGGCGGCGCGGGCGGCCCGATCCACGTCAGCGGCGTTGCCGGCGGCCACCTGCGTGAGCGCTGCGCCGGTCGACGGGTTATGGATGGGCAGCACGCCGCCGGCGGCATCCACCCACTCACCGTCGATCAGCAGTTGCTCGGGACGCGCGAGGAAGCGCGCGGCCGTGGCGGAAATATCCGGTCCGGTGTTCATGGCCGTCTCCTGTCAGGCACTCAGGTACGCGCGGAGCACGTCGAGCACTGCCGCGTTCTCGGCATCGTTGCCCACGGTGATGCGCAACACGTCGTGTTCGGTGCCAGCGGCGCCGCCCACCGGGCGCGGAATGATGCCCTGCTGTTCCAGCGCGCTGGCCGCGGCCTTCGCCGTCTTGCCG
>CAZTIB010000102.1:0-7073 GCA_964613615.1 uncultured Chromatiaceae bacterium
GCCAGCAGGTCGGAGAGTTGCGGGGTGTCAGCCATGATTGCCGGTCGGTTCATCACCCGCGAGTATGCGCACGGCCCGGAGGTCCGGGCCGTGCAGGGCTCACATTATGTGAAAGGCGTGTGGTGCCAGCGCGTCAGGCGAGGCCGGGCAGTTGCTGGAAGACCTTCAGGCTGTCCTGCAGCTGCATATTGCCCAGGCCGTGGTTCATGAAGATCTGGTCGAACTGGAGATCATCTCCGCGCAACGCCAGGTAGTTCAGGATCACCGTCTGCACCAGCAGGTTCACGTTGTTCGCGGCCGGCGAGCTGGCCGTTTCAACGGAGCCGTCCGGCCGGTACCAGCCGATCTGCCGGCTCGTGCCGCGCAGTGCGGGGCGCCCACCGGGGTTGTAGACGAGGAAGAAGGATCCTGCGGTAGAGGAGTTATCACTCGTCCACTCGCCCTTGCCGCGGCCGTCGTTCGAGTTGTCGATTACGCCGTTACTGGACAGCGATCCATCGCTGAACACGTACAGCATCACGGGGCTGCCCACCAGGGCCGCGTACTCGAGGATCGCGCCCATGCAGCGACCGGCGCGGAAATCCTTGACCTCGCCCTCGGCGCGCGCGCCGCCGTGGTAGTCGTAGCCGCCCATCGTGATACAGCCGGCGCCGGCGTAGCCGTTCAGCACCAGTTTCATGACCGACGCGGTCTTCTGGAATTCGTTGTCGTTGTCAAACTCATTGGCGGTGAAGATACCGCCCCGGATCAGGGGATCGGCCGCCACATCGAACTCGGTCTGGTTGCTGAAGCGGTCGGCCACGTCCGCGGCCTTCAGGTAGCCGCAGCTGACCATATCGCGCAGTACATCGTCGGCCGTGATGGTGGCGAGTTTCGGATCGACGATCCCCATCTTCTGGTCGCTGAGGCGATATACGGATTCCATCACCGCGATGGCGTCCTCTTCGCCGAGGATGCCCACCAGCGCGCCGGTGTCCACCAGGCCACGCACGTCGCTGGGTCGGTCTACCTTGGTCGGCCTCAGCTCCGGGTCGAGCATCATCGCCGGCGCCATGGAGTTGCCGCCGGAATCGGAGTTCCGCGAGCCGATCAGCGTCAGCAGTTCACCGTCGGCGCCTGCCTGGGCGATGCCGTACAACGGGTTGTGCGGGTTGTTGCCCGTGTCATTGTCCGACCGCGCTGGAATCATGGCGCCTTCCACACTATCCGCGGTCCCCGGGGACATGCTCAGTTGCATGCCACGCAGAAAGGCGCTGTCGCTGTGGAAAGACAGTCCGAGGCTGTTGTCGGTGTGGTCACCGTTACTGGTCAGCGTCGGCGTTGCTTCTGGCGTCCCCGGCACCATGTCGCCCGGCAGGCCCATGCGGGAGTAGCCCTGGGTGGTGAGCAGGTCGAGCTGGCCGTCCTGCCGGCCCCCCAGTGCATTCGAGCCGGCCATGTTGGCGCCGCCTGCAAGGTCGATGCAGATAAACGGCAGCGGGTTGTTCACGCCCGTTTTAATGAGCGGGCAAGTGCCGGCAGTGATGATGTCCTGTAGCTCTTGCGACAGGCGGCTGTGATTCGCCGCCATGGCCCGCGGGTTTGCGAACATGCTCATGACGCTGCCCGTGGCAATGGTTGCCGCGCCGCTCATGAAGCCCTGCTGAATCATCTGGCGCCGGGTGACCGGCCGCGGATGATCCGGATGCCGCTGGGGCTCGAAGTAGTTGCGTGTTTTGCGCCTGGCCATAATCGTGCCTTCCGTTTCAGTTGTATCGCGGCTAAAGCCGCTCCTACTGCACCAAGACCACGCCACTGGCGAGCACTGAGGCACAGGCGGCCTTGGTGATATCGCGCGTGCGCTGCGGTGTGTTGGTGCCAGCGGCGATCAGTATGTCGATCAGATCGCTGACCTCACTCTCGATTGCCAGGAAGCCCGGCTGACTGCCAGGCAGCAGATCGCCACCTGCCATATTGGTGATCAGCGGCGTGATGACCAGGCTCCGGTCCACGAAGGCGGCACTCGGGCTCTGATTGAAGTCAAAGCCGCTGAAGTAGACGGGCCGCTTGGTATCGTCTTCAACCAGGGTGTCGCAGTAGCCAATCGCAAGCTGCGCAATACCGATCTCCATGGCCGACGAGAAAGTGTCCGCCTGCGCGATTGCCGGCAGCGACTGGCGAACCAGGTCGTATGTCGCCTGGACAGCCGTCGTGGGCACCGTGGTCACCGCCGACATCGACGCGTTGATTTCGTCGAAGGTACGCAGACCGATATCCGGCTGCGTGCCGGCCAGCACCACCGGGGGCGCCGTCGGCGGCAGGGCCTGGATCACCGGGCCGAACTCGGTGCCGAGCTGCTCGAAACTCAGGAAGAACTCGTCGCTGCCTGAGCCGTTTTCCAGCGGAATGATGGTACCGAGGTTCGACAGCGGCTGGCCGAGGGGGTCGGTCAGCATCGTGTCGAGATTTCCATAGGCCTGGCCCACGTCGGCTTCGCTGCCGTTCACGCCGATGCGCATGCCCACCAGCGGGACATTCGCCGTGGTGGCTGTCGCATCGAGGCTGATGAAAAGCGGCGCGTTGAACAGGTAGCTGTAGCTGTCGAACTGGCTGACCTCAAACAGTATGTAGGCCTGGTTCACGACCACGCCGGGGACATCACTGATATAGAAGAGCAGGAAGAACTTCTCACCCACCCCCACTTCGAGGTTCTGGTTGATCTGTTCGGGCGTCAGCGTCCGGTTGTGGATGGCCACCAGCCGAATCACACCCTCCCAGGATCGGTCACCCGACGCTTCGTTGCCGAGAATGAAGGAAAAGTTGTCGTCCCAGTCGCCCAGGGTACCGCCGGGAACGGGGTCCGCGTCGTCGGTGAATACACCGTTCACGTAGATCTCCCGGCCGTTGATCGGATCGTAGTTCAAGACCACGTGCTGCAGGGTAGCCTGCAGGTCTTCATCCGCAGCCGCCGTGCTCAGGGCCGGATCGCCGTTCGCGTTGGTCTCGCTGCTGCGGTTATAGGCGTCATAGCTGTACATGGTCTGGCCCAGCGTCAGGTTGCGCTGGTCGGTGCCGGCCGAGTAGGTGACAATCCGCGTGTCTTGCTGCACGACGTTTGCCGGGGCAACCCAGGCCTCGATGGCATACTCGCCGGTCGCGGTAATCAGGTCGTACAGCTTACGACTGGTGAATGGTGAGGCCTGCGCCTGACCGCCCTTGATGCTGATGCCCCAGCCGCCGACGAATTCGATATCCGGTGTCAGGCTGAGATCCATTGCGGGATTCACGCCGCTGGTGTCGCGGGCGTTGTTCTTGAACTCCCACAGTGCGATCTGGTTCGCCTCGTAGCGGTTGCCGCCGGAAGCGACCACGCCGTCGTCGAGCAAGTTCAATGCTGCGCTGATCACGAGGTCCTCGTCGATCTCACTGAGCGGAACGTCGACTGCAAATAGCTGAATCGCCGCCAGCATTTCCGCAGCGTTGGCCGCACAGTCGTCCCAGCAGTTATGGAACTCGTCGCGCAGGCGTACCACCAGCCGCGAGTCGGGCGGGCTGTTCAGGTCGAGCTTCGGCTTCACGGCCTCGTAGGCCACGTTGATATCCGGGTCGGCGAAGAACGGCGTCTGCGGGGTGTTTGCCGAATTCGTGTGACAGTTCGAGCAGTACTGGTCCAGCAGCGCGTGCACGCCATTGAATCCCACTGGTACTGGTGGCGGGAAGTTCTTGGTCTGGCCCGGCGCCTTGATTTCCGGAGCCTGCAGCGTGATCTGGCGACCACCGCCGGCGCCGTTACCACCGGCCCAGTTCGCGATCCAGGTCTCCATGATGTCGGCGCAGGCCTGTCCGCTAGCCCCGTCATTGCCGAGCCAGCAGTTATGTGTACCCGGCTGGACCTTGGTCACCAGCCTGGAAAGTTGCGGTGCGCCGAGGTCTACCAGCGGATTGGCTTCCGCGTAGGCGAGGTTAACGTCGTCATCACGCGCAAACATCGGCGCCTGCCCGCCGCTTGGCGAATGGCAGTCGCCGCAACTGGCGGTGCCACCTTCACGCAGGTGCGTCCACAGCTCCACCATGAAGGCCTGCACGTCGGCCGTGGCCGGGGTGGGGCCGTTATACGTGGCACCGCCGCCGGGCAGCTGGGTCTGCGGCAGGGAGGTCGTTTCCGCACCGCCGCCGCAACCGGCGATCAAAGCAGCGCCGGCCAGCAGCGTCGCCAGCGTCCGGGCTTTCTGTATGAAGTGGTTGCGCAACATGGCTCAGTCCCCCTTGCAGTACACGGCCGCTTCAGCGACAACCTGCTTGATCCGATAGCCGTTCCGGAAGGACAGGGTCATGGCGTCGAGCTGCGTGACGTCGTTGCCATCGGCAGGATCACGCAGGCAGACGGCCTTGAATACCTTCTTGACCTGGCAGCGCGCGAAGGCTTCGCTGTTGCCGAGTTCGCGTCCCAGCGAAGCCGCACCGGTGCCGCTGCCGCCCGGCGAGGTCGGGCCGAAGTCCCAGCCGATCCAGCGGTTCGGGCCTTCGCGCCAGTAGTTGTCCCAGTCGTCGTTCGGCGTGACGTAGCCAAATTTGAAGGTTGTATCGTTGTTGAAGTATTTCGGTCGCACGATACCCGGCGTATAGATCATCTGGCCGGCTGCCTCGTCGTAGTCGTGATACGCGAAGGCCTGCGCCATTGGATCCATGCCGACATGGCAGCCGATGCAACCATTCATGAACACCCGGCTGTCACCACCCGGGCTGCGCGACACATCCTGGCGGATCCGGTCCGGTATCCCGGTGGTGTCCTTAACCTCTTCCATGTCGTGGCACAGGTGGTTGAGCATCGTGAAACGAAACATCGCCCGGTTCGTGCCGGCGATGAAGAAAGCCTGCGCAGCGGCGCGCGTCGTCAACAGGCCGGCAACACCTTCTGGCGGCATGCTGTTGAGGCCGGTCTGGCTGGCCAGCGTCAGCACGCTCTGCTGGCCGAGATCGAGGCCACTGCGCTCCAGCGCCTCGTAATGTGCGTTACTGCTCGGTGAGTAGGCGGGCAGTCCGAGTCCGCCGGCACCGACATACAGCACGTCACGGGAAAGGATTTCATTAAATGGCACCAATTCGTCGCGCACCACGCCGATAAACGTGGCGACGTAGTCGTTGAGTGGTGCGAACAAGTCCTGGTCGCGATTCGTCCACGGCACCGCGAGATTCTTCAGCGTGACGCCATAGAAGCTGCCGTTTTTCATGGCCTCGTAAGCTGCGTCTTCGTAAGCCTGCTGCGTGCGCCCACCGTCGACGATGAGGGCTTCCATATCGTCCAGCACTTGCGTGCTCGGTGGCACGCCGGCGATGCGATCGTGCATGCGTTGTGCCTGTTCCCGGTCGCCCGCAAGCGCCGGTGCAGTGATAAACAACGCACAAAGAACCGCAACTGAAAGTTCATGCGAAGAACGAAGAACACGTTTGTTCCCCGCTGGTAACTTATTTTGAAACCAGTTAGTCATTACGTAAAGTTCTCGCGCTTGCGGCGCATTGCGCGCGGTGGATCACGTTATCTCCCGAGTCCCCATATCGTTCTGTGATCGCATTAACAGTCTCAAGTTTTGTCGTTGTATTACGTTACGTGCAGGGCGTAATTGCACCTCAAACAGGTTCAAACTCAGCGGCGTTACGGGTTCACTCTTCGGGGTTCCGATGAATAGTTTTACGCGAGAAGCGTGTAGCCGATTGCAGGCCGCACTATTAAGGACCGTGATGCCCTTCGCGCTGCTGTGTCTCACAGCCTGCGGCGGTGGCGGCGGCGACGTGAGTATTGCGGGTGGCCAGGGCCCTGATCCGGTGCTCGTTGAAATACCCATTGCTTACGTGAAGCGTCCGCTTCCCGTCGACGATCAGGGCATGCTGATGACGGACGACGTGACGGATTTGCTGACCTTTGACGAAACCACGGTGGGCGCCGAACTGTATGTTCTGGACCGGGCTTCGCCATCGGCACAGGAAATTGTCGTAACGGCGAATGAGACGCAGGGCCTCGGTGACGTGCGTGATGTCAGCGCGTCCTTCGACGGTCAGCGCTTCCTGTTCGCGATGCGCGGACCCTTCGACCCGAATCTCGACGACGACGAGCAGCCGACCTGGAACATCTGGGAATACGACGTACCCGGTCAGACGCTCCGGCGGATCGTCGCCTCCAGCATCCTGGCCGAAAATGGCCACGACCTGGCGCCGGCTTACCTGCCGGATGGCCGGATCGTTTTCGCATCCACTCGCCAGCGCGCGTCATTCGCCGTGCTGCAGGAAGAACTGAAGCCACCTTTCCAATACCTCGAAGAAGACCGCGACGAATACGCCTTCGTACTCCACGTGATGGATGCCGACGGCAACAACATCAAGCAGGTGTCCTTTAACCAGAGTCACGACCTGTTCCCGACCGTGCTGGATAACGGCCAGGTGGCGTTCAGCCGCTGGGACAACGCCGGCAACAATGACTCCATACACCTGTACCGCATGAACCCCGACGGTGCGGCACTGGAGTTGCTGTACGGCGCGGAGAGCCACGACACCGGCACCAATGGCGCCACAGTGGACTTCGTGGAAGCGAAGGAAATGCCCGACAATCAGCTGCTGAATATTCTGCGGCCGCGGGTTACCGAATCTTTCGGTGGTGACCTGGTGATCATCGATGCCCCGGACTTCGCCGAAAATATGCAGCCGACGGCCGTGAACGCCGGCCTGCTCGTCGGGCCCGCCCAGGGGCCTGCCGTCATCAACGATGTACACACTGACGGCACGATCTCACCCGGTGGCAGCTTCTCAAGCGCGGTGCCGCTGCGCGACGGCAGCGATCGGCTGCTGGTGAGCTGGAGCCAGTGCCGACTGATGCAGGGCCAGCAAATCGTGCCGTGCACGCCTAACGGCCTGGCCGACCCGAACGCGGTGGCAGCACCGCCCCTGTACGGCCTGTGGGTCTACGACCGGGCCGACGATACTCAGCTGCCGGTGGCACCGCCGGAAGAGGGGCTGATGTACACGGACATCGCGGCAGGCGAGCCGCGCACGCCGCCGCCGGTGATTCCGGACCTGGAGTTCAGCGGTGCGGACCCGACACT
>CAZTIB010000103.1:0-4415 GCA_964613615.1 uncultured Chromatiaceae bacterium
CTGCGCGCCGGTTGCCAGGTTGGTGTTTTCGAGCATCATGCCGGCGGCACCGCTGTCTGACCTCAGATGACCACGATGTGAGGCGAAATGATAATGGTTAACGCACTGCGGCGCGTAGCCTGATTCCATGATCCTGCAACCCCCGCCTGCCGCGTCCCTGGAGACGCTGCGCAGTGCCGACCGCCTGGCCCAGGCCGCGTCCCGCTGGCTGCAGCTGGAGCAGGCTCCCGGCGATGCGTTTCGCGGCCCCGGACCCGGGCATCGGGACCTGCTGGCCGGCCTGATTGCCGGCCTCGGTGACCGGCTGGCTGTAGACGAGGCCACCGTGCTCCTGGCTGCCTACTCACTGGCGCTGCTGGAGCATGAGCAGGAGGCGGCAGTAGACACCCCGTTGCGCGTCGGCGGCCGGAGTCCGTTGACGCCCGATTACGTGGAAGGCCTGCGCATTGCCGACCGACTGGTCGCGGCCCTCGGCAGTCAAAACACACCACCGCCGCCATAGGCATTCTCCACGCTTGTCCGCGGCGGGTAAAAACGGCTTAATTTGGCTATCAGACTCTGTCGAGGAGGCAGCGGACCGATGGCTAACAAAGTAATTGTCTTTCCCACCGATTTTTCGGCGCTGTCGCTGAACGCCCTGCCGATTGCCCGGCGCATGGCCTCCATCATGGACGCGGAGTTGCACTGCGTTTACGCGGTGGAGGAACCGCATATCTACGCGACGCTGGATATGGGTCCGGTGGCCATTCCGACGGCCGAGGAACTGGCCTCGTCGGCGGACAGCCGGCTGCAGAATTTTGTCGGCGAACACCTGCAGGGTCTGAGCAAGCCAACGGTGGCCAAAGTGCTCGTGGGTCGGCCCGCCGAAGAGATCGCGAACTACTCGAAGCAACACGGCGCCGAGATGATCGTCATGACGACCCACGGCCACGCCGGCGTGAAGCATCTGATCCTGGGCAGCACCACCGAGGGCGTGCTGCGCATGGCCGACTGCCCGGTACTGTCTGTCCGCGCCGACTGAACCCGGCCAGTACCGGCAGCCGCTCAGGCTGCCGGTTTCTTGATTGCCCGGAAGGCCTCCAGCGCCCGTTGTCGCGCCACGGCGTGATCGACTATGGGTTGCGGGTACCCGGGGCCAGGGCGGTCGTCGCCCCCCGCTTCCCAGGGTTTGTGCACCAGCCGGTCCGGCACGTGTTCCAGCTCCGGGATCCAGCGGCGCACGTAGGCGCCCTGCGGGTCGAACTTCTGTCCCTGCAGCGTCGGGTTAAAGACCCTGAAGAAAGGTGCGGAGTCGGCGCCGCAGCCCGCCACCCATTGCCAGCTCGCCGCGTTGTTGGCCGGATCGGCATCCACCAGCGTGTCCCAGAACCAGCGCTCGCCTTGCTGCCACGGCAGCAACAGGTCTTTGACCAGGAATGAACCCACCACCATGCGCACGCGGTTGTGCATCCAGCCGGTGGACCACAGCTCGCGCATACCGGCGTCGACGATGGGGTAGCCCGTCAGGCCCTGCTGCCAGCGTTGCAGGGCCTCGTCGTCATCCCGCCACGGAAAATCGCTGAACTCGGGCCGCAGCGGCGTGTCGGGCAGCTGCGGGAAGTGGTGTAACAGGTGGTAGGAGAACTCGCGCCAGCCCAGCTCCCGCAGGAAGGCTTCTACACCGTGGCCGTCACCTGCACGCACCGCGTGAGCTTCGGCCGCGTGCCAGATGCGCCGTGGGCTGATCTCGCCAAAATGCAGGTGCGGCGACAGCCGCGAAGTTCCAGGCCGGTCCGGCCGGTCGCGGTCGGCTTTGTAGTCGCGAACACGTGCGTCGAGGAACAGGTCCAGCGCGGCTGCCGCGCCGGCTTCACCGGGCTGCCAGGCCTCGCGTAGTCCGCCGGCCCAGTCCGGGCGGGAGGGCAGCAACTGCCAGTCTGCCAGTTGTTCGGACGCCGGTGACGGGTTGGGAGCCGGCCAGCGCGTGGGTGCGGCGATGGCGACTGATGGCGCCGGCAGACGGCAGCACGCGCGCCAGAATGGTGTGAATACCCTGTACGGCGTGTCGTCGGCCTTTAACACCTGCTCGGGCGCGAACAGCAGCTGGCCACCAAAACGGTGCAGCTCGACCGTGTTGCCCAGCGTCGCGTTGAGGTGTTTTTCCACTGCTGCGGCATCGGGTTCGGTAGCGCGGGTGAAATACACGGCTGCCGCGCCGATTTCTTCGGCCAGTTGGCGCAGGGCGCTGACGGCAGGCCCGCGGCGCAGGATTAGCTGTCCACCCAGACCCTCGATCTGTGCTGCCAGCGATTCCAGGCTGTGGTGCAGCCACCAACGGCTCGCGCCGCCCGGGGGGCGGCCATCGGCCGGCTCAGCGTCGACTATGTACACAGGCACGACGGGCCGGCCCGACTGCAAAGCCGCTGCCAGTGCCGGTTGATCGTCCAGCCGCAAGTCGTGGCGAAACCAGAGAATGGCGGGTGCGGTGGTGCTCATGATGGGGTTTCGGCGGGGTCGGGGTTGCGGATTTCCGGGCTTGGCCTCGTCCGCGCCGCGGTGTAGTGTCGCCACCATTGGCTGCGGGCCCGCCGCGTGGCGAATCAGATAAGGAGCCTTGTCCATGCAGACCTACATCGCAACATTGATGGCCAAGCACGGCGCTGAAGACGACGTCACTCGTTTCTACCAGGACATGGATGAGCAGATGCGCGCGGCCCCGGGCTTTCGCGGGCGGCAGATTTTCCGGGCCCAGCCCGGCCGGATGTTCGAGATCGTGAAGAACTACGTGTCCGCAGAAGAACTGGCGGCTGCCAGTGAAAGACCGCACCCGGAGGGCGTGCATTTCGTCATGGTGGAACAGTGGGACACTGCGGAAGACCGCGTCAGGTTTTCCCGTTCCCTGGACAAGGCCCGCAGCGCGCAGCTGTACCCGAACCTGTTGCCGCAGCACACCCACGAATTCTATGAAGAGGTAACGACGAAGGGCTGAACCCTCCGTTATCTGCTTTCTGTTGAAACCCCCAAACCGCTACAGGGATGTAATGATGTTTTTGACTTCTTCTCTCAGCCTTCGTGCTGTGCGCTGCTTGCTGCTCGCCGTCCTCGTGTCCTTTGCCGTGACGTCCGTGGCAACCGCAGAAAATCACCAGGACGCAGTGGTAGCGGAAGCGATTACCGTCGAGACGCCTTCTGGCCTGGTCTATGAGGAACTCGTGCCCGGCACCGGCCAGGCGCCGACGATAGATGACGTGGTCCGTGCGCACTATCACGGCACGCTGGCCGACGGCAGCGTGTTCGACAGTTCCGTCGAACGCGGCCAGCCGCTGGAATTGCCGCTGCGCCGGGTCATTCCCTGCTGGCAGGAAGGCATCCCGATGATGAAGGAGGGTGGCAAGGCCCGCCTGACCTGCCCGCCGCAGATCGCCTACGGCAACCGCGCGGTGGGTTCGATTCCGGCAGGCTCCACGCTGACCTTCGAGGTGGAGCTGATCGAGGTGCTGCCCTAGCCGGTTTCGGCGGACCGAAATCTGACGCGTTGCGACCAGACGCCCCGGCGCCCGGCGGTCAAACTCGTGACATTCGTTAACTGGCCCGCGCCATTGTGCCGGGCGGAGCATTGGTGATGGCAGATCGCAGTTACGGGCAGGCTCGTTCATGAGTCGCCGCTTCCGCCCGATGGGCGTTTTTCTATTGATGCTCTGGTTACCGCCGTTCGCGCTCTTTGCGCTACGCATGGGCGGCTGTTCAGTCGTCGACGTCGATCCGCTGCGCACGAGTCTGCACGCTCCGGCATCGGAGGCCGGGCACTCCGCACCGGAAGCGGAGGGCGTGTCTCTCTAGATTGCCGCCGAAACGCGGATTGCGCGTAGGGTGCACTCCGTGCACCGTCTTGGCTGGCGAGCCGCGCAACGGTCGCCGGCTTCAGCAGGGTTGGTTTTCCCGCACGGCGCGCCGCATGCTTCCGCGCTGTTCACACGCTTGCGTAGAAGGGATACCGATGCAGTCCGTACTGATGTCTCAGCTCCTGATGAGCCGCCGCGCGGCGCTGGGCCTTGCCGCCGGCGCTGCTGCCACCGCCGCCCTGCCTGCCGGTGCCACCGGTCACCGGCCGCCACCGCCGAAGAGTGCCCGGCTGGATTACGCGGATCCCGTCGACAATCTCTATGCCTTCGGCAAGATGTGGGCCGGTTATGACGAGCCGGTGATCGGTGGCTTCCACGGGCTGATGTACGCGCGTATCGGTGACAACCGGATGGTGCCGGTATTTGGCTACACGGGCACCGGCGTGCTCCTGGCCAGGCAGGACGAGAATGGCGATCTCTGGGTCAAGTCGCGCGAGACCGGTTACTTTACCGACCTTGAGACCGGCGACATCCTGGAGACCTGGGACAACCCCTTCACCGGCAAGACCGTCGAGGTCTATCACTTCTACAACC
>CAZTIB010000104.1:0-8671 GCA_964613615.1 uncultured Chromatiaceae bacterium
AGCCGCGCTTGTTCCATTGCAGCGACGATCGTACTGACCGCGGCCAGGTGCTCCTGGCTGGAATCACCGCTCAGGGCCGTCAGTTGGGCTCCGGCATCGGCCAACGTGGATTCCAGTTCACTCAATTCGGTTGCGAGGTCAGGCATGATTTTCCCTCCGTCGATGACGATTATTTCCGCGCTCCGATCCCCCGCGGCTGCGGGCGACCCATCTTGGTAAGTTCGGAAGCGATCGCGGCTTCCAGCATCTGTTGCGATATAACGCCCTCGTCGGCCGCCGCGGCATAGGCAGCGCCGAGAGCACAATTACGGATTTCGCCGCCGACAAGCTCAAAGCGCTCGGCGATGCGTTCAAGCCGGACATCATCTCCCAGTCTGCCCCGCGGCAGGTGCTGGCGCCACAATGCCAGTCGCTGACCGGGCGTCGGGCGCGGGAAAAACACCGAAAAACCGATCCGACGGGTAAAGGCATCGTCCATGCTTTGCTGAAAATTGCTCGACAGCAGCACCATGCCCTCGAAGGACTCAAGCCGCTGCAGCAGGAAATTGACCTCGATATTGGCGTAGCGGTCGTGGGCATCCTTGACGCTGGTGCGCTTGCCGAACAAGGCATCTGCCTCGTCGAAAAACAACAGCGCCCTGAAGCCCTCGCCCAGATCGAATAGTTCGTTCAGATGTTTCTCGGTTTCGCCGATGTATTTGGAAACCACCCGCGACAAATCCACGCTCAGCATGGGCAGGCCCAGGCGACTGGCAACCACCTGCGCGGTGAATGTCTTGCCGGTGCCGGACTCGCCGTGCAACAGGGCGACCAAGCCGTTGCCGCGACTGCCGAACCGGGCCGTGCCGAGGCCCCAGCGGTCCTGCACCTCGACCCGGTAGCGCACGCGCTCGACCAGGTGCTCCAGACTGGCTTTCGATTTGTAATCCAGAATCAGCGCCGACCAGGGAATTTGCGGGCGGTGGCTACTGGCCAGTCGTGACACCGGTTCCGGCTGGTTCTCGCGCAATGACTGCAGAACATCGTCGTGGTTGGCGGCCGCGCGTCCATCCGACGCGGCCCGCGTTGACGCCTGTTCAACGACCCTGGCGATGAGTTCAACTGACAGATGCGTCTGATTTGCCAGCAGATCGACGTCGGCCTCAGCACCGGACCCGGTCAGAAAATGCTGCCAGACCGCCACCAGTTCGAGCGGACGCGGAATTCGCTCCAACCAACGCCGCATGGAAAGGGATTCTGGCGTTCGAACCGCAATGGTGTCAGGGCCGACAACCAGCAACGGACCGACCAGCGGCGCCAACGCTGCTGGTGTCAGTTCAGCTTCGCCGGAGGCGTTTGCACCCAGGCGTATTACCGGCAACAGACGGCCAAGTCTCGCCGCGATCAGCAGTTGTCGAGATTGACCTTCGAGATCGTCGCCGCCTGGCCGCAGTTCGAGCCAAGGTCTCTGCAGGGCCATTGCCAGAGCGTCGGCATGGCAACTGGAAGTGTCACTTCCCTGACCCACCAGGTGGATCAGGGAAGTCCGGCCGTCTTCGGCCCATGCCGCCAGCTCCCTCGCATCGGCGTTGATCACATTCATCAATTTCACGACAACCGCCGCCGCCGGATCATCGCCCGGTTGGTGTAAAACCGCACCGCCAGAAGACAAGGGTGGCCGGCCACCGACATGGTCGCTCAATGCCGTGCCGGCCTGCAGGCGACGTTCGAACAGCGGCGTCGAAGGACTATCGACGAGCAAGCCGCAGCGCCACAGTGCACTGTCGCTCAGCGTGTCGCGAATCAGGCCACGCTCGGTGCTGTCCGCGACCAGCAGCGGTATCGCCTGATGCATCGCCAGTCGTCGCAGCCCGCCGTTGATGCCTGCGTACAGATTGCCAAAACGCTCGTCCAGTTCCGGCGCCAATGCCACGAGCAGCAGGTCGAGTTCGAACGGCGACAGCCCAAACAAACGCATCAGGCGCGGCAGCGGGTCGTTCCGGAACGTCGCTTCCTCCATGACCTGCAAGAGCTGATCGCTGGTTCTTGCCAGACGCTCGGCAAGTTCAAGCGGGTCTTGCGGCAGCTGCTCGATTACGCCCGCGGCCAGTCGGCGCAGAAAATCCTGTTCGGGAAAATGCAGCAGCAATCGCGCGGCGAGACAGGCGAGAAGTTGTTCGCTGAGCCCACCACCCTCGATCCTGTCCAGTAGCGATTCGGTCAAGGACTCTGGCTGAGCTTTCCCGACCAGCGGGTTCATTGGCCCAGATACTCGAAGCGAATAACTCGCCCAAGCGCCGGCACCCAACCGGGGTCGATATCCCAACCACCGCGGCGCAGGCCGATATTCACCGCGTCCGCCGGCAGAAACAGGCGTGCCTCGGTAGCGCTCACATGCAGACGACTCGGTCTGAGCAACAGCTTGTCCAACGGCGATAGCGTCATGTTGACACGGCCGAGTACGTATTCACGCCCCCTCGGCGCGGCGGAGACGTCGGCATCGATTCGGCGAAGTATTGCTTCCCGTGTTGCCCTCGCCCAGCGGCATGCGTCTGGCGGGTGATCCAGGGCGTCGACATCGGCGATTGGCACGCGCAGACCAGCGAACACCTCGAGTAGCGGCGCGTCGCGGCGCCAGGCAGCACGGCGGCCTGCCGGAGACAGGTGCTCGAACACGCTATCCAGAACCTGCGTACCCAACGCCAGCATAGCCTGGTTGATGTCCTTACCTTGCTCGCAGTTTCGCAATGCGAAACGGATCAGAAACATCAGACCACCACAGCCGACGGGGATACTTGGCGCATCGACCCGCGCAGTGGCCGAATCAGATGGCTCAATCCCATTCGACTCTGACTCGACAGGCGCTAGCGAAATATCCGGGAACGCCTGAGCGTCGACATCATCAGGTCGGGGCGGGGCCTTGTTGAAAACTTCTTCCTGCCTGATAGGGTCGGTATCGGCGCTGGGTGAAGCCTGCCTCGCGGGTTCAACACCCGCTTCCCCGTCTGACTTGTCGACGCCGCCCGCCCGAGACAAGCCCAGCCAGCGTGCGGCTTCTTGCTCAAGCGATTCGAAGCTGCCCGAAACCGCTTGCTGCCCAGTCACTGCATACGCGCAATACAGCAACGCCGCGGAAGCCGCATCGACACACTGGCGCATTTCATCGCGTTGCGACGGCCGGAGCGTCTCAAAGGGGCCAACCGAGGCGCCGGGGCGCCGGCTGGTGGTATCACCGTTGCCGGCACTGGGTGCACCAGCACCGATCAGAATAGCTCCAATGCGGCGCCGCTGGCCGGCGTCGAGTCGCGCCAACCAGCCCGAGCCTGTATCGGCTACGAGCCGGACAATGCAGTCAGCCGCAGCTCCGGGCCCCTCTTCGGCCAGCGACAGCAAGGCCTCCGGTAAAGCCTGTCCAGTTTCTTCGGCCCCGAGCAGCGCCTTTGACCACCAGGCAGTAGTCCCGTGGCGGAGCAGGTGCCGCAGGTGCTGGAAGCGCGCCGCGCTGACGTCCGGAAACACAACCAGCACATCGGAAACCAGCACGCGGTCGGCCTGGAAACCGGCGCTCACGAGCACGCGCTCCAGACCATCCAGCAATGCACCACTCCAGGATTCCGCAATGTGATCGATCAGCTTCGGGTTGTCGGGCGTTGGCATGATCGACAACCGGATCCGCAGGTTCAGTCGGCGCACTGCCACCAGGCTGTCCGCGGCAAGACCCAATCGACGTTGCAGGTTCGCGAAACCTCGATCGAGAATCGCCGGCAGCCGGTCCGCAATCACCCCGTCCAGACTCCGTTGCAAATCGGCAGCATCGTCGGCATCCCTGACGCGGTAGCGGTTGCGCATTTGCCGAATCCGCAGTGTCGCCACAGTCGTTCGCTACCGCTTGCGGAACACCACGTTGGCAACGGGTTGAAAACCGTCTTTGCCGAGCAGGTCGGCCATGGGCTTGATGCGTTTCAGCGTGGCCGTCGCAGCGGCGTCGCTCCTGAACTGCGTCTGTGTCTTTGCTAGCGCCTGTACCGGATCGCCGTCGGAGAGCTCCAGGTTCTTCTGGAAGCTGGCGGTGACTTCGGCCGATGGCGGATTCGCGGCAATGACGTCGATATCCTTGGCGATCTTGTCAACCTTAGGCTCGACTGCCTTGCGCAGCTTGTCGACGCCGTCTTTGCCGCCCAGGAGTTTCTCCGCCTCATCCGCCGGCAGCTTCAGGACCTCCTCGACGGTGGCGTCGGCACTCGCGGTGCGGACCAGGTTGCTGACCGGCTGCTGCTTGAGGCCGGACACGACCGCCTGCCACAGTTCCCGCGAGTCTTCCTGCTCGTACACCCGCAGTTTGCCACCGTGCAACAGTTCCTGATTGAGCGTCATAGCGCGCGGCACCCCGCGCTCGTTGAGCCTCGGCGCCACATTTGCAGCCCGCTGGACACTGCGCAGACTGGCTTCGGCTGCCTGCGGATTCTGAGACGCGAGCAAAACCTTAATGGTGTCAAAGCCGTCGACCTGCATCGCCTGGGCATCGGCGACCAGATCCAGCGCCCGCTGCCGGCGCAGCAACGGATCGTCGATCTGATCGGCGAGTCGGGCGTCTTCGACATCGACCTGTTCGAAGAAGCTGTCCCACATCTGGGGGCTGGCAAGTTCCGGATTGGCGGTGACCGCGCTGAAGGCGATCACGTCGCGGACAACCGGCACTCCAAACGCCGCCTGCGCGGCAGCCTGCTGCGCCTGCGGCAACGCCAACTGCTGCTGGCGGAAACTCTCCGTCGGCGCTCGGAAATCCGAATCGGCAGCCACTTCGAAGCTGTCAACGAATGCCAGCACCTGGTTCAGAAACTCGAACAGCACATAGATCACGTCGAGCAATACCATGCGTTGTTTGACATACACGGCAAAATGGCGGGGCAGCGCGTCCATGCCGAAGCGCTCGCGCAAGAACAGCACCACGCGGTCGCGTACCAAGTCGGAGAGAAATCCGCCGGCCTGGTTCGGCGGACGGCTGTACCAGTCATTCAGCGACGCCGCCGTATCCACACCCGTTATGCCGACCAGCGGGTGCTTGCGACGCAGGCCCTGCAGCGGAATGATCACTTTGACCAATTCAACATCACGATTGACCAGCAAATCCGTGTCACGCAGCATGAGCTGGATCACCGCTGAAAATACCCTGATGAATCGGGTAAACAGACCAGTGATCGATGCAACGGATTCGTTGCTGTCGCGACAAAGTTCGAAAATCAGCTTGGTGATGCGGTCGTCAATAGCTGACAGCGTGTCAACCCTGACCGGGTCCTTGTCGAACGTGTTCTTTATATCCTCCAGCAAATCGTCGTCGTGCAGCGCGACGACATAGTAGGGAATGACGCTGGTGCCGCAGAAATACCGATCGATCTGGCTCTCCACCAGCGCAGTGTTGGCGAACGCCGGGATCTGCGCCAGCAGATTGCCACCGGTGGTGGTGCCGCCGATGGTGTCGTTGCCGGTATCGAACGAAATATCCGTTAGTGTGGTGTAGGGGTCGAACGGCAGAAACCCGACCGGCGGGATATGCCGGAAGCCGCGCTGATGCAAATTCATCGCGGGACTGGCCTGCTGCCCGAACGTTTCCAGCGGCACTTTCGACAGGCTTTGTTTCAGCATGCACTGGAACTGGTGCAAGCGCGCGTCGGCGGCCGACTGCGCCGGCGCGCCGATATGCGTCCGGGTCCAGTTGGCCGCCGTGGTTGCCGCCAGGCCGCGCCGCGGTATCCACTGATCGAGAAACACCACACTGCCGTCAAAGCCGATGTAAGTCATCGCCAGAGGCACGGCCCCGGCCTGCTGACAGTCATTGCCGACCGCCTCGCAAAAAGCGTCATCGCGGGCAAACTCCGGATCCCAGCGGCTGATGAGCGAATGCTCGAACACATCGTAATAATAGGCCGACAGGATTCCGCGCAAATCCCAGGAGCTGGCGATGCTCAGACCGCTCGGCGGATCGGCCGGGAAGCGCACCAGCGATAGTCCGAATCCACCCCGCCAGCCATTACTCTGGCAACGGGCCGGCTGATCGCCGGCGCACGCCTCCCCATAGACCTTGGCGTCACCTTCCGGGCATTCGCGCGGTTCGATCATCAACAGGTAGGGCCCCGGTGGCAGCGCCGAACCCGGCGTTCCCGCCCCGCCGTTGAAAGGTTCCAGGCACAGGCAGGACTGAAAACGCTGGCCGCTGGCAGCCACCTGGCGGGGTTCGCTCTGGAAGCGGGGAATGAGATCGCGAAAACAGAAGCAGAATTCCTGGCCCACCACGATCGGCCGGCCGATGCCGTCAAAAGCGACGCCTGGACGCAGGGTGAATGGCTGGTCGAGCGAGGTGCCACCTTCTCTCGGATTGATATCGCTACCCGGCGGCGGATAGGATTGCAGCGCCGCCTCCAGCCCGCTTAACCCCAGCCCCCAACTGATGCCGGGGGGAAAGATCTGCGCCAACAGCCGCAGGCGCTGGTCCCAGTAGGTATCCTGCTGTCGGAATGCCTGAGCGGTGAGGAAACGGCCGTCGAACCAGTTGATGCGAAACAGGCCGTTCTTGCCGGTGATCGTCGCCGAACCCGGCGGCGCCTTGGCAAGTAGCTCGGCAAGCATTTCCACGACCTGGTCGCGGCTGTAGGCGCCGAGGAGGTTGTTGCCCAGCGGACTGGAAAATTCGTAACCAAGCTTTCCATTCTGGACGTTCTGATATAACGCCTCATTCAGAGCCTGGGTGCTGAAGCTGTTATCGCCGGAAGACGAGTTGTCGACGCTCATGTCTGCTTTCCTCGGTTGTTCAGGCGACGCCCGGTGTCCAGACGCGGATGGCGTTGACGTCCCGGCCACGGCCGGCGCCACTGACCGGCTCGTCCCACCAGCCATCGAGTGGCTGGCCGACGATGGCCATGACCGGCTTGCGTCCGGCCCCAAGCAAGTGCAGCTGCAGACTGGTGTCAGCAGCCGGTGCGGCCGCCAGCGCGATGGTGACCGCGTTCCCCGCCGCGGTGACGATCGAATCCAGCGGCGGTGTCCAGCCACTTCCTTCCAGCGCGTAGACCTTGATTGAATCGCGGCTGATAGTTGCGGCCTCCAACTCGGCGGAGAACTGCAGGGTGTATTCGGGAATTGTCGCCGCGTCGGCGGATTCGCTGTTGTCGCTGATTGAAAGCAGTTTCAGCGATTGACTGGTGTCAACCCCGGCAAGGCGCTGTCGTAGCACTTGCTCAGCGGTCATTTGCACCGCCGGCAGCAACGCGCGCGGGCTATTGTCGATGGCCTCGACGCGAGTGATCTCGGCCTCGGCTGTTTCCTCGTGGATCAGGTCGACAACCGCCAGCAACAATGGCGCTTTTTCGGTGGCAGTCCAGAGCTGTTGCAGGCTCCGCCCGTCGCCGGGACAGTCGAGCAGAAAATCGAGCAGACGGGCACGCAGGTCACCGTGCCCGTCCGCTGCGTGGGGGGGCCACCAGTCGCGTTGTAGCGGATGCGGATCGACCGGCGCCTCGGCAACCAGATCGATACGAAAACGGTCGTTGACGCGTGAAAACGCCAGCGCTTCGCTGGCATCCCCACAGGGTGGCGTGATGGCCGGCACCTGGTTACTGAGGCAGGACTCGTAACAGAGCGTCACATAGGCGCGTCGAGTGTCCGACAGAGGCGGATCGGCGGGGTCCGCAGGGATTGCCGACGGTGACAGCGCCAGCGTCTCCCAGATGTCGCCGGCATGCAGGCCGATGATGTCCAGGCACTGGGGTTCGTTGACGTAGATTTCACGACCGTAAACGTCGATGGCCAGCCCTTCACGAACCACCAGCCGCGTCTGCGGAGGGTCCTCAGGCTCGGCGCCGACGCGCAGACCGCAGACCGTGCCCAGGCCGTGCAGCAAGGCGTTATGCAGTCGCCGTCGCAACACCATGGCATTCTGCTCGGCCTGAAAATCGTCGGCACCGAGAAGCTGCCCGTAGTGGTAGCGCAATCGAGACCAGGGATCGCCCGGCAAGGCTGGATCGCTGCCATCGCAGTGCATGAACTGCGCGTCTCCGTGAGAGTCGCTCATTGCAGTCTCTCCCTCGTTGTCATGGTTCAGCATGCCCGCGGCGTGCACTCGTTGTTCGATAATCTGCTGGTGTCCAGCTGCACTTCACCGGGATGACCTGGCCGTGCCTGCGACAGCGTTCTGTCCCTTCCCAGTGGTGCTGTCCCCAGCAACGCCGGCTGCCAGCGACTGCTGCCGGCCAGGCTGGTACCGAGACCGACGTAGCTGTTGCTGCCCACCACCAGCCCGGCGTCCAGCCAGCAGAGACTGTGCAGCGTGTGGGCCGGCTTCCAGGCTTCCACCGCCTCTTCCACGACGGCAGCCAAATCGACTTCATAAGACGAAAAAATCACCACGCTGAAACGGTGGGCGTACTGTCGGTAAAAACTGATCACCGGGTCCGAATTCAGGGGGTCCGGAAGTTCACTGGGCGGACAGGGTTCACCACCCACTTCGCGGACTTGGGCACGCCGCTGCAGCAGTTGGACGTGGGCGGATAGCAAATCCGTTTCCCACCCAGGTGCGGGGGGGCCGTCGGCCTCGGCGCCGCCTAGCTGCAGACTACCGAGATGGCTGTCTTCACCGCCGCCGATCGCGCCCAGTGTCGTCGGGCTGCTGCGCCGCAAACGGAAGGACTCGACAACGGCA
>CAZTIB010000105.1:0-4263 GCA_964613615.1 uncultured Chromatiaceae bacterium
GTCTATTACTCCGCTCTGCTGGCCGTGATGGACGCGGCCCGGGCCGGCTGCACCACGATCATCGACCACCACGCCTCCCCTTCCTGCGTTGACGGCAGTCTTGACCAGGTCGAACGGGCCATCAGGGACGTGGGGCTGAGCGGCTGCCTCAGTTACGAGGTGTCGGACCGCAACCGCGAAGGTGAAGGAATTGAGGAGAATGAACGCTGGATTCGCAAGTGCCGTGAATCCACTGACGGCCAGATGGCCGCCCTGTTCGGCATGCATGCCCTGATGACGCTGGGCGCCAAAACACTGGAGCGTTGCGCCGACGCCGGGCATGCGATGGATACCGGCTTCCACGTCCACGTGGCCGAGGACGAAATTGATGTTCGGCTGACGATGGAGCGCTACGGCCAGCGGATCATGGACCGCATGCTGAATTTCGGCATTACAGGCGAGAAATCCATTTTCGTGCACGGCAGCCAACTCGATCCCGGCGAAATGGACCTGCTGCAGTCTACCGCTTCGATGCTGGTGAACAATCCCGAATCCAACATGAACAACGGGCTCAGCGTGGCGCCGATCCTGGATCTGCTGGGACACGGCGTCACCGTCGGGGTCGGCACAGACGGCATGTCACCGCACCTGATTTCCCAGGCCCGCGCCATGTACCTGCACCAGCGCAGTGAACACAAGGATCCAAGCCTGGCCTTTGGTGAGGCCTGCCGGATCCTGCTGGAGAACAACCGGACCATCGCCAATCGCCTGTTTCGGGACCCGCGCGGTGCGCTGGCGCCGGGACAACTGGCCGATATCATGATTACCGGCTACGTGCCGTTTACGCCGTTGAACGCTGACACCTTCTACGGACATCTGCTTTTTGGCCTGAGTTTCGCGCGGGTCCGTACCACGATTGCGCGCGGCCGGGTGATCGTGGATGAAGGCCGCCTGCCGCAATTGGATGAAGACACCATCCGCGCCCGCTGTGCGGAACGCGCGGCGCGAATCTGGAGTCGTATTCACTAGGGCCTGTTAACATTTGCCAGGCCCTAAACAGGCATTGAAATCAGGCGAGGAACTATTTATCAGAATTTGCTGGAACAACTACCATATGCCGCACACCATCGAGGAAGCGGTTCAGTGGCTCAATCATTACGAAGGGCGCGCCCAGGTGATCGGTGGCGGCACCGACCTGTTGCTGGAAATTCAGCAAGGACTGCGCCCGGCGGTGGAAGCCATGGTAGATCCGTCGCGCATCACCGGGCTCGACCACATCACCATGGATGACGAACACATCACCATTGGCTGCGCTGTGACGCACACGCAGATAGTGAACGATGAAGACATCATCCGTCACGGCACCTGCCTGGTGGAAGCTTGTGGCGTCATCGGCGGACCACAGGTGCGTAACGTGGCCACCCTGGCCGGCAACGTGGCGCATGCCCTGCCGGCGGGCGACGGTACCCTCGGTTTGCTTGCCCTCGGCGGGGAATTCGAGGTGGCCGATATCCACGGTAGCCGCTGGATGGCCTTGCGGGAGGCCTTCCTGGGGCCTGGCAAGAGCGCGATTGACCATCACCGGGCCATGTTGACCCGACTGCGTTTCCGGCCCACCGGACCACGCGAGGCTTCGGCCTTCACCCGCGTGATGCGACCGCAGGGCGTGGCCCTGCCGATGATCGCAATGGCAGTGCGACTGCAACTGGATGACAGCGACATCATCACTGCCGCGCGCATTAGCCTCGGACCCGCCGGTCCCGTTCCGTACCTGGCCGAAGCGGCGATGGAGTTGCTCACCGGCAGAGCGGCCACGACAGAGCAGTTCGACAAGGCAGCGGAAGCCGTGCTGGATTCTGTGACGCTGCGCACCAGTAAGTACCGGGCCTCGCAGGAATACCGGGTGCAAATGATCCGCACGCAATTGCCGTTGATCCTGGCCCGTACCGCCAAACGCGCCCGCAGCAACCACGCCGTACCGGAAGGAGTAGGCCGATGAGTCGCCTGCAAATGACAGTGAACGGGCAGGCCGTGAGCCTGGATGTCCCGGAATCACGCTTCCTGTCCGAGATCATCCGCGAAGACCTGGGCCTGACCGGCACCAAGATCGGCTGCAACGAAGCCGAGTGCGGCATCTGCACCGTGCTGGTCGATGGCACGCCGGTGGTCAGTTGCACCTATCCCGCTTTCAAGGCGCAGGGCGCCAGCGTGGAGACCATCGAGGGCCTTTCCGCGGATGACCGCCTGCATCCCCTGCAGCAGGCATTCCTGGACCACGGCGCGGTACAGTGCGGTATCTGCACACCCGGCCTGATCATGACGTCCAAGGCCCTGCTGGATGAAAAACACGCAGCGGGTGAAAAGGTCACCGAGGGCGACATCAAAATCGCGCTGAAGGACACCTATTGCCGCTGCACCGGCTACCAGAGCGTCATCAACGCCATCCGGCAGGCATCGGGCCAGGACGTCCCGCCCTATATTCCGCCCACCCGCGCCGCCGGTCACGAAATCGGCAAAGCGCAGCCCAACCCCGATGCGTTGGCCAAGATCCGCGGCAAGGCGAAATTCACGGACGACTACCGGTTTCCGGGCATGCTGTATGCACGCACCCTGCGCGCCGGCGTGCCCCATGCGCGAATCCGCTCGATAGATGCTGATGCAGCCCGCGCCCTGCCCGGTGTACGGGCCGTACTGACCCACGAGGATGTTCCCGGGCGGAACCTGCACGGCATCGTGATCCTTGACTGGCCGGTGCTGTGCGGTGACAAGGTGCGATACACCGGTGACGCGGTGGCGCTCGTTGCCGCCGACAGCGAGAATATCGCCGCCCGGGCAGTTGATTTGATCCGGGTCGAGTACGAAATGCTACCCGCAGTTACCGACGCGATGGAGGCGATCCGACCGGGTGCGCCGGTACTGCACGAAGACCATCCCGACGGCAACCTTCTGAAGCACATCAAGGTGAAAAAGGGCGATATCGAAACCGGCTTCAAAGAGGCCGATGTGATCGTTGACAAGACCTACCGCACACCCACCACCGAACACCTGTTCCTGGAACCGGAATGCGCCATCGGCGTACCCGCCGGCTACAACCCCGCCGACTTTGACGGGACCTGCGATCCCGAAGCACCACGCGGCGAGACCGCGATCCACGACAAAACCTCGATCTACGTCGGCAGCCAGATTCCGTACCTGGACCGGGACCAGGCCGCAGCCGCCCTGGGAAAGGAGCCCGGCCAGGTGCGCGTCATCGCCACGCTGATGGGCGGCGGCTTCGGCGGTAAAGAGGACGTTGCAGGGCAAATACACGTCGCCTTGCTCGCCGAGGCGACAGAGCGCCCGGTGAAGATGCTCTACTCCCGCCAGGAAAGCCTGCTGTTCCATCCCAAGCGACACGCCACGCTCATCCGCATCCGCACCGGCGCCACCCGCAATGGCCGGCTCACCGCGGTCGAGGCCACCCTGTACGGCGATGGCGGCGCTTATGCCAGCCTCAGTGAAAAAGTACTCACCCGCGCCACTACCCATGCATCCGGCCCCTACGATGTGCCACACGTCAAGATAGACTGCTTCGCCGCCTACGCCAATAACGCGCCCAGTGGCGCGTTCCGCGGTTTCGGAGTTTCCCAAAGCTGTTTCGCTGTTGAAAGCAACATGGATATTCTCGCCGGCGAGTTGGGCCTCGACGCGGTTGAGTTTCGCCGCATGAACACACTGGAAGTAGGGTCAGTCACCGCTACCGGCCAATTGATGCGGGAAAGCGTCGGGCTGAACGAGTGCATCGACCGGGTCGATAACAGCATGCGTGGCGGCGATTTCCGCTGGACCTGGCAGGAAGGCCACCGGCGTTTTGCCTGGGGCCTGGCGATCGGCTACAAGAACACCGGTCTTGGGGGCGGTGCGCCTGACCAGGCTGCGGCCCAGGTCCAGGTTTGGTCCGGCTGCAAAAATGGCTCCGGTAACGGTGATAGCAGTAATACCGGCAGCAGTATTCGCGCCGAAGTACGGACCTCCTCGGCAGAAATGGGCCAGGGCCTGCCGGCCGTGCTGGCCGCCTGCGTGGCGGAGGAACTGGGAATTCCCGCCAGCCACGTCAAGGTGCTGCTCGGCGACACTGACCATTGCCCCGATGGCGGGCCGACCACTGCCAGCCGCCAGACTTTTGTCAGCGGCAACGCCGCCCGGCACGCGGCCCGAACCCTGCTACAACAACTCGTGCCAGCGGCAGCAGGACTACTGAACTGCGCACCCCGGGAGGTGAGCTTCGCCGCTGGCCGATTCAGC
>CAZTIB010000106.1:0-24894 GCA_964613615.1 uncultured Chromatiaceae bacterium
TGGCCCGAGATCTGGTACGTGAATCCGCAGGTCCGCAATCCGCACCTTATATACCCCGGTGACGTGCTGACACTTGTCTACGTCGACGGCCAGCCGCAGATCCGGCTGCAGCGGGGCGCGCAGAGCAGCGGCGACGAACGGCTGTCGCCGCGCATTCGTGAAGAGGATCTGCCGGAAGCCATCGATACCATCCCCTTCGAGATCATCGGCGCGTTCCTGAGCAAGGGCGCGGTGTTGACGGAAGAACAAGTTAACAAGCTGCCGTACATACTGTCGATACGCGACGGTCACCTCACCGGTGCGGCCGGCAACGATGTGTACGTGCGCGGCGACGTGCAAGAGAAGGCCGGCTACAGCGTGGTGCACATTGGCGAGCAGCTGATCGACCCCGATGACAACCAGGTGATCGGTTACGAGGGCATCTTCGTCGGCGAAGGGACGCTCCGCCGTGGCGGTGACCCGGCCACGCTGCGCCTGATCGCCTCCGAGCGCGAAGCACTGGAGGGTGACCGGCTGCTGACGCTGGACTTCAACGTACCGCTGAACTTCTACCCGCGCGCGCCGGACAAGGAATTGCGCGGCAGCATCATTCACGTGGTCGACGGCATGTCACGGATCGGCCAGTACCAGGTGGTGGTGCTGAATCGCGGCGACCGTGATGGCCTGGAACCGGGTCACGTGCTCACGGTGATGCGCCGCGGCGCCGAAGTTGAAGACCGCGGCGGCAATCGCGAGTACCGCGAGTTCACGTCCCGGCGCAACCAGTCAAAAGGGCTGTTTGGCGAGAAAGTGCAGTTGCCGGACGAACCGGCGGGCACTGTAATGGTGTTCAAGACCTACGAGCGCATCAGTTACGCGCTGGTCATGGAGGCCAACGAGGCCATCAAGATTCTCGACGGGGTCGTGAACCCTATCTGATTGCCGTCCGGGCCTCCCGCCCACCGCGGCGGGAGGTGCACCACGGATACCCACTGGCTGACCCTCGGCCTGGCCCAGGGACGCTGCAACCAATCGCTGACGCCCTTGCTGGCCGCCTTTGGCGGCCCGCAGGGAATCCTGCGCGCACACCCCGCCGCGCTCAGGGACGCCGGGCTCCCACCGGCCACCGTGCGTGCGCTGCGCGATCCGGATACCGCCATCATGCGCCGCACGGAAAGCTGGCTGGCCGAGCCCGGCCATTGCGCCGTGACCTGGGATGACGATTGCTACCCGCCGTTGCTGCGCGAGATTCCGGATCCACCCGTGGTGCTGTTTCTGCGCGGCGACCCAGCGGTGGCGAGCCTGCCGCAGCTCGCCGTGGTGGGCAGCCGCAATGCCACCCCGGGCGGTTCCGACATCGCCCGGCGTTTCGCGGCCCGGCTCGGCCAGGCTGGATTCTGCATTACCAGCGGGCTGGCCCGCGGCATTGACGCCGCCGCGCACACCGGCGCGCTGGGCACCGGCGCACCCACGGTGGCAGTGTGCGGGACCGGGCCGGATATCGTGTATCCGGCAGCGCACCGGCCCCTGGCCGCAGAGATCGCGACCAACGGCGCAGTATTGACGGAATTCCCGCCCGGCACCGGCCCGCGCCCCGCGCACTTTCCCCGGCGCAATCGCCTGATCAGCGGCCTCGCTGTCGGGGTGCTGGTGGTGGAGGCCGGCGAGCGCAGCGGCGCGCTGATCACCGCGCGCCTCGCAGCCAACCAGGGGCGCGAAGTGTTTGCGGTCCCGGGCTCCATCCGCCAGCCGCTGACCCGCGGGTGTCACCGGCTGCTGCGCCAGGGGGCGACCCTCGTGGAAGATCCGGGCGATATCGTCACGGAACTCGGCAGCCTGCTAGCCCATTGCGCGCAAGCGGTTGAACAAAATATCCCCTCGCGCGTCGATCATAAGGCGAAACCTATTGAACCCGAGGCCAAACGCCTGCTGCACCGCATGGGGTGGGAACCGGTTTCCGTTGACGATCTCGTGCGCTGGACCGGATTGACGACGGCGGAGCTTTGCTCCATGCTCGTCACATTGGAACTGGCTGGGCGCGTTGTATCGCTTACAGGGAGCCGGTTTCAGCGGAGGGAAGAAAAGGCGCCGATATGAGCGAAACCGTTCTTGATGTGCTCATGTACCTGTTCGAAACCTACTCTGAGCAGGACTTTGAACCGGAAACCGAACCTGATCAGGCAGTTCTGCGTGAGGAATTGCTGCAGGCGGGTTTTGGTGAGCTGGAAGTCGACCATGCGCTGGACTGGCTCGAAGGCCTCGGCGCGCGCCAGGATGAGCCCTTTCACTCGCCGCCGGCCGAGCGCTCGGTGCGCCTGTTCAACGAGTTCGAACTGGGCCGTCTCGACGCCGCCTGCCGCGGCTACATCCTGTACCTGGAGCAGATCGGCATCTTATCGCCCGTGCAGCGGGAACTGGTTATTGACCGGCTGGTTGCCCTGGGTCCCGGTGATATCGACGTTGACCAGGTCAAGTGGGTGGTGCTGATGGTGCTGTTCAGCCAGCCTGGCCAGGAGACCGCCTTTGCCCGGATGGAGGACCTGGTGTTCGAAGAAAACACCGGGATGATCAACTGATTAGCCCCCCGGGAAACTTATTAGTATGCTCCGACCGCGGCCCTGCCGCGGTTTTGCTTTATTAGCACCAGGAACAGGATGGCCAGCAATATCGTCATTGTCGAATCGCCAGCCAAGGCGAAGACCATCGAGAAGTATCTCGGTAAGGACTTCACCGTGCTCGCGTCATACGGTCACGTGCGCGACCTGGTGCCCAAAGAAGGTGCGGTCGATCCCGAGCACAACTTCGCGATGAAGTACGAGATCATCGAGAAGAACGAAAAACACGTCAACGCGATTGAGAAGGCGCTGAAGAAAGCGAGTGCGCTGTACCTCGCCACTGACCCGGACCGCGAAGGCGAAGCGATTTCCTGGCACCTGTATGAGTTGTTGAAAGAACGCGGCCTGCTGAAAGACAAAGACGTGCATCGCGTGGTTTTTTACGAGATCACCAAAGGTGCGGTACAGGAAGCCATCGCCAATCCCCGTGGCCTGTCCGCTCAACTGGTCGATGCCCAGCAGGCACGACGGGCGCTGGACTACCTGGTGGGCTTCAACCTGTCGCCACTGCTATGGAAGAAGGTGCGCCAGGGTTTATCGGCGGGTCGGGTGCAGAGCCCGGCGCTGCGCATGATCTGCGAGCGCGAGGCCGAAATCGAGGCCTTCAAGCCCCGGGAATACTGGAGCATCGAGGCCGACCTGCAGCACGAGGGTTCCGCCTTCCCGGCGCGGCTGGCGGAATATCGCAGCACCAAGGTCGAGCAGTTCAGCTTCGGCGATGAAACCACCGCAACAGGCGTGCGCGATGACCTGATTACCGCCGCCGGCGGCAAGCCAGGCGAGACAAGCGACGGCGTGCCCATGGGCAAGCTGCGGGTGCATGCCATTGAGCGCAAGCAGCGCAAACGCAATCCTGCGGCACCGTTTACGACCTCTACCCTGCAGCAGGAAGCTTCGCGCAAGCTCGGCTTCGGCGCGCGGCGCACGATGATGACCGCACAACGATTGTACGAGGGCATCGACGCCGGTGACGGGTCGGTGGGCCTGATCACCTACATGCGTACGGATTCGGTCACGCTGGCGAAAGACGCCATCGGCGAGATCCGGGAGTTCATCGGCGAACGCTACGGCGCGGAGAACGTGCCGGACGAGCATCGTGTCTACAAGACCAAGGCGAAGAATGCGCAGGAAGCCCATGAAGGCATCCGCCCCACCAGCATCAGCCGCACGCCCGACAGCGTGAAGGATCACCTGAACCCGGACCAATTCAAGCTCTACAGCCTGATCTGGAAACGCACCGTCGCCTGCCAGATGATGCACGCGGTCTTCGACCAGGTTGCGCTGGACCTGTTGCCCGTAGCCGAAGGCGAAGCGGGCCGCTTCCGCGCCACCGGTTCTACGCTGGTCAAACCGGGTTTCATCGCCGTGTACCAGGAAGGTCAGGACGATGTGAAGGACGACGAGGCCACCTCGGCGCTGCCGAAAGTCGAAGAGGGCGACATCCTCGACCTGTTGGTGCTGCGCGCCGACCAGCATTTCACCGAGCCACCGCCCCGTTACACCGAGGCAAGCCTGGTCAAGACGCTGGAAGAATTCGGCATCGGGCGCCCGTCCACTTATGCGAGCATCATTTCCACGCTGCAGAATCGCGAGTATGTGGAGATGGACGGCAAGCGTTTCATTCCCACCGATGTGGCCCGGATCGTGAATGGCTTTCTGACCAAGCATTTCACACAGTACGTTGACTACGGCTTTACCGCCCGCATGGAAGACGAGCTGGACGAGATCTCTCGCGGCGAGCGCGAGTGGATCCCGGCATTGGAAGCCTTCTGGTCACCCTTCGAGAAACTGGTGGAGGAAAAAGAAACCTCTGTCACCCGCGAAGAGGCCGGCCAGTCCCGGGAACTCGGCACAGATCCGAAGAGCGGCAAACCGGTAAGCGTGCGCATGGGTCGCTACGGGCCCTTTGTGCAAATCGGCACACGCGAAGACGAAGAGAAACCGAAGTTTGCCGGCCTGCGGCCAGGCCAGAAGATGGCTGCGATCGAACTCGCCGATGCGCTGGAACTGTTCAAACTGCCTCGCAAGCTCGGCGAAACGCCGGAAGGCGAGGCGGTTTCGGCCAGCATCGGCCGCTTCGGGCCGTACGTGCGCTATGGCGACAAGTTCGTATCGATCAAGGAAGACGACCCTTACACCATCACGCTGGAACGCGCGCTGGTGCTCGTTGCCGAGAAGAAAATCGCCGACGCGAATCGCCTGATTCTCGACTTCGAAGAGCAGGGCATCCAGGTGCTGAACGGCCGGTACGGGCCCTACATCACCAACAGGGAAAAGAACGCCCGGGTTCCGAAAGATCGCGATCCGAAGACCCTGACACTGCAGGAATGCGAGGAACTGCTGGCTGCAGCTCCGATCCGCGGGCGCCGAGGCAAGAAAAAGGTAGCGAAGAAGGCTGCTGCAAAGAAGACCACGGCCAAGAAGAAAACCGCAAAGAAGAAGAAGAAGAAAAAGAAGACCACCAAGAAGAAAGCTGGCGGCGCGAAGAAGAAGAAAAAGGTTGCCAGCCCCAAAGCGGCCGGAGCAACGACGCCTCCAACAGCCGGCAGCACCCCGGACACGGCCTGAGTTAACGGCCGTGTGGCAGCGTGCCGCTTTGCACCGGGCCGCTGCCGCCATCCGCGCAGGCGGCGTCGTAGCCTATCCCACCGAAGCCGTTTACGGCCTGGGTTGTGACCCGGGCGATGCAACGGCGGTGCGCCGGATATGCGAACTCAAGCAACGCTCACCACGCGCCGGTCTTATTCTGTTGGCGGCCGAGCTCGAGCAACTCCCCGGCTGGATCGACCCGGATGAAACAGAACTGCGCGCATTGCTCAGCGACACCGCGGTGCCCACCACCTGGATCGTGCAAGCCGGCCCGCTGGCGGCCGACTGGATTACCGGCGGCCGGACCGTCGTTGCAGTGCGGCTGAGCCGCCACCCGCTGGCCAGCGCCCTGTGCCTCGAGACGGGCGGGCCAGTGGTTTCCACCAGCGCGAACCGGCGCGGCCGCCCGCCCGCGCGCAGTGCCCTGGCGGTGCGCAGCGCTTTCGGCGGTGCCGTCGACCTTGTGCTGGGCAGCGCCGCCGGCCAGTGGCCCCGGCCCAGCGAAATCCGGCTGGCTGCCACCGGGGAGCGCCTTCGCGCCGGCTGAGATAGCCGCCACGAGCGAGATTCGGTAAAGTACTGGGGACGTTGGCAGAAAATGGCCCTAAACCACTGCTTTCGATAACAATAATCACTATCTCCCGCGCTTTGTGAAGCGCCCCAAGGATCGGGGATTCATGCTCAAGCTGTTGCCACTGACGATCCTGCTGGCCGCCGGCCTGGCCCAGGGCGGGGAACGCATCAAGCAGGCGCCCCGCAATGACTACGTCACGCTGACCGGCGAACTGCTGCAGGAAGAGCGCGTCTACATCGTGCAGCTGGCTGACGCGCCGGCCCTGACCTATCGCGGCGGCACCGCCGGCATGTCGGCCACCCGGCCGGCTGCGGGACAGGCCTTCGATGCCAACTCCACGCGGGTGCGTCGCTATGGGCGTTACCTGCAGGACAAGCACGACGCGACGCTGCGCGCGGTAGGCGCCTATCGGCAAAAGCTGTACAGCTACCGCTACGCCTTCAACGGCTTTGCCGCCCGCATGACACCGGTGCAGGCCCAGAAGCTGCAGTCCCGGCGCGGCGTGTTGCGCGTGTGGGAAGACCGCGTGCGCTACCTGGCCACCAGCGACAGCCCGCGATTTCTCGGGCTGCAGGACGGCAGCGTCGGATTACGGACTGCCAAGGGCCTTGTGGGCGAAAACGTGGTGATCGGTGTGATCGACAGCGGTATCGCACCAGAACATCCCAGCTTCAAGGACCGTTTTCCACCGAAGAAACCCAAGTTCTGCCGCACGGCTTTCGGCGAGGAGACCCTGCTCGGCATCTGGCTGTGCACCAAGTTCCGGCGGAAAGAGGAACGGCTGGTTTACTTGCCACCGGAAGGTTTCAGCGGGGCCTGCGAAGCGGGTGATGCGGACATTGATCGCTTCACGGCCACCGACTGCAACAACAAGATCATCGGCGCACGCTTCTACATCGACGGGTTTCTCGATCGCCAGCTGCTTGACGCCAACGAGTTCATTTCACCGCGCGATGCCGACGGCCACGGCACACATATTGCGAGCACCGCAGCGGGCGGTGAAGTGCGCGCGGTGATTGGCGGGCAGTCCGTCGCCCGCATCAGCGGCATGGCCCCGCGGGCAAGAATCGCCGTGTACAAGGCCTGCTGGCTGGAGCCGGGGCAGACCCGCGCCTCGTGCAGCACCGCCGACCTGCAGCGGGCCATTGAAGACGCGGTGGCCGACGGGGTGGATATCATTAACTACTCCGTCGGCAGCAGCGATCTCAGCATCAGCGACCCGGACGACCTCGCCCTGCTGGCGGCGTCCAACGCCGGCGTGCTGGGCGTCGTTGCGGCGGGTAACGACGGCCCGGACCCGGGCACGATCCTGTCACCGGGCGCCGCGCCCTGGGTGCTCAGCGTGGGCGTATCTTCGCGCACCGGCACCAAGTACGAACGTGGCCTGCGCGTGGACGGCCCCAGCAGCCTGGAAGGCAACTACATTATCCGCGAAGGCACCTTTACCCGGCCACTGAGTGACAGCGGCACCGTGGAAGGTGAACTGGTGCTGGTGAACGATGGGGTCGCGAGCATCAGCGGCGCAGAGACAGGCACCACTTACGATGCCTGTGAGGACATCGCGAACGGCAACGACATCTCCGGCAAGATCGCGTTCCTGCAGCGGGGCATTTGCACGTTCGAAGAAAAGCTGCGCAGCGTACAGAACGCCGGCGCCGTTGCGGCCGTGGTATTCAACAACGAGGGCGGGCTCATCGACATGAGCGGCCCACGCGATTCGGTGACGATTCCTGCCGTGCTCATGAAGCAGGCCGACGGTCAGCGGATCCTCGACGAAATCAATCGCGACATCATCGTGGATGTCAGCCTGCTGCCGGACCTGATCATCAACCAGGCGGAGGCGGGAGACCTGCTGGCGGACCAGTCAGCGCGCGGGCCGAACTACGCCGCTCCCGACATCCTGAAGCCCGACGTCACGGCACCGGGTGTAGATATCCTGGCCGGCCAGACACCTTACGTAGCCAACGGCATCCGGGGCCAGCTGTACCAGTACCTGACTGGCACCTCCATGTCGGTACCCCACGTGGCGGGACTCGCCGCGTTGCTCAAGCAGCAGTATCCCGACTGGAGCCCGGCCGCGCTGCGCTCGGCCCTGATGACCACGGCCCGTCAGGACGTGAAGCTGGCGGACGGCGAAACACCGGCCGGCCCCTTCGACATCGGCGCCGGGCACGTGGTGCCAAACCGGGCAGTTGACCCGGGCCTGGTTTACGAAGCCGGCAAAGACGAATATGACGCGTTCAACTGCGGCAACGAGCTGCCCCTGGCCGGCACACCGGAGTGTGATGCGCTGATCGCGGCCGGCTTTTCTACGGATCCGTCCGACCTGAACCTGCCCAGCATTGCATTGGCGGAGTTGGCCTATCGCCACAGCATCACGCGACGCGTGACCAACGTGGGCGAGACCATGGTGCAATTTGAAGCCAGCGTGGAAAGCCCCGAGGGCATCGACATTACCGTACAGCCCAGCGTGCTGAACCTGACGGCGGGCGAAAATGCCGAGTACGAGGTGCTGTTCACCAACAACGACGCGCTGGTGAACGAGTGGCGCTTTGGCTCGATCACCTGGGACGACGGTGCGCGGCAGGTGCGCAGCCCCATTGCGGTGCGACCCATGCAATTTGCGGCGCCGGTGGCCGTGGCCGGCGAAGGCGCCGACGGCAGTCTCGGCTTCGACGTGGAGTTCGGCTATGACGGAGCTTACACGGCGCTGGTCACGGGTTTATCACGGCCGAACATCACCGAGTGCGTCGATCTGGATGGCCAGGTCGTTCCCTGCACCATCAGTGACGATCCCACCGACAGCTACGTCTTCGAGCCCAACAATGCGTTTCTGCCCGAGTCGGTGGTGCGTTTCCGATTCACCGCGCCGCCCGACACCGCATTCGTGCGGATCGCGCTATATAACGACGAAACCGACGGTGATGACGACCTGGACCTGTACGTGTACGACTCCACCGACGGCAGTATCTTCAAAGAGTTGGCCCGCAGCACCAACGGCGACTCTGACGAGTTTGTGGAAGTAGAATTTCCCGTCGGCCGCGATTTCATTATCGACGTGCATGGTTACGACACAGATCCCGTCACCGGCGGCAGCGGCGCGATCTTCGACCTGTTCGTGTGGCGCCTGAGTTCGAGCGACAATCGCAACAATCTCACAGTCACCGCGCCGGCTGGGGCCGTGCAGGGCACGACCCAGACAGTCACCGTGCAATGGCAGAACCTGGGGTCCGGCCGTTATCTGGGCGGCATCGAGCATCGCGACGAAAACGGCCCCCTGATCATGTCTACGCCCTTCACGAGCATCGACGTGGTAGTGCCGGTTCCTGACCCGGCACCCTGATTCCTTTTTGGTAGGAGCGGCTGTAGCCGCGACTAAGCTCCAGACAGGCTGTGTGCGGAAAGACAGGAAGATCGCGGCTACAGCCGCTCCCACCAGGAAAGCGCGGTGGGCCCGCAGTCAGGCCAGCGCCGCGCACTCGGTGTAGCGGTAACACGTGACCAGGTGATCATTCACCATGCCGGTGGCCTGCATGTGGGCATACATGATGGTGCTGCCGACGAAGCGGAAGCCGCGGCGCTTCAGGTCTTTCGCCAGCGCGTCGGACACCGGCGTCGTGGCCGGCACGTCGGCCTGGCGCCGCCACCGATTCTGCTTCGGCCGGCCATCCACGAAGCCCCAGATGTAGTCACTGAAACTGCGATGGCTTGCCTGGAGGTCGAGAAAGGCCCGCGCGTTGCCGATAGCGGACTCGATCTTCAACCGGTTGCGGATGATGGCCGGGTTCTTCACCAGCCGGGCCACTTCCCGCGGGCCGAAGCCTGCCAGGCGCTCGGCGTCGAAACCGGCGTAGGCCTGCCGATAACCGTCGCGCTTGTGCAGCACCGTGGCCCAGCTCAGACCGGCCTGCGCGCCTTCCAGCAGCAGGAATTCGAACTGCCGGTCGTCGTCGCGCACCGGCACACCCCACTCCTGGTCGTGGTAACTCCGGTAGGCATCGCTGACGCCCTCGCACCAGGGGCATCGCAGGGGCGTGTCGGTATTCATCCGGCGGATTATCCCAGCTCCGAAGCGGACGGGGGTCGGGCAAAGCGCACTCTGGCCACGACGAGGCGCGGGTATTATGGTAAAAAGCCGGCGGGGACGGTTGGGGTGGCGCTGTCCGCAAGCCACCGCATTTCGCCCGTCCACCGGGGGAGTCGCACGCATGTCAGATCGTTACGGGGTCATCGGCCATCCGATCGCGCACAGCAAGTCGCCGGTCATTCACGGGCTGTTCGCGGACCAGACTGGCGAGAAGATCAGTTACGAGGCCTTCGACATCGCACCGGCAGAACTGGAGGCGCGCGTCAGGGCCCTGGTGAAAAAAGGAATGCGCGGGCTCAACGTGACGGTGCCCCACAAAGAAGCGGCCGCCAACCTGGTGGATACCTGCACGCCCCGGGCCGAACTCGCCGGCGCGGTGAACACCATTACCGTCACCGATAACGGCAAACTGTCGGGCGACAATACCGACGGCCTGGGTTTGACGCGGGACCTGGACCGAAATCTCAAAGTGGACATCCATGATGCCCACATCCTGATACTCGGCGCCGGTGGCGCCGCCCGCGGCGTAATCCCGGCACTGTTGATGGCTGGCCCTGCCGAAGTCTGCGTTGCCAATCGCACCATCGAACGCGCCCAGGAACTTGCCGAACGTTTTGGCGAACTGGGCACAGTGCGCGCCTGCAACTTCGACGAACTTGGCGCAGAAACTTTCGACCTGATCATCAACGCAACCTCAGCGGGCCTGCACGGCGACATGCCGCCGTTTCCCGACGGCATCCTGGGCAGGGGCAGTACTTGCTATGACCTGTCCTATGCCATGTCCGAGACACCCTTTGTGCAGTGGGCGCGACAGCGAGGCGTGAAGTCCGCTCACCAGGGCTGGGGCATGCTGGTGGAGCAGGCAGCCGAAGCTTTCAAGATCTGGCGAGGTGTCCGGCCAGACACCGGCCCGGTGCTGCGCCGCCTGCCGTAACGTCAATTGCGTGACTCCCGTCACGTTTACATAAGCATTCGTTTGACAAAAGTCTGCCGGGAAAAAATGATCTCGTCAGGGAATTGGTTGTTGTTGACGACAGGGCACTAACACTCAGGTGCCCGCGTCTTGCACCTTGCCATGCAAGGACACCGGGAGATCAGATGACTGCTTGCACGCGGATACGCCGGCCACTGGCTGCGCGTTTGAACCCTGTGTCCGGCGCCGTGGCGCTGGCCGTCGGCTCCATGAGCGTCCTGCCGGCAGGCAACACAAACGCGCAAGATTCCGGACCGAACCTGTACGAAGAAATCATGGTCACCGCCACGCGCCGGGAAACCTCGGTGCAGGACATCCCGTACAACATTTCAGCCGTGGGTGCGGGCGAACTGCGGGAACTGGATATCTCGAACGTCGCCGACCTCGCACGCTGGGTGCCCGGCATGACCCTGGTGGACCAGGGACCGCGCGCCGCGTCACCACTCATCGTGCGGGGCGTCAGTGTCGATGAACTGAGCTTCAGCGAAGCGCTGGGCAACAACAACGGCGGCAGTGTCGCGACTTACGTCGGTGAAATCCCGGTGTATATCGACCTGGTGCCGAAAGGCCTGGAGCGCGTGGAGGTACTGCGTGGCCCACAGGGCACGCTCTACGGTGCAGGCTCTTTGGCCGGTGCGGTTCGCTACATCCCGGTGCGACCCAATACCGACGCGTTCAGCCTCGACATGCATGCGAAGACCTTCGACATCAACGAAAGCGATGACGCCAGCTACGACGTCGACGTCGATTTCAATATTCCGATAGCCGGCCGCCTGGCTTTCCGCGGACTCGTGAGCTACACGGACCGCGCCGGCTTCATCGACCAGAACTACCTGGTGCAGCGTCCCGGATTCTCCGTGCCGGAACCGGATTTCAGCAACCCGGCCGAGGTGAGTGCAAACCTGCGGAGCAAGGACGAAGACGTCAACGAAGTCGAGACCTGGTACACACGGGCCGCGCTACTGTGGGACATCACCGACGAACTGCAGGCCATGCTCACCTATCACTACCAGGACCAGGACGTGAAAGGCCGCCAGGTGAACCACGAAGACAGCCTGAACCTGATCGGCGCCGACCAGGGCGTGGCCATCAAGAGCGGCTTCTACGAGAACGCCCACCGGGTGGAGGAGCCCAGCGAGCGCAAGAACAATATTGTCGAGCTCGTGGTGACCGCAGACCTTGGTTTCGCCGAGCTCACATCGGCCACCGGCTACGTGGACTACGACGAAGACGGCCAGCGCGACCAGACTGACCTGCTGCTGACCTTCGGCTACACCTATGCCGACTTCCCGACCTTCACCGCTTTCACGGCGGAAAACTCGGAGGAGAACACATTCACGCAGGAACTGCGCCTGGTATCTACGGGCGACGGTCCCTTGAGCTGGATTGGCGGCGCGTTTTTCTCGGACGCCGACGTAGATTCTTCCAGCCTGGAGTTCACGCCGTGCCTGTACGACACGGACCCCACCTGCCCGCCCGGCGGCTCAGGCGTCGCGGAGATTCCAAGCATCGTCAGCCGCTTCGGTAACGACGTGGAATACGTCCAGCTGGAAGACCGCAGCCTGAAAGAGTGGGCCGTGTTCGGTGAGCTGAGCTATCGCTTCACGGACGAGTGGCAGGTCACTGTCGGCGGCCGCTACTTCGACGTCGAGGACGACTTCACCGAAACCATCGGCTTCCCGTTACTGAACCAGATCCTCGGGATCGACCCTACTGATCCAACGGAACAAATAGCCTTTAATCCCACGCAATCGGACGAGAGTTTCGACGATTTCATCGTCAAGCTGAACACTTCCTACGACCTGTCGGACGATGTAATGGTCTACGGCACCTTCAGCCAGGGTTACCGCAACGGCGGCTCGAATGCGATCGTCGATTGCTCGACGCTGCCAGGCAATCCGAACGTCGTCTGCGGCACGTCCGACCAGCTGGGCTACAAGCCGGACGAAACGGATAACTGGGAGGTGGGCCTGCGCAGCCAGCTGCTGGACCGGAGCATGACCTTCAACGCCGCACTGTACTGGATCAACTGGGACAAGGTGCAGGTGGCCGACGTATCGGCATCGGGCGGCTTCCCGATCATCGTCAACGGCGACGAAGCGGTGAGCAAGGGCCTCGAACTGGAAATTGCCTGGCAGGTGGACGACAACTGGACCGTGCGCGGCAGTTATGCCTACACGAATGCGGAGCTCGACGAAGATGCCCCGCTGCTGGTCGAAGGCACCGCGGAGAAGGGCGACCGGCTGCCGGGCACACCCCGGCACCAGGGCACGCTGTTCGCCAGCTACAGCCGGCCGCTGACGCGCGCCCTCGACGTCACGGTGGACTACGGACTGACCGCGCAGAGCGACGTATTCACCAAGCTCGGCCGCGGCGGCAACTGCTGCCGGCCCTTTGACGGTACGACGGACTTTTTCAACCCCGGCCCCGGTGAGGAGCTGTCGGGTTTCGACGTGCACTACGCGTCGGTGAAACTGTCGGCCGACCGCTGGGAGGCCAAGCTGTACGCGGACAACCTGTGGGACAAGAAACAGGTCACCGGCGTGCGTGCCGACCGCAGCCTGATCACGCGGGCCGGCGGCGCATCGGACTACGCGTTCCGACGCTACTTCAACTACGTGCTCACGCCACGCACGGTGGGCCTGGACTTCCGCTACAAGTTCAGCGGCCTGGAATAAGCCTCGACGACAGGGCTGACTGATATGATGCGGGCCTCTATACAGGGGCCCGCTTCGTTTTGGTTGAAACCTACGCTGCCGATAACCGCCGTGCGCACGCAGAAGCTGCCCGGCTGCTGGCCAGCCGGGACTTTCAGGCCGCCGAGCAGGTCTGCCGCGAGCTACTGAGTCATCACCCGCGCGATGCGCACGCGTATTTCCTGCTGGGCAACGTGCTGGCCGAGGCCGGCCGGTTGCGTGACGCACTGGAGCCACTGTCGCGTGCCGTTCACGTGGACCGCGGGCGACCGGAATACTTCGCGCTGCTGGCCCGGTGCCTGGCGCAGCTGAATGCGCCGAAGGCAGCCTGCGATGCGGCCGCCCGCGCAGACCAACTGCAGCCCAACAGCGCGCTGGTGCGCGACACGCTCGGGTGGGTCTACAGCCGCTGCGGTGAACACGCCCAGGCCGTACAGCATTTCCAGGCCGCGATCGCGCGGGCACCAGGCAACCCACAGTTCCAGTTCAACCTGGCCGCTGCGCTGAAGTTCACCGGCGACTTCGACGCTGCAGAGACCGCTTACGAACGGGCCATCGCCGCACAGCCCGATTTCTACCAGGCCCACTGGGCACTGGCGAACCTGCGCAAGCAGACCGCGGAGGTGAATCACGTCGCGCGCCTGGAGCAACTGCTGGCCGACGCGCCCCCGACTGCCGACGCCGAACTGTACCTGCGCCATGCAGTGGCCAAGGAACTGGAAGACCTCGACGACACCGCCGGCGCATTCGCCAACTGGACCATCGGCAATGCGCGTAAGAAGGCTGAACTGGGTTACCAGCCGCGGGAGGACGAGGCCCTGTTCGACGCGCTGATCGAGCACTTCTCGCCGGAAGTTTGCGCGAACCCGCCGCCCGGCGAAGCGAGCGCTGAGCCCATCTTCATCGTGGGCATGCCGCGCACCGGCACCACGCTGGTGGAACGCATCGTGTCGAGCCATTCCGTGGTGTACGGCGCCGGCGAGCTGCAGAACTTCGGCCTGGAACTGAAACGCGCCAGCGGCAGCCGCTCGGCCCGGGTGCTGGACCCGGAAGTCGTGCAGCGCGGGCTGGAAGCCGACCCGGCGGCCCTGGGCCGCGCCTATGTCGACAGCACCCGGCCGCGCACGGGCCACACTGCGTTTTTCACCGACAAGACCCCGTTGAATTTCCTGCTGGTGGGTTTCATTCTCCGCGCGCTGCCCAATGCCAAGATCGTATGCCTGCGGCGCAACCCGCTGGATACCTGCCTCAGCAATTTCCGGCAGCTGTTCGCCACCAGTTTCTCTTATTACAACTACGCCTACGACATCGAAGACACGGCCCGCTACTACCTGTTGTTCGACCGGCTGATGTCGCACTGGGACAAGGTGCTGCCCGGGCGGGTGCTGCGGGTGGATTACGAGGCGCTGGTGGCCGACCAGGAAGAGCAGACCCGCCGGCTGCTGGACCACCTGGGCCTGACGTGGGAACCGGCCTGCCTGGAGTTTCAGCGCCACGAGGCACCGGTGGCCACCGCCAGCGCCGTGCAGGTGCGTGAACCCATTTACCGCTCCGCCGCCGGGCGCTGGCGACGCTATGCGCAGCAGCTCGAACCGGCGCGACGCATCCTGACAGCCGCCGGGGTGCAGGTGGAATGAGCCGGCTCGACGGCGTGACCGCGGTGCTGGCAATACCCGCGGTGGAAGACAACGGCGAGCTGCGCGACGCTCGTCCCGGGGAACCGCAGCTGGACGATTACGTCCGGCGCCTGGAGGATCGCTACGCCGGGTTCACCGCCCGGAACGGCGGCCAGCCCAGCGTAATGGACCAGATCTGGTCGGAGCTGCTGGGCGAGCCCGCCCGCGTCGACGGCGCGGACTTCGGTATCTACGAAAAGAAGGGGCTTGCGTATCCGGCTATCCTGATGGACCCGGCGCAGATTGTCGCGACTGACGGCACGCCGCTGGTGGATACGATTACCGAGGGTTTTCGGGACGACCGCACACGGGCAAAGCTGGCAGAGCTGATCGGCACGCGTCTCGGCGTTGACTGGGTCAGCATCTTCACCACCTTCGGCGCAACGGGCTGACAACAGGGAGAACAGGGATGGAAGCCACGCGCTATTTTCTGGACTACCAGGCCGATCCAGGCCTGGCCTACCTGGCTGCACTGCTGATGACCGTCGGGGTGATACTCGGCATCTTGCTGTTCATCGAGCGGCCGAAGCACGACCCGGCGCGCCACAGTCCGCGCATGGCCTGGCTGCGGGGGGGCATTTACTTCTGTTTCATCGGCCTGGTGGCGTGGCTCACCGGCGTGTACGGCGCGATGTCGAGGAACATGCTGGTCACGCCGGACCAGCTGCGGGATCCGTGGTGGATTGCCCTGACCGCCCTGTGCCTTGCGCTGCTGATCTGGGGCTACATCATCTGGTGGCCGCGCGGCACCATCGTGCACGGCCGCCGCTCGTACCCGTTGCCCGCCATCTTGTTCGGCCTGTTCTGGGGTGCCGCGTCGGCATGGACCCTGCTGTCCATCTACGCCGTGTGCGAGATTTTCGAACTGCCGGCCATCGTCAACGCCGTGATCACGCTGGTGGTAATCGCGGTCTACAACATCAACTACCAGTCGGGCTGGTGGGACATCCACGTGTCACCACCCCACAACATCCGCGCATGGAACAACCGCAAGGTGCTCGGCGCCCACAACCCCTTCCTGATTGCGACGATCACGCACCTGGTGGTGTTCGGTGACGCCGCGCTGTTTACGTTGTTCTACGCCGGTGCCATGGCCTGCTCCACCCTGGCCATGCACTTCCCGCCGTTCTGGGAAGCAGACGGGCCGCCCGTGTCCCTCGATACTGCGCTCGGCGAGTAGCTGCCAGTGAACCCCGGTGTCCTGGAGATCACGCTGCCAGGGCTCGCGCTGTCGTTCCTGCCCGTGGCCGCAGTGCTCGCGATTTTGTACCACTGGTCCGTCGGCGCCGGTACGGCCACTTATGCCCTTGGCCGCATGCTGCTACAGCTCGCGCTGATCGGTTACGTGCTGAACTTTCTGTTCGAGTCGAAGGAAAGCTGGCTGATCCTCCTGATACTCGTGGTCATGCTACTGGCAGCCAGCTGGATTGCCGTGCGCCCGGTGCAGGCATGTGACAGGGGCACCTGGCTGCGGGCGCTGCTGGCTATCAGTGTCGGCGGTGTACCCGTGCTGTTCCTGGTGACACAACTGGTCGTTGGCGTTGAGCCGTGGTACGAACCGCGTTACCTGATCCCGCTGGCCGGCATGATTTTCGCCAGCGCGATGAACTGCGTGAGCCTGTCAGCCGAGCGCTACGCGGCCGAGTGCAGTGCCCAGGTGGCGGCACAGCAGGCACGGCATAACGCGCTGCAGGCGGCGATGATTCCGTTGATTAATTCGCTGCTGGCGGTGGGACTGGTGAGCTTGCCCGGTATGATGACCGGGCAGATTCTGTCCGGTATCGAACCACTAGAGGCGGCGCGCTACCAGATCGTGGTGATGGCCATGCTGTTTGGCTCTTCCGGCATCGCGGCTACATGCTATCTTTGGCTGGCGGCGCGCGCGCGCCGCCACGCCAGTCACTTTGCGACACCGTGATCCGTAGCTTCCGGGGCACTTTGAGAGGTAGAGATGGAAGTACAGGGAATTCTCGGCATCCTGGTCCTGTTCCTGGATATTTACGCGATTCTGCAAATCGCGAAGAGTTCGAAAGACGTAGTAATCAAGGCCGTGTGGATCGTGGTCGTGCTGTTGCTGCCGGTAATTGGTGTTATCGCCTGGTACCTGTTCGGTCCGGGCGGTCGCTCCGGGTAACGCCTGCCTTGCCGGTAGTGGGCGCAATCACGGCCGGCCCTCGTGACCCTGTTTGAGTTCGTGGCCGCCACGGCCACGATCGCCATCGGCTCCATCGTGCAGGCTGCCAGCGGGGTGGGTGCCGGTTTCCTGATGGTCCCGATGCTGGCTTTCATCGATCTCGGCCTGGTGCCCGGGCCGCTGATATTCGGCAGCCTGGTGCTGTCCGGGATCATGGCCTGGCGCGAGCGCGGCGCCATCGACAGCGGCAACCTGGCACCGATGTTCATGGGCCTGTTGCCAGGCTGCGCGCTGGGCGCCTGGATCATTTCCATCGTGCCGGCAGACCAGCTCGGCATCGTGTTTGCGATCGTGATCCTGCTGGGCATTGCGGTAACGACTTCCGGCCTGGATTTACCCCTGAATCGTTTGAGCGCCTTGGTGGCCGGCGGCGTGGCCGGCACCATGGGTGCGAGTTCCGGCATCGGCGCGCCGGTCATCGCGCTTCTCTATCAGCACGCCAGCGGGGCACGCGTGCGGTCGACGCTGGCATTGATCTACACGTTTGCGTCGCTGCTGATACTGGTCGCGCTGGCCGTGTTCGGGCGCTTCGGCGGCACCGAGATGCTTTCCGGCTTTGCGCTGATGCCGGGCTTCCTGGCCGGCTACTGGGTGGCGAACCGCCTGCGCCATCGACTGGACCAGCTGGCGTCGCGCCCGGTGGTGCTGAGCGTGTCGACAGCCGCGGCCATTGCGTTGCTCATTCGGAGTATCGGCAGCTGATCGGGCTCAGCGCATCGTGACAAACTCTTCCGCGCTGGTGGGATGAATGGCCACGGTATTGTCGAAATCCGTTTTCGTCGCTCCCATCTTTATCGCCACGCCGAAGCCCTGCATCATTTCATCGGCACCCGGGCCAATGACGTGCAGACCCGTCACGCGTTCTTCTTCACCCACCGTTACCAGCTTCATCCGCGTGCGCGGTTTTTGATCGGTGACACCGTAGAACAACGGCACGAAGTCCGACGTATAGGTTTTCACCGCGTCGCCGTGCGCTTGGCGCGCTTCAGCTTCAGTCATCCCGCAGGTGCCGATGGGCGGATGCGTGAAGATCACCGTAGAGATGTTCTCGTAGGACAGGTGGCGGCCGGCCATGCCGCCGAACACCCGGTCGGCCAGGCGGCGGCCGGCCGCGATGGCCACCGGCGTGAGCTGCGCGCGGCCGGTGACATCGCCCACGGCGTAGATGTGGTCGACGTTCGTCACCTGGTACTCATCAGTGGGCACGAAGCCCCGCTTGTCTGTGGCCACGCCGGCCGCGTCTAGGCCCAGCTTGTCGGTCTCCGGGACCCGGCCGGCGGCCCAGATCCAGCAGTCGAAGGGGCCGTGCTCTGCGCCGGCTTCGCTGCGCAGGTGGATGTCACCCGGCCCACCCTCCAGCGCGGCGGGAATCGTGCGGGGTACCAGCGTGATACCGTCAGCCGCCAGTGACTCCAGCAAGCTCTCCTGCAGCATCGCGTCAAAGCTGCGCAATATGCTGTCGTAGCGGAAGAACAGCGTGACCTCGGCACCGAGTGCCTGCAGCATGCCGGCGAATTCCACCGCAATGTAGCCCGCGCCGGCTATGGCCACGCGCTTCGGCAGAGCCTCGAGTTCGAAGAAGCCGTCGGAATCAATGCCCAGCTCTGCGCCCGGCAGGTCGGGGATCGACGGCCGCCCGCCGGTTGCAATAATCAGGTGTGATGCCGTCAGCTCCCGGTTGCCCACTTGCACCGTGTGAGCATCTTTGAACTGCGCGGTGCCGGCAATGTGCGGGATGTTCTTGTTGTCGAGATTGCGTGCGTAGATTCCATTCAGGCGTTCGACGTAGGCGTCACGCCGAGCTTTTAACGCGGCCCAGTCGTGCGCGATGTGCGGCGGCACCGCGAAACCGTAGTCGCGCGCATCGTGAAAAGCGTGGGCCAGCGACTCAGCATTCCACATGACTTTCTTCGGAACACAACCCACGTTCACGCAGGTACCGCCCAGGCGACCGCGTTCGATGACGGCCGCCGTCGCACCGTATTCCACCGCCCGCTGGGCCGCGGCCAGACCGCCGCTGCCACCGCCAATTACCACCAGATCGTAGCTGTCGCTCATATCGGTTTGCATCACAAAAAGTAGGATTCACGAGTTTAAGTGAGCGCCGGGCCCTGTGATAGGATCGAAAATCTTCCGGCCCGGCCAACAACGTGTCTAATCCTCTCCTCGACAGCCACGATCTGCCGAGCTTCAGCCAGATCCGGCCCGAACACGTGGAGCCCGCTGTCAGGCAGGTGCTCGACGAAAACCGCGCCCGTCTGGATGAAATTCTCGCCAGCGCGCCGGGCGACGGCGACTTCGCCGACAGCGTGCTACCGCTGGAAGAGCTGGGCGAGCGGCTACAGCAGGCCTGGTCGCCGGTGAGCCACCTGCACGGTGTGGCGAACTCACCAGAACTGCGCACGGCCTACAACAAATGCCTGCCGTTGCTCAGCCGCTACCAGACCGAACTGGCACAGGACGAGCGCGTCTACGCGCTGTATCGCCAGGCCGCCAATCGCAACGACAAAGATCGGGCGGCGGCGCGATTGCTGGAACTTGCGCTGCGCGATTTTCATCTTTCGGGCGTGGACTTGCCGGAAGATCGCAAGCAGCGTTTCAAGACGGTGGTGGAAGAGCTCGCCCAGGTGCAGGCGAACTTCGACCAGAACGTGCTCGATTCGATGGCTGCGTGGAGCTGGCACGAAACCAGCGCAGATTCGCTGACCGGTGTGCCAGCCGCAACCCTGGAGCAGGCCGCGGCCCAGGCCGCAGAAGCCGGCCAGCAGGGATGGCTGTTCCGGCTCGACCAACCCACCTACATAGCAGTGGTGACCCACGCGGAGAATCGGGACCTGCGGCACCGTTTTTACCGGGCATGGAGCACGCGGGCATCCGACCGCGCCGAGATTGGCACCGAGTTCGACAACACCGAAGTCATCGAAAAGATCCTGGCGCTGCGCCACGAAGCGGCCCAGCTGGTGAGTTTCGACAATTTTGCCGAGTATTCGCTCGCGTCGAAGATGGCCGCCTCTGTAGCCGAGGTCATGGAATTCCTGGAGGAGCTGGCCGACCGCTCCCGCAACGCCGCCGAGCGCGAACTCAAGGAACTGGAGCGCTTCGCCGGCCAGGCGCTGGCAGCGTGGGACATCGCGTTCTATTCCGAAAAACTGCGCGAGGAGCGTTACAGCGTGTCGGACGACGAGTTGCGCCCGTACTTCCCGCTGGACCGTGTGCTAGACGGCCTGTTTGCGCTGGTCGCACGCGTATACGGACTGCGGGTTGAAGAGCAGCAAGGCGTCGACACCTGGCGGCCGGAGGTACGTTATTACCAGTTGCTGAATTCAGAGGGCGAAGCGGTAGGCGGTTTCTTTACCGACCTGTTCGCCCGCAAGGACAAGCGTAACGGCGCGTGGATGGACGAATGCCTGAACCGCCGCGACTACGGCGGCCGGCGGCAGATTCCGGTGGCGCACCTGGTGTGCAATTTCGCTGGCCCCACAGCCACCAAACCCTGCCTGTTGAACCACGACGAAGTGCTGACGATGTTCCACGAGTTCGGGCACACGCTGCACCACGTGTTGACCCGCGTGGCTTATCCCAGCGTGGCCGGCATCAACGGAGTGCCGTGGGACGCAGTGGAATTGCCCAGCCAGTTCATGGAGAACTTTGCGTGGGAACCCGACGTGGTGCGGTCTTTTTCCGGCCACTACCAAACGGGCGAACCGCTGCCGTCAGAGCTGCTGGATAAACTGCGCGCGTCGCGCGTGTTTCAGGCCGGCATGCAGATGGTGCGCCAGCTCGAATTCGCAATATTCGACATGCGGTTGCACGCAGAATTTGACCCACGGCGCGGCAGCCGCCTGGACCGAGTGCTCGAAGAGGTCCGCCGGCGCGTGGCCGTGGTGCGCTACCCGGAATACAACCGCTTTGCCCACGCCTTCGCACATATTTTCGGCGGCGGGTATGCGGCGGGCTACTACAGTTACAAGTGGGCAGAAGTGCTGGCCGCCGACGCATGGTCCGCTTTCGAGGCCGGCGGCATCTTCGACGCGGAACTCGCCCAGCGCTTTCGCGAAGAAATTCTGGAAGTGGGCGGCACGGTGGAAATTGGCAAGGCCTTCGAGGCCTTTCGCGGCCGGCCGGCGCAGGTGGAACCCCTGCTGCAGCAAAACGGGATCCTGCCCGAAGCGCCCCCCGCGGCCGGCCCGGCCTGAATCATGCGGGTTGCCAGCTGGAATGTGAACTCCCTGCGGGTGCGGCAGGAGCACGTGAGCAACTGGCTGCACGACCAGGCGGCGGACGTGCTCGGGCTGCAGGAAATCAAGATGCCCACGGCTGACTTTCCGGCAGAGGCTTTTCAGGCCGCCGGCTATCACGCTGTGGCGAATGGCCAGAAGACCTACAACGGCGTCGCATTGCTGTCTCGCAAGGCGCCAGAAGACGTCAGCCTGGACCTGCCGGGGTTCACTGATTCACAAAAACGGGTAATTGCGGCGACTTATGGTGAATTACGGGTCATAAACCTTTACGTACCGAACGGGCAAAGCGTAGGCTCTGACAAATATAAATATAAGCTCGAATGGCTCGACGCCTTGCAGACGTATTTACAAGAAGAACTGGCACGTTATCCGCGGCTGGTGGTGATGGGGGACTTCAACATCGCACCCGACGACCGCGACGTTCACGATCCGGAAACCTGGCGCGACAAGGTGTTGTGCAGTGCACCGGAGCGCGAACGCCTGGCGGGCCTTCTGTCCCTTGGCCTGGAGGACAGCTTCCGGATCTTCGAGCAGCCAGATGCAGTGTTCAGCTGGTGGGACTACCGGGCAGCCGCCTTCCGCCGCAAGCTGGGGCTGCGCATCGACCTGTTACTGGTTTCTGCGGAACTGGCCAAAGACTGCACGGCCAGCAGCGTTGATGCAAAACCCCGACGCCTGGAGCGCCCATCCGACCATGCCCCCGTGTACGTGGATTTCAACGAGACCTGAACGTGACCGGCCCGCTACCTGATCGCCGCAATGAATTTGACGTGACCAATACGGTGCGCGTCAGCTCACCGGATGCGGTGCGTGACGCGGTGGCGACCTTGTTTCACGAGACCTTTCCGGGCGCGAGCTTCGACCCGCTGTGGATGGCCTTTCACGACTATGAACGGCTGTTCGACGGAGATTTTCCCGGCTATGTGGGTTGCGATACGGTGTATCACGACCGGCAGCACACCCTGGATATGACGCTGGCCATGGCCCGGCTGCTGGCCGGCTACGAGAAGAGTGCCAAGGGCACAGATCACCTGGGCGGTGAACGGGCGATGCTGGGGCTCATGTCCGCGCTGTTTCACGATTCCGGCTACATTCGGCGCACGGACGAACCGCGCTGGGCCAACGGAGCCCAGTTTACTAACTGGCACGTGTCACGCAGTTCGGAATTTCTGCAAGCGTACTTGCCCGAACTGGGGCTCGGGCATCTCGCCGAAATCGCGGGCCAGTTGGTGCACTTTACCGGCTATGAATTCAGTGTAGACGAGATCGAGATGGATGAGCCCAGCGACACCATCGTGGGACACCTGCTCGGCACCGCCGATCTGCTCGCGCAGATGGCCGACCGCTGCTACCTGGAAAAATGTCGTGACCGCCTGTACGCCGAGTTCGTGCTGGCCGGCATCGCCTTCGGCGACGCGGTGGGTGGTTCCCCCCGCTACGAGTCTGGTCTGGACCTGCTGCGAAAGACCCCCGGCTTCTGGCGCCAGGCGGCATTCCAGCGCATGAACCGCCAGTTCAACCGCGCTTATCGATACATGGAGCCCATGTTCGACGGCCGCAACCCGTACATGGAATGGATAGACGCCAACCTAGCCTACCTCGACAAGGTGCTGACCACGGGCAATTGGGCCGGACTGCGGCGCAAGCCACCGTGTTTCACAGTGAAGCGAGACACCGTGGCCAAAGTCGGCGCGCTGGTCAGCAGTCGTCTCGCTGAGCACGAACTGCCGGCCAGTACCGGGCGGGTTTAGCCACCCGGGCAGCAGGGGGAGACGGCAGGTCAGTCGTCGATGGGGCTCACGACCCCGCGACCACCCCGGTTCAGCACGTGCGTATAAATCTCTGTGGTGGCCACGTCTGAGTGCCCCAGCAACTCCTGGATCGTACGGATGTCATAACCACGCTCCAGCAGCCGGGTGGCAAAACTGTGCCGCAGCGTGTGGCAGCTGGCGGGTTTGGCAAGGCCGCTGGCGCGCACGGCGGTCTTCACTTTGCGCTGGACCCAAGTGGCGTGCACATGGTGACGCCGCAATACACCATCAGCAGGATCCGGCGCCACGTCTCGCGCAGGAAACACAAACTGCCAGCCCGTCTCACTGGCCGCCCGGGGATACTTGCGCTCCAGCGCGGCGGGCATGTGCACTTCGCCGTAACCGCGTGAGCGATCGTAGGCGTGCAGGCGACGGACGTCCGCAATCTGCGCTTTCAGGTCACCAACCAGGGAGGCCGGCAAAACCGTGCGACGATCCTTATTGCCCTTACCGCTGCGAACCAGAATTTCCTGCATGCCAAAGTCCACGTCTTTCACCCGCAAGCGACAGGTTTCCATCAGGCGCAGCCCAGCGCCATACATCAGCCGGGCCATCAGGCTGAACGGCAAATTCAAATGGCTGATGATCTCCAGCGCCTCACGATGGGTCAGCACCTGGGGAACGCGTCGCTTCTGCTTGGGCCGGGAATAGCGCAGCTCGCCCAGCGGTTGCTCAAGGAACTTGTCGTACAAGAAGACCAGCGCGTTCAACGCTATTGCCTGCGTCCCCGGCGACACCCGTCGAACCACCGCCAGCCAGGACAGGTACTCATCTACCTCCGCACTGCCCATCTCGGCCGGGTGGCGCATTCGGTGGAAGCGAATAAACGCGCGGATCCAATGCACATAAGTCTGCTCAGTGGAGTAAGCAAGATTCCGCCCCCGCATCGCGGCGCGAAGCTGCTGCAGAAAACCGACCCTCGGAATCTGCAAGGGAGGAGGAATATCGTCCACAGCACCGTGCCAATGACTCTCGGGAAACGGCACCACAGGCTAGGGCCACAATTGACGTCAGCAAACCCCCTATATCCAGTTCAAACACACAGATATGGCGCGTTGTTCCCCAAATCACGGTCGATGCAGTCTTTCTGAGCGCGCCTGAAACAGACAGACGCCTGACCAAAACTCCATCTAGTTGTCTGAACGGGACTTTCTAGCTAAATTCAAGCCATGAATATCCTGCGAGACACCAATAACAAAAGCCAACTCAGCAGAATCAGCTGTTAGCCATCGCGTGACAGAACTGGTGCATTTCTCCAGCGACCCTACCGCCTTCGAGCGGGCCAACAGGCTATACGACGCAGTGGCCTCGGAATTGAATAACCACGTGCCTTGGGCGGAGATCCAACACGTCGGCGGCACAGCGGTCCCTGGCTCACTGACCAAAGGCGACCTTGATGTTGTGGTCCGGGTTGAGGCGGCCCGCTTCATCGAAGCTGACGCGATCTTGGCCAAACAAT